>CAIRNV010000028.1 GCA_903880005.1 uncultured Verrucomicrobiota bacterium | reverse complement strand
TGCCCGGTGTGGGCCAGCAAGTGCAAGGCGAGGTTCATCAGGTGTCGTGTGTCACGCAGGCCATGACGCGAGACGATGTCCCGCTGGACCACGTCCCGAAGCAGTTCGCGCAGCAGCGTTCCCCCAAGCGTTGGATCGCGCAGTGCACCAGGAAACCCGCCCTCGTCCAGATAGTCCCTCAACGTGGCCGACCCGCGCTCCCTTCCACGGAAAGCCAGGTATTCACCATAGGAAAACGGATGGACCTCGACCGAGACATGGCGGCCCGTGAGCTTGGCTCCGAGTTCCCGACCCAGGAGCGAGGCGTTCGAGCCCGTGACGCAAACGTTCCGTCCCCCATCCAGCAAGGCACGCACGAGACGCTGCCATTCAGGAACCTCCTGCACTTCGTCCAGGAACACCGAGGCACCGGCATGGTGTTCCTCCAGCACGGAGAGCAGGGTCGGAAAATCCGCCGGTCCCAGCCCATACAGGCGCGTGTCCTCGAGATTGCAGAAGACCGCCGGTCCGCCCTCTTGTCGGCGAAGCTGGGCTTGCAACGTGCTCTTGCCGCAACGGCGCACCCCGGTCAGCACCAGCGCATGTCCCGCGGCACGTCGCAGCGACTTCAACACCTGGCGCGGCACCTCCGCCCCGGGCGGGCCCACGGCGACCGGCGCGGCCAGCACGCTCACCAGTGTATCTCGCAGCAACATGCCAGTGGTCTATCGTGAGATACACTCGCAGGCAATCGCGGTGAACCCACCGGCACAGACGACGTTCCGGCCAAGCCGGAGCGATTCAGTTGGGAGGGAAGTGATCGGTCATCGGCGGTCCATGGACCCGGACACGCGAGCCATCGGTGCCGTCCGTTCCTGGGTTCACGTTGATGCCGCACCAGGCCTGCCATTCCCTGGCTCTTCGCCCATCCCGCGCGGGTTCCCTCTCCATTCCTGTCCCTTTTTCCCGTCGTCCTGCGCATGATGGAGGGCGCCGTTGGGCGTTCCCCTGATGGATCCCATGAAGAGCGAGCAGCCCGATGGTTCGGGCGAGGATGCGGCGTTGTCCGACCTGACGCGGGCGTTGTCGGAGGTCGGCACCGATGCCAACGCTTCGGAGCGTCTCCTGCCCATGGTCTATGCCGAGCTGCGTCGGCTCGCCGCCTCCAAGATGTCCACCGAGCCCGCCCACCAGACCTTGCAGCCCACCGCGCTCGTCCATGAGGCATGGCTTCGCATCACCGCCTCCAAGGACATCGTCTGGCAGGGCCGCAACCACTTCTTCGGCGTCGCGGCCGAGGCCATGCGGCGGATCCTCATCGAGCGCGCCCGCCGCCGGGGCGCGGCCAAGCGTGGCGGCGGATGGGAACGGCTCGACCTCGAGCACGTGGACGTGGCCTCGGAGACGCAGGCGGACACGTTGCTGGCCTTGGACGAGGCATTGGCGCGGCTGATGGAGGTGGACCCGAGGAGCGGCGAATTGGTGAAGCTCCGGTTCTTTGGCGGCCTGACCCTGTACGAGGCCGGCGAGGTGCTTGGATTCTCGGGTCGCACCGCCAAGCGGTGCTGGGCCTTCGCACGCGCGTGGCTGTACCACGAGATCACGCGGCAGGAGGGTTCCACGCCATGAACCCCGGTGAGGAGCCCAGCCTTCGCACCTTGTTCGTGGAGGCCCTCGACATCCCCGACGACGACGCCCGCGAGGCGTACCTCGACCAGCATTGCGGCGTCGGGACGGCCTTGCGTGCCCAGGTGGATGCCCTCGTCCGCGCTCATGATCTTCCGGGCGGATTCCTCCCGGAGGGACCCTCCGGCCCCATCTCGGGCGGCACCCCGTGGCCCGAGGAGGGCCCCGGCACGGTCATCGGCCCCTACCGCCTACGCGAGAAGCTGGGCGAGGGTGGATGGGGTGTCGTCTATGTGGCGGACCAGCTCGCGCCAATGCAACGCACGGTGGCGCTGAAGCTCATCAAGCCCGGCATGGACACCCGCCAGGTCCTGGCACGCTTCGAGGTCGAACGCCGCGCCCTCGCCCTCATGGAGCACCCCAACATCGCCACCGTCCTCGACGCCGGGGCCACGGTGCGGGGCCGTCCCTTCTTCGTGATGGAACGGGTCCAGGGCGAGCGCATCACCACCCATTGCGACCGTCGTCGCCTCGGGCTCGACGGCCGCATCCGCCTCTTCCTGCAAGTCTGCCATGCCGTCCAGCACGCCCACCAAAAGGGCGTCATCCATCGCGACCTCAAGCCCTCCAACATTCTCGTCGCCGAACGGGACGGCGTCGCCATCCCCAAGGTCATCGACTTTGGCATCGCCAAGTCCACCGCCGCCGAGGGCCCCGAAGACGCCACCTCCAACCCATGGCACTCGTTCCTCGGCACGCCCGCCTATGTCAGCCCTGAGCAGGTTCGGGGAGGCTTCGTGGACACGCGCAGCGACCTCTACAGCCTCGGGGTCCTGCTCTACGAGCTGCTCGCCGCGACGACGCCCACGGACGCCGCCGAATGGCTGAAGTCCGGCATCGAGACGCTTCGCCGCAACATGGCCGTGGTGGACCCACCAACGCCCAGCCAACGCGTTCAACGCTTGGCCCCGCCCGAGGCCGCCCGCGCCGCCGACGCCCGCGCCACCACCGCGTCTCGATGGTTCTCCGCCCTTCGCGGCGACCTCGACGCCGTCGTGATGAAGTGCCTGGAAAGGGATCCTTCGCGGCGTTACGCCACGGTTCACGATCTCGCGCTCGATCTGACCCGATACCTCTCCGGCGAGCCCGTCCACGCGCGGGCGGCGGGAACGTGGCTCCGGTTGCGCAAATGGGCGGGACGCCATCGCGTCCCCGTCGCGGCCGGTGCCGTGGTGGCCGTGGCTTGGGTTGTCGCCTTCGCGTTCACCGCCATGGCATGGCGACACGAGGCCGTCGCCCGCGCCTCGGAATCGCTCCAGCGTGCCCGAGCCGAGGCCGGCGAGCACGCGGCGCGTCGCGCGGCCTACGTGGCCGACATGAACCTCGCCGGGATCGCCCTTGAACGAAACCAACTGGGCCGCGTGCGCGACATCCTCGCCCGATCCATCCCGGCCCACGGCGCGCCGGACCTGCGCAAGTGGGAATGGCGTTGGCTGCAACGAATGGCTCGTGGTGATGTCGTCGCGTCGATGGATGGACCCGACGCACCGGTGGCCGCCATGGTCGTCACCCGCGACGGGTTGGGCGTGCTGCGTGATTTCAGCAGACGCGTCCACGTCCGTCCCTGGGCGTCCGGGGGCATCCCTTGGACAAACCATGCGGGCGGCGCACCGCGCGCGTTGGCGGTGTCGGAGGACGGGGATCTCGTGGCCTGGGCCCGGCGCGGTCCGGATGGCGGGCACGGCATCGACGTGTGGCAGGCGTCCTCCCGGCGTCCGGTGCTTGCGTTGTCCTGTGACGCGGCCCCGCTGGCGCTCGCGTTGTCGGCCAAGGCGAACCGCCTCGCCGTGTTCCACGCGGACGCCACGGTTCGATTGCAGGGTCTTGGCGACGGCGGCGACATCGCGTCGTTTGCCGTCTCGCGGCCCGAAGGCCCACACAAGGGCGTGCTCGCATTCACCCCGGACGGGCAACGCCTCGCCTGGGGCGGCACCGACGGATGGGTGCACCTCATGGATGCCGCCACGCTCCGCGTGCTGAGGTCGTGGGAGGCATCGAAGGAAGGAATCACCGCGTTGGCGATCTCGCCCGATGGCTCGCGCATGGCCACGGGCGCGGGCTTCTCCGATTCAACCATGCGCGTCTGGAACACGGCGAATGGCGGGGAATCGGCCCGCATGGACGGGCATGCGTCTTGGGTGTCGGCCCTCGCGTGGTCCCCGGACGGACGCCGCATCGCCAGCGGGAGCGCCGATCAAACGGTGCGCACCTGGGACATGGATGCACGCGGGCCAAGGTCCGCCGCCTCCCCCTTGTCCCCGCCGCTTCGCGGGCATGCGGACGTCATCCATGCCGTGGCGTGGTCGCCCGATGGCAAGGTCCTCTACTCGGGAAGCATGGATGGCCGGGTGTTGGCGTGGGATCCGGGTCGGTCCAGGACCGAGGGAGGCCATGCGCTCGCGCCCATCGGGGTGGCGTCGTTCCAGTTCCTGCCCGGTCGTGACGAAGTGGTGGCGGCGGGTTGGGACGGCGCGCTTCGCGTCTGCGGGTTGCCCCATGCCGGACCCATGACGGTGAGAACGTTGGGCGCGTTCGACGGCACCTTCGCCGAGGTCGGGCTGGCGTCGGACGGCTCCCGGGTCGTCGTGGGAACGGACACGGGCGCGGTCGAGGTGTGGGACACGGCCACCGGCCGGATGCGGGTGCGAGGCAAGGCCGGGAAGTCCGTGCCGGTGCTGTTGCGACACCAGGGCACCACCGATGAATGGTGGGTGGTGGACGGCCAAGGCGGGGTTCGACGTTGGCGCGAGGATCGCCCGATGCCTGAAGCGGCCTGGCACTTGCCCGGGGACGTGGTGGCTGCGTCGTTGGCACCGGACTTCGCCTCCCTCGTGAGCGTGCATCGCGATGGCTCGTTGCAACGGTTCCGCGCCCAAGACGGCCAGCCCTTGGGCGCGTCGGCGTCCACGAGGGAGCCCTGCACCGACGTGCTGCATTCGCCCGACGGAAGGACCTTGGTGACGACGGGCGAGGACGGCGTGGTGCGGGTGTGGGATGCGGACACGTTGGAGTGGAAGGCCACCCTGCGCGGCCACCTTCAAGGGACGTGGTCGGCGGCGTTCTCGCCTGATGGACGCCGCGTGGCGACGGGCGGGCATGGACGCGAGGCGGTCAAGCTGTGGGACCCGGAGGTTGGGTCCGAAGTCGCGACGCTCCGGGGCGAGGGCGCGAAGTTCTTCCGGGTGCGCTTTTCCCCTGACGGTCGGTATGTGGCCGCCGTCGCCCGCGGGGGGGCGCTGCACTTTTGGGAGGCCGACCCTGAAACGAAGGACGGAGGGGCGGCGAGGTGAACAGCGGCACGGCAGCGCGGGTTGAAGAGGATGGCCCGCGGAGACGCAGAGACGCGGAGACAGGAGGCTCCGCGTCCTGGCGAGGCAACTAGGGATCCGTGTCATCCGTGCCTTCCGTGGTTTCAAAAACCCCAAGGCCGCTGAATGACCGCCGGGGGGCATCCAGCAGGTTGGAACCACGGCGGACACGGAGGGCACGGATGGAATAGCGCCCGAGGTTTCCCTCACCCTTCCAAACTCTGCGTCTCGGCGTCTCGGCGGGAGGTTCAGCTTCAGTCGTTTCATGCGGTCAGTGATGTCATGGGAACGTGTCGGGGAGATTCTTCAGGTACATGAAGCGGAGTCTCCCGCCGAGGCGCGGAGACGCGGAGGTCTTGGGTTCCGCATGGGCCACGACGCCATCGGTCCGGCGGCTCGGCGCTCTTTTGGAATGTCTCCATGAACCATGTTTGTTGCACCCGGGGCGTTGCCCCGGGCTGGCGTGTGTCGCGCCGTTGGCGCTCTCGGGTCATGGCAGGCATTGGAGGATCGGAGCTGTCTCGTGGGTCGGTTGGTGGATGGCCATAGCGCATTACCTGGCTGAAGTCCTCCGACAACGTTGGAGAAATGTTTTTCCTCATGTCTCCGCGTCTCTGCGTCTCGGCGGGAGGTTCAGCTTCAGTCGTTTCATGCGGCCAGTGATGTCATGGGAAGGTGTCGGGGAGATCTTCCAGGTACATGAAGCGGAGTCTCCCGCCGAGGCGCGGAGACGCGGAGGTTTTGGGTTCCGCATGGGCCGCGACGCCATCGGTTCGGTGGTTTGGCGCTCTTTTGGAATGTCTTCCTGAACCATGTTTGGTGCGCCCTTTCAGGGCTGGGATGGATGGTGTGGGCGGGCCAACCCGGGGCGTTGCCCCGGGCTGGCGTGTGTCGCGCCGTTGGCGCTCTCGGGTCAGGGCAGGCATCGGAGGTTCGGAGCCGTCTCGTGGGTTGGTTGGTGGATGGCTCTGGCGCATCCCCTGGCTGACGTCCTGCACCAACGTTGGAGAGATGTTTTTCCTCATGGCTCCGCGTCTCGGCGTCTCGGCGGGAGGTTCCGCTGGAAGCCGGAAGACCCAAATCCCCGCATCAGGACGACGGAGGCTCTCGATCCACAAGCAGGTGCGAGGCGACAGGCTGCGTGCCAACTCGCCATCGTGGCGGATGCGCATGAACCCCGTCTTGAGCACCCACGCGCGTGCCTTCTTCGGCTCTTCGTGTCTTCTTGAGATCCATTCCCAGCTTCCTCACTCACGGGATCGCCGAACGAGGCGCTGGTTTTATGGATCACACGAAGCCGCGAGGACACGAAGAGATCCTGCTGGGTCCACCCTACGGCGGGGCCGCGTGAGGCGGGAAACGGGCACTCAAAAACGGCTTGCGCGGGGATCCGGGACGCGGCATGCGGGCTTGCCATCGGCCGCATGCATCCACCAATACTTGGCCCGCCTTGAGCGCCACGCCACCGATGAGAAAGGAGGTCTTCATCAGCTACCGGAACGAGAACCCGGAGCATGCACGCAGGGTTCGCGTTCTCGGCCAACGTTTGCGCGACGCCGGGCTGCCGGTGGTCCTGGACCAGTTCTTCCTCGAGGACAATCCGGGCGGGCCGGACGGCGGTTGGCGTGCGTGGTGCGAGGACCATGCGCAGCATTCGGCCTGTGTCGTCGTGGTGGGCTCGCAGGGCTGGTATGACGCCTACGCGGGGAAGCAGACCTCGCACTCCAGTCGTGGCTCCGCCTCGGAGGCGCGCGTTATAGGCCAGATCCTCTATGAAGCTCAGGGCATCAATAACCGGTTCCGCATGGTGTTCCTGGACAAGCCAAGCAAGGAGAACGTTCCCCCAACGCTTTCGGGGTGGCATCCGTTTGAGCCCTTGGAAGATCCCCAACAATTCAACGCCCTCGCTCGTTGGATTGGTCAAACCCTTGGAATGCAGCCGACGGTTTCGGAGGCACGGTGGCCGGAACCTGATGCTGGGTTCACCCCGAACATCGCGGATCGTATCCGCTGCGAGTGGCCGTCGATCGTCCGGCTCTGTTCCGGGTCCTCAAGGGAACGCATCGTGTTGCTCTCGGGCGAGTCCGGATTTGGGAAGACGTGCCTGCTCCGCGAGACCGTCCGTTATGCGAGGGCGCGGCAGGTTGCCGTGGCGGAGGTAAGCCTGAACTCGTTCAAGGATGTCCAAGCCATCCTGGACCGCCTGGCCCTCGATCTTGAGCCCAAGTTGACAGCCCGCGTCACCCAAGAATGGAGGCAGCCCCTGGCGTTTTGGAGATCCCTGCGAACCTTGCCCGTCCCGGTCGTGATCGTTCTGGACCAGTACGAGGCGGTGGCCAAGTCACCGGAGGTCGTGCACTGGATCAACCAGCTCCTCGATGAGGTGGAGAAGTCGCCGGGCCTCGCGGTCATCGTCGGCGGGCAGTCCATTCCGGAACGAACCCATGCCCCGTGGCGGGACAACTCCGTATGGCACCAACTCGGCCCGATCCTCGATCCCAACGACTGGAAGCCATGGGTCGAAAAGAAATATCCGCGCCTGGGTGTCGGGGTCGCAGGCAACGACTGGCAGACGTTGGTCGCCGCCACGGAGGGACGGCCGGACAAGGTGATCCCCTTGTTTGACGTGCTCGGAGGACGCCCGTGAAGACCACCCTCGAGGAAATCATGGGGGCGCTGAGCCGGTGTGGCGACGACACCCAGCTCAAGTCGGGCGTCCTTGCAGGATTCGTTATCCGCACCCATGCCGATCCCCTCCAATCGAGGGTCTTCGACGCCATGGACGCGGCCGCCGTGTTGCATTGGTTCGATGCGGATCTCCTCCGGCGCGTTCTCGGAATCTCTCCTGACGACGCGAACGAGCGATTCGAGGCGCTCAAGGGATTTTCCTTTGTCGAACGGTACGGGGGCAGCCAGGACGAGATTCGCAACGTTCACGAGAACACGCGTCTCGGCTGGCGGCGGCTCATGCTCCAGGAAAGGCCGGCCCGGTTCCGCGAACTGTCCGCCATGGCCGCGTCCCTGTATGCATCCGAGGCCGACCCGTATCTCCAGGTGGAATGGATATTCCATCTCTTGTCGGGTTCGCCCAACGAGGGCGCGACCGAATTGGAGAAGCTGGACCGGGCATGGTCGGGCGGAGCACGACCGGAGCATCGCGCCAGCATGGCTCGTGCGCTGCGCGAGTTGCTGGACGGACGCTTCCTCGCCGGCCGGGCGATGGCCTGGGCGCTCATGGTCGTCGCATGGGAGCAGATTTCACGGGGCGAGGACTCCGCGGACGCGGTTGGGGTGGCGGCGGAAACGGCAATGAAACTGGCCCAGGACACCGGCGACACCCGGGCAGAGGCCGATGCATGGTGCCTCAAGGGGGATTGGCTCGATGCGCGTGGCAAAACGGCGGATGCAAACGTGGCGTTCCGGGAGTGTTTGAAAATCTCCCGGCGGCTGGCGGAACTCGATCCTGGTAACGCGGGTTGGCAACGGGAGTTGGCGGTCGCGCATGGCCGCATGGGTGGGGTGCTGGAGTCGCAGGGGAACCTGACGGGCGCGTTGGAGTCGTTCGGGGAGTATTTGAAGATTTCCCGGAGGCTGGCGGAACTCGATCCCGGCAACGCGGGGTGGCAACGGGAGTTGGCGGTGGCGCATAGCCGCGTGGGTGGGGTGCTGGAGTCGCAGGGGAACCTGACGGGCGCGTTGGAGTCGTTCGGGGAGTTTTTGAAGATTTCCCGGAGGCTGGCGGAGCTCGATCCCGGGAACGCGGGGTGGCAAGGGGATTTGGCGGTGGCGCATAGCAAGGTCGGGGGGGTGCTGGAGTCGCAGGGGAACCTGACGGGCGCGTTGGAGTCGTTCGGGGAGTATTTGAAGATTTTCCGGCGGCTGGCGGAACTCGATCCCGGGAACGCGGGGTGGCAACGGGAGTTGGCGGTGGCGCATAACCGCGTGGGTGGGGTGATGAAGTCGCAGGGGATCCTGACGGGCGCATTGGAGTCGTTCGGGGAGGCATTGAAGATTTCCCGGAGGCTGGCGGAAATCGATCCGGGCCATGCGGGGTGGCAACGGGAGTTGGCGGTGGGGCTTTCTTGGCTAGCCCATGTCCTGGAGAAGCAGGGGCGTCCTGCCGACGCCTTGCCCTTCCGTGAGGAATCCGTGCGCCAGATGAAGAGGACCGTGGAGATGGCGCCGGCGGTGGCCCGATGGGGTCACGAGCTGGAGCAGCTTGAGGCACGGCTCGCCGCCTGCCGGGCGCGAGTGGCGGGAGGGAATGGAGGGAACCCTAGGTCGTCGTAAGGCGCCTCTGGGTTCAACCCGGCGGCCGACAGCATGGGGACAAGGTGGCAGAGCCGTCTCGGCTCTCTGCGGGAGGTTCTGCCATAGGAAGTAGAAACCGTCCTCCGGGACGCTCGCTTGGGACCACCCGCCGTGTGAATCGGCTGGTGGAAGATCTGACGCCAAGAAGGATCTCCCGCCGAGGCCCACCAGCCCGGGCTTGAACGACAACGAACACGGATCCGATGTCCGACAAGGCGGGGGAACCGCAGAATCTCGCGGAACTTGAAGGCGGAAGGGGAAGCCCACGGGCCGTGGTGATCCCTTCTATTGGGCGACCTGGCAGCAGGTATTTCGAGCTGCTTGAGGCTTACTTGGCTGTTTGGTAGGGTCTGAAGGATGGCAAGCACCATCACCACCGTAACCACGAAGATGCAGATAACCATTCCGGAGGAAGTCCGCCGCATTTTCCCCGTTCAGGCGGGGTCTCGACTCTCTTGGTCGGTCGAAGGAGAAACGCTTGTGGCCCGTCGCGTGCGCGGCGTCAGTGAATTGCGCGGATGCTTGAAATCGGAGGTGGCGTTCCCTGGCATCGAGGCCGAGAAGGCTGCGGTCGCCGCCTACCGGGCCCGTCACGACGCCGCCAAGCATCGCCGAGGATGAAGCGCTACATCCTCGACACGAACCTGCTGGTCCGTTTTCTCCGAGACGACCATCCGACGATGAGTTCGGCCGCCGCCGGGCTCTTCCTCCAGAGTGCCTCGGGAAAGGTCGAGCTGCACCTCGACCCAACGATTGTGGCCGAGACAGCATTCGTCCTGACCGGCTTCTACAAGCAGGATCGGGCAGAGGTGGCAGGTGCCATCCGTGACCTCATCACGGGTTGTCGTCTCAAGGTGCCATTGGAAGAGGTCACGCTGGACGCCTTGGAACGGCTCAAGGCGCAGCCGGTCGATTTCCCGGACGCCTTGGTGGCCGCCATCGCAGTCCACCAAGGTGTGCCGGTCGCCTCGTTTGACCGGGACCTGGACCGTTTCAAGGACGTGAAGAGATATCAGCCTGAGGGTGAGGTTGGAATGGGCTAGTGTCGTGTCTCACAAATCGCTGGTGTTTGGTTGCTCCAAGAATGCCCCGGGGCAAGGCGTGAGGACGGAGCCTACCCGCAGCGGTCTGTGACGGACGAACCACGAAGCCCCGGGGCATTCTTGGAGCAACCCGAAGGGCCGCGGCTCTTTTCGCGTCCCACGTCGT
>CAIRNV010000027.1 GCA_903880005.1 uncultured Verrucomicrobiota bacterium | reverse complement strand
TGGCAGCGGCATCCTGATACTGGACGCGACCCATCCAGAGCCGAGGCGGCGCTGCCACTGATCCGGGACGATTCAGTTGGGAGGGAAGTGATTGCGCCGCAGATTCTTTCGCAAGACGAGGAGTGAGCGAGGCGCGGGCCGGTACGAGGCCCGTAACGAGCGAAGGACGAAGCTCTTGCGAAAGAAGATCAAGCAGCACGACCGACCCAACTGAATCGTCCCGGCTTATTCACCCATGCTGTAGGCCGCGTGCCCTCACGCGGCGGCGGGGCGGCTATGCCTTCGGGGGCGCCGCCTTGACCTCCAGGTGCAAGTCCCGGAGCTGCCGCGGCGAGGCCGGCGAGGGCGAGTCCGTCATGAGGCAGGTGCCCTTGGCGGTCTTGGGAAACGCGATCACGTCGCGAATGCTCGTCGTCCCGCACAAGATCGCGCAAAGGCGGTCGAAGCCCAGCGCGATGCCTCCGTGCGGCGGCGCGCCGTACTGGAACGCGTCCAGCATGTAGCCAAACCGCAGGCGGGTTTCGTCGGGCGGGATCTGCAAGATGTCCTCGAACACGGTCTTCTGGACGTCGGGTTGGTGGATTCGGATGGAACCACCGCCCAGCTCGACGCCGTTGACGACGATGTCGTAGTGCTGGCCCCGCACCTTCTTGGGATCCTGCTTGAGGAGCGGGATGTCCTCGGCCACGGGGGCGGTGAACGGATGGTGGCTCGAATACCAGCGGTTCATCTCCTTGTCGAAGGAGAGCAGGGGGAAGTCCACCACCCACAGGAAGTCGAACCGGCGCGGGTCGATGACGAGGCGGCCCTGCGACTTGAGCACGTCGGCGCAATACAGCCGGATCTTGCCGAGGATCTCGCAGGCGTTGAGCCACTGGTCGGCGGCAAACAAGATCAGGTCGCCTTCCTCGATGCCCAGGCCCGACACCAGCGCGTCCTTCTCGGCTGGGGTGAAGAACTTCACGATGGGCGACTTCCACTCGCCGTTCTCGACCTTGATGTAGGCGAGGCCCTTGGCGCCGAAGCTCTTTGCGTGCTCCGTCATGGTCTCGATCTGGCCCTGCGTCGCCCCGGCAAGGCCCTTGGCATTGATGGCCTTGACGACCCCGCCCGAAGCCACGGCGCCGGCGAAGACCTTGAAGGCGGACGCGCGAAACGTCTCCGTGAAGTCCACCAACTCCATGCCAAACCGGGTGTCCGGCTTGTCGATGCCCCACCGGTTCAGCGCCTCCTCGAAGCTGATGCGCTTGAACGGCGCGGGGATGTCCATGTCCAGCGCCGTCTTCCACACCCGCTTCAGCAATCCCTCGATCAAGGCGTAGATGTCCTCGCGATCAATGAACGACATCTCGATGTCCACCTGCGTGAACTCCGGCTGGCGGTCCGCCCGCAGGTCCTCGTCCCGGTAGCAACGGGCGAGCTGGAAGTACCGCTCCACGCCCGAGACCATGAGGATTTGCTTGAACTGCTGGGGCGACTGGGGAAGCGCGTAGAACGTCCCGGGTTCCCTCCGGTTCGGCACCAGGAACTCGCGCGCCCCCTCCGGCGTGGACTTGAACAACGTCGGCGTCTCCACCTCCAGGAAGCCCTGCTCGTCCATGTACTGCCGCGTGGCGATGGCCACCTTGGACCGGGTCCGAAGGTTGCGCGCCATCTCCGGCCGACGCAGGTCGAGGTACCGGTGCTGCAACCGCAGCTCCTCGTTCACCTTGTTCGCCACCTCCGGGTCGTCGATGGAGAACGGCAGGACGGCCGCGTGGTTCAGGACCTCCACGCCCCGCACCAGCACCTCCACCTCGCCCGTGGCAATCTTGTCGTTGCGCGTCCCCTCCGGGCGCAGGCGCACCGTCCCGGAGACGCGGATCACCGACTCGCTGTGCAGGCGGCTCGCCTGGGCGAACGCGTCCGCCGGCAACACCGACGGGTCCAGCACGGTTTGCGTGCGGCCCTCGCGGTCCCGGAGGTCGATGAAGATCAGCCCGCCGAGATCGCGCCGGGAATGGACCCAGCCATCAAGGATGACGTTGGCGCCCGCGTGTGCGGGACGAAGTTCATTGCAGTGGTGCGTGCGCTTCATGCGTTGCAGCGGGTCTTGGCCCCGCGAGAAGCCGCATCATGCGGCGACCGACGCCCCAACGCCAAGCCGTATCCATGCCCTGCCAGCAAGCCCGGGCTTGATTCTTCCGCGCCTTCGGCCCGGGATGAATTCCATGCTCCTTCGCGCACCTCATCGGTGGTTCCTCGCCCTCGGCGCCGGACTCCTCGTCGCCCGCGCCCAGCTCGCCGTGGCACCGTTCGACGCCGACGCCACCCCGTCCCCCGGATCCAGCCTCGCCTATGATCCCATGACCGCCGCCGGGGAGCTGACCCTCCGCTGCCGCGGCGTCGTCATCCGGGGCGCCGGCGAACCCATCGTCCTGGCCGCCATCGACTGGATCGGCGTCGCCAATGATTCCCACGACGCCTTCCGCGACCTCCTCGCCGCCGCCGCCGGCACCCGCCGGTCCCGCGTCGCCCTCCACGCGCTGCACCAGCACGATGCCCCGGTCGCCGACAGCACCTCCGAGCGAGTCCTCGTATCCCGGGGCCTCGCCCCGGGTTGCTTCCACTCCGACATCGTCCGCCCGGCCATGCTCCGCGCGTCCAATGCCGTCGCGCGAGCCTCCACCCTTGCCGTCCCCCTCACCCACGTCGGCTGGGGCCAGGCCGAGGTCTTCGAGGTGGCCTCCAATCGACGCGTTCCCGGCACCAACGGCTTCGTCCGGGCGGTGCGGTACACCGCCACGGCCGACCCCGCCCTTCGCGCCGCCCCCGAGGGCCTCATCGATCCCCTGGTCGTTGCCGTTGGCCTTTGGAGCCACGACAAGCCCGTCGCCGTCCTCACCTACTACGCCACGCATCCGCAAAGCTATTACCG
Organism: uncultured Verrucomicrobiota bacterium; assembly: GCA_903880005.1. Classification (GTDB taxonomy): domain Bacteria; phylum Verrucomicrobiota; class Verrucomicrobiia; order Limisphaerales; family UBA9464; genus UBA6176. The sequence continues at coordinate 16,037 of CAIRNV010000027.1, read as the reverse complement.
CACCGGCATCGCCAACCCCGACTTTCCCGGCATCGCCCGTTTCCTTCGCGACCAAGCGCTTCCCGGGACCCTCCACGTCCACTTCAACGGCGCCGGCGGCAACTTGGGCGCCGGCAAGTACAACGACGGCAACCCCACCAACCGACCCGTCCTCGCGCGCCGTCTTGCCGAGGGCATGCAACGCGCATGGCAATCCATGGAACGCAGGCCCATCGCCACCGCCGATGTCGGGTGGTCCTCCGAGCCGGTCCAGTTGCCGGTCGCCCGCCATCTCAAGGCGGGGGACATCGACGCCGCGATCCGCAGGCCGTCCCCGGCCCTCTACGTCCAAGCCGCCCAGCTCGCCTTCGTCGAACGTCGCCAGCAGCAAGCGCCCACCGACCTTTCCTGCCTGCGCCTCGGCAACATCCGCATCCTCCACCTCCCCGGGGAGTTGTTCGTCGAGTATCAACTCGCCGCGCGCCTCATGCGTCCCGACCTGCGCGTCGCCATGGCGGCCTATGGCGACTACGGGCCCCAGTACATCGGCACCGAGATCGCCTACGGCCTCGGGGGCTACGAGACGGAGCCCCGATCGTCCGGCGTTGATCCCTCCGTCCAGGGGGTCCTCTTTCCCGCCATCCAACGTCTCCTCGCCAACCCTTGAAGCTACTTCGCGCTCGTCACGTCATTCGCCCTCCTGCCATGTCCCGCCTCCTTGCCCTTCTCATTGTTGCCGTGGCCTGGGTCGGCTGCGCCACGCGGCCGCGGTTCGCCCCCGGCCAACCCCTGGTTCGCAACGGCGATGAAATCATCGTGTGCGGCCAATGGTTCCACACGGGCACGCGCGTCATCACGTGGATGGATCCCGGCGGGTATGACGCCTACCGGGTTGAGAGGAGGTTTGCCCCCTTTGAATCCTCCGACTGGGATTCCACCCATGCGACGGGCAAGGGTCCCGAGACGCCCAATCGGTTCGGGCTTCGGCGCGACGGGCTTGATGCCGCCATGCGCGAGCGCGTCCGCGGCGGCGGCTGGAAGCTCGGGGAACTCCAGGAACGCGTGGACCAGTTCGTCATTCACTTCGACGCCACCGGCACCAGCCGCCGGTGCTTCGAGGTCTTGCACGACCAACGCGGCCTCTCCGTCCACTTCATGCTCGACGTTGATGGCACCCTCTACCAAACGCTCGACCTCAAGGAGCGCGCCTGGCACGCCACCACGTCCAACAGCCGCAGCATCGGCATCGAGATCGCCCAGGCCGGAGCCCATCCGGTCGCCCAGCGCCACGTCCTCGACTCCTGGTACGCACGAGATGACCAAGGCATTCGGCTGATCTTCCCCGAATACATCGGGGATCCCGGCATCGCCACCCCTGGGTTTGTCGGGCGACCGGCCCGGCCCGATCCCATCATCGGGAAGATCCAGGGCAACGACCTCATCCAGTACGACTTCACGCCGCAGCAATACGACGCGTTGGGCAAGCTGGCGGCGGCGCTCCACGAGGTCTTGCCACGCATCCGGCTCGAGGCCCCGCGTGGACCCGACGGCCGGGTGATCCCGAATGCGTTGTCGCCTTCCCAACTGGAGAACCATTCCGGGCTTCTCGGCCATTACCACGTCCAACCCAACAAGGTGGACCCGGGCCCGGCCTTCAACTGGGAGCATCTCCTTGCCTTGGCGCGAAAGAACGCCCGCCGCTGAACCTGAGCCGGTGTTTGCGGACGATGGTTGCCGGGCCAACGAAAAGGGCGTTCCCGCAAGGTGGGGAACGCCCGTTGGACGGCCTCCGTCGGAGGCGCGTCAGGAACCGGGACGATTCAGACGGGAGGCGATGCGTGGCTTCGTGATGTCCTCACCGAGATGAGGAGCACGGGCGCGGCGCGCACCGTTCCAGCTGAAACGTTCCGAACAACGCTACTTCTTGGCGGCGGACGCCGTTGCCAACGTGTCCTTTTCCTTCACGGCCATGGCACCCTTTCCGATGCGGCCCCGGAGGTAGGTGAGCTTGGCGCGGCGCACGGCGCCCTGGCGCTCCACCTCGATCTTCTCCACGCGCGGGGAGTTGACCGGGAAGATGCGCTCCACGCCCTCGCCGTAGCTGATGCGGCGCACGGTGAAGGTCTGGTTCAGACCGCGACCCCGGATGCCGATCACCACACCCGGGAAGGTCTGGATGCGTTCCTTGTCGCCCTCGACGACCTTGGTGTGGACGCGAACGGAGTCGCCCACGCCGAACTTCGGCGAGTCCTTCCGGAATTGCTCGCCCTCGATCTTGTCAAACAGTGCAGCTTTGTTCATGGCCTTACCTTCTCTTTCAAAATTTCCATCACTCGGGCCGCGCACGCCGGGAAGGCTTTTCCCAGCGCCGCTTCTCCCACAAATCTGGTCTCCGCTCCGCCGTCCGGCGCGCCGCCTGCGCGCGCCTCCATCGCTCGATTTCCGCGTGGTTGCCGGACATCAGCACGTCCGGGACACCCCAGCCCCGGAACTCCGCCGGGCGCGTGTAATGGGGATACTCCAGCAACCCGTCGCTGAAGGACTCGTCCACCGAGCTCGCGTCGTCACCCAACACCCCCGGCAACAACCTCGCCACGGCATCGATCATCACCATCACCGGCAACGCGCCGTTCGTGAGCACGTAGTCGCCGATGGAGACGTCGTCATCCACCAAGTGCCGGCGCACGCGTTCGTCGTAGCCCTCATAGCTCCCGCTGAGGAAGATCAGGTGGCCACCCTTCGCCCATTCGCGCGCCAAGGCCTGGTCAAACAACCGGCCGCTCGGCGATGTCAACACCACCCGGGTTCCCTCGCCTCGCAACGATTCGACGGCTTCAAAGAGCGGCTCGGGCTTGAGGACCATGCCTGGCCCCCCGCCGAACGGACGATCGTCCACCGTCTTGTGGCGATCATGCGTCCAGCGGCGGAGATCATGCACCCGAAGGTCCAGGATCCCCGCATCCCTCGCCCGCCGGACGATGCTCTCGTCCAGCGGCCCCGCGAACATCGCGGGAAACAAAGTGACCACGTCCACCCGCATGGCTCCGCGGGGGGGGGTTCAATCCTCCACCAAATCCAGCGTGCAACGCCGACCCGTCTTGGCGCCGCCCACCTGGACCAGTGAGCGAATCGCCTGGATCGTGGTGCCCCGGCGTCCAATCACCTTGCCCACGTCCACGGCGGCCACGCGCAATTGAATCACCGACATCCCGGCGCGCTCCACCATGTCCACGCGGACATCGTTGGGCTCGTCTGCCAAGGCCCGCACCACGAAGTAAACAAAATCGTCCATGGCTCGTTGGTGTTGGATGAAAAAATCGTGCGGCGCTCCAGCCGGCGGCATCAGGCGCCGCCCAGCCAGGGCCTCAAGCCGCGACCGGCTGGCGCACCGCGTGGCGGATGAACGACGCCACCGTGTCCGACGGTTGGGCGCCGACGCCGAGCCAGTACTTGGCCCGCTCCAGGTCCAGCGTGTAGTTCACGCCCTTCTTCACCGGCTCGTAGGTGCCCAGCTCCTCGATGAACTTCCCATCGCGCGGGCTCCGTCCGTCGGCCACCACGATGCGATAGACCGGGTTGTTCTTCGCGCCACCACGCTTCAAGCGAATCTTGACTGCCATAACCTTTGTAAAAGCTCGTTGACCGCCCGGCACCACTTTGGCACCCGAGGCAGGAACGCGGACCCTATGTCGCCTCGCAACCGCCAAGCAAGCACCCATTTTCGGCGTGGGCGATGGACGGGCCCGCCGTCATCCCCGGCTCGCCCCCATGCCTACCCCGCCAACGTCGCCCAACGTCGCGCCACCTCGTCCAACCCGGGCTCCTGGGCGTCGGGCGTCCCGGCTTGCCCCGGCCCGAAATGCCGCGCCTCCAGGTCCCGAATGGCCGCCGCCAGCTCCGCGCGTCGCTCGGGCGCCCATCCCTTCGGCGCGTCGCCTTGGATGCGTTGCAAGTATCGCAACGTCGTGAACGGCGTGCAGCGCTCCGGCAACGGATGGCGCGGGGTCGTGGCCTCGGGCGCGGCCGGCCCACGTCGCAATCCCCAAAGCCCCGCGCCCAGCACCAAGGCGACGCCCGCCCCGATCGCCCAGCCCATGGGCTTGAACCCCGTCGTCCTCAGGCTGGCCAGGGCAACCTCGGCCTGGACCGACTCCAGGTCGGCGTCGGCGTAGCGCTTGAAGGCGTTCGTGGTGCCCGCGTGCCGCGCGCCCGGGAATCGGAAGCTCCTGGGGGCCTCCTTGCCCGGCTCCGGCGTCAGGGCCAGCAACAGCGTGCGCTCCGTGACTGGTGCCACGACGTCCCCTCCGGCCTCCACGCGGAGCAGCGCCAGGCCGGCCCCGGGCTTCCTCTCCACCCGGTAACCCTCCAACGACAAGTCCAGAAGCTCGTCCAACTCCGGCAGGACCCCTTGTCCCGTCGCCTTGATCTCCAGCCCCAGCCTTCCCTCCGACGCCTCGCGGTCGTCCAGCACCTGCACGCATTCCACCCCGGCCAATGGCCGCGCCGCGCCGCGCGCCGCCCGCGCGTCCAGCATTTGCACGGACGACGCCACCGGCAGGATCACGGCCCCGTGCCGGTCCACGAAGTCCAGGTCCATCCGCAGGGACGGCAACCGGTCCACCGACGCGTCCTTCGCCTTCAACAGCACATACGCGTAGGGGGTCTCCCGCCAGCCCGGCTTCCCAAGGCCCCGCGGCTCCACCCGCTCGTCGTGGAACGTCACGGCCAACACCTCGAAGTTCTTGTCCCACGTCGTCCGCAGGTGCTTCTCGAAGTCCTCGCGGTAGTTCACCGGCGGCGTGCCGTAGGGGTTGTAGAAGTTCTGCATCCGCTGCTGGTTTTGCAGGTGCTTGGAAAAGTTGCCGGACTCGCGTCCGACGGCCTCCGTGTACCGCAACGCCACGTGCACGCCAAACGGCGACCCGTGCCCCACCTCGGCCGGCCCGTCCACGCGCACGTCCAGCAACACCTCGTCCAGCAGGTCGTCGTAGTGGCGCACCACCTTGCGCACCTCGGCCATCGACGCGTGCTCGCCCGCCACCGCCAGCCCCGCCCGCAGGTACCTCGCCTTGAGTTCCGGCTTGATGCTGGACAGCCCGGCCGTCACTGCCCTGCCAAACTCCGCCAGGTGCGCGTCACGCACCGACCCCGGCAATCCCATCAGCGCGGACCGAAGCTTGGCGAGGTGGTTCGTGTCCGGCTCCTGCTGCCGCGTCAGGTAGGCCAGGTCGCTCGCCCCCAGCGTGGCGTTGAACCATTGCAGGAAGGCCGCCGCCGATCGCTCGCCCTCGCGCAACCCCTCCACCTTGGATGCATACAACGCCGCCGCCCCCTGCATGGCCTTGAACGCCTCGTCCCGTTCCCGCGTGTACTCCTTGAGTTCCACCTTCCGCCCGTAGTCGAACTCCGCGCGATCAAACCGGGTCACCCCCTGCACCAGCCGCAGGCGCCACTCGTCGGGCCGCGCCGAAACCGCCTCGTCCACCATGCCCGCGAGCACCTCGTACCCGCGCATGACTTCCGCCTCGATCTCCTTGTCCGTCCGCCGCGTCTTGGCGTCCTGTTGCACCCGCGCCTGCCTCCAAGGCCCCGCCAACCGCTCGCGCATCGCCTGCAACATCCCCGCCAATGTCCCCGGCGACATCGTCCCCACCGGACCCAGCACCCGGGCGATGTCCTCCGCCCGGAAGACCTCGGCCGGGCTGTGCGCCATCGCGAACGCCGCCACCACCTGCTCGTCGTTCAACGCCACGTTCAACCGGCGCAACCGCTCCATGGCCCCCGCCAGCAACCCAAGGTTGCGCGCCTGCAACGCCCGCGTCAGCGGGATGCCCGTCGGCATTTGCCCCCCGGGGAAGAAGTACCGCGGCATCATGTTCCGCACCGGCGGGTTCGGGTCATGGATGCGCGCCCAGGCCGCGAGGAACTGATTCGCCGCCGCCGTCGCCCGCTCACGGTCCAGCGCCGCCAAGGCCTCCACATGCTTCAGCGCCGCGTCGTCGTCCTCCGCCTTCAACCGGAGGTCCGCCAGCAACCCATGCATCCGCGGCAACACGCTCGCGTCCAGCACCCCCAGCCACCGGCCGTCCGGGGCGGACTCGAGCACCTGCTCGACCGTCAAGGCCGGGAGCTGGCCCGGGTTCTGCATCTGCGGTTCCATGTCGCCGCCAAAAAAGATCGGGTTGCCGTACGGGTCGAACTGCTGGCCCCGCGTCATCCGCGGCCGATGCCGCGCCGCCGCCAGTTGCGCCTCCTGCAACCACGCCGCCGCCACGAGGTTCAATGCCGTCCGCCACTCCACGCCCGGCCGGGGCATGGCCTCCAACACCGCACCCACCACCTGCCGTTGCATCGCAAGGTTTGCCGAGCGCTTCTCCACGTCCCGTTGCGTCGCGTCCCTCGCCACCACCTCCGCCACCGCCGCCAACACGAGCAGGCCCTCGGAGGCCTCGCGCCCGAAGGCCCCCCGCAACCAACCCTCGCCCAGCTCCGTCCTCGCCTGCGGCCAGAGCTGCAACATCCGCCCCAGCGCCTCGCGCCGCACCTCCAGCGTCGCGCCCGGCAGGCGCACGATCGTCAGGTTGACCTCCCAAGCCTTCTTCAGCGAGGCGCGGCTTTCATCCCCACGTCCGGCGGCCGCCATGCTCTGGGCGTGCAGGGCCATCAGCGGCAGGTCGTTCGTCCCCTTCAACCCTTCCACCGGCGGCAGGAACCGCCCTGCATCCCCGCCGCGCCCCGCTGCAAACAGCAGCTTCGCCGCACGCAGCCGGCCTTCCCTCTCCTTGCCTCCCAGTGACCCCGCGCCCTCTTCCAGGGCCGACAGGGCCCCCTCCACGTCATGGCCCTTGGCCGAGGCCCGCGCGAGCAACTGCCCCAGCGCCAGCAGTTCCGCCTCCTGCAAGATCCCCGGGCGCGCCGCAGCCAGCCCCAGCACGTCGTCCGGCAACGCATAGGGCTCCGCCCTGCCCGCCGCACCGCCCTGCATGATGCCCTCCGGGGCCCCTCCTTCCTCCTCCTCGGAGCCTCCCATCGCCGGTCGCCCGTCGCCGACCTGCTGCAACCCCCGGACGACGTGCAGGAAAACGTCCCCGACCCGGTTCGTGGGAACCGTTGCAAGGAATCCGCCCAGCCCCTTCCAGTCGCTGGTCTCCACCCATCGCTTCAACCGCGCCACCTCGTTCGTCTCCGGCAACCCTCCGCCGGCCGCAGCGCGGCCCGCCATCGCCCGCAACATGCCCGTCGGACGACGGTCAAAGCGCGTCTGCAACAATCGCTGCACCCGGGCATCCTCGGGGTTGGCCTTGGCCTTGCGCCCCTCGTCCGTCCCAGGACCGGCCTCCGACCCGACAGCGACCGCCTCCACGACGGCCGGGGCACCCGCAGCCGGGGCCACCAACCGGACGCCGCTTGCGGGGATGACCTGCCCCGGGGCCACGGTGATCAACGGCGCCGGAACCGTGGTGACCTGCGCCCGGGCAGCCCCGGGGGCCGCCAGCCACGCAACCGCCGCCAACAGGCCGCACGCAACCCTGCCCATCCCCAACCCGCGAGTGCCAGCCATGGCGCGCCTCACGATCCGCCGGCCGCCGGCCGTTCGTTGCCCGGGGCGCCGCGCGCGTCCTTGGGCTCCTTCGGCGTCTCCTTCTTCCGGCTCTCGCGCTGCGTCCGGCATTTCTGGCTGCAATTCTTGCAACCCGAGCACTGCTTCGGCAGCGGCAAGCCCTGGAGTTCTGAAAGGTCCATCTGGGCCAGACGGATGCTCGCCTCAAGGTTCTTCTGGTGGTCGCCGGCCCGTGCGTCCCCGTGCGCCACCGCATGCTCCGCCAGCAAGCGGAAGTTCTGCCGCGCGAGGTCCGTCTGCGCCGTCCATTCCTGCCGGTCCGCCCCCTCCAATCGCATGAGCCACGCCGCGTGATATTGCGCCGAGGCCAGTTCCTCGCGCACCGCCCGCGCCAACTCGCCGTCGCCCGGCCCGCGCAGCACGTCCGAGAGCAACCCCTCCATGTCCTGCATGGCCTCCGGGAGCTCGCCCGTGAGCACCCGCGCCTTGGCCTGCGCCAAGCGCACCCGCGCCCTTGCCTCCGCCTTGTCGGACGGCATCCGCGCCAGCGCCTCGTCATACGCCTGGACGGCCCCCTGCCAGTCCTCGGCGGCCTCCGCCTTGCGCGCTGCCGCCAGCCTCTCCGCGCCGCGGTCTGATTCCATCCAAGCCCGGCCCGGCCCGAAATGGTACGCCGCCAACGCGACGGGCAGTGCCAGCCACAACATCAAAAACCAACGTCTTTTCATGGGTTCACTGGGGATGGAATGCTTCTTGAAATCGTGCCGCGCCCCCGGCCTTGACGGGCAGCGTGCCCGGGCGCTCCGGCCAGGGCAAGCACCACGGGCAACCCGGCCAACACCACTCCGCCCGAGCCCGCAGCCAGCATCGCCGCCTGTCGCCGTCCCATGCCCGCCGCGTCGCGCATCGGCATCACCTTCGCCAACGCCGCCAGCTCCGCCGACGGCAGGTGACGCGCGTTCCCGTCGTGGTACCGCCCCATCAAGCGCCCCGCCAACTGCCGCAACGCCCCCGAGTCCTGCCTCGATTGATGCCCGTCGATGAACTTGCCCCCGGCCGCGTCCCCCACCCCCACCACCATCGCATGCGCATACGCCGGCGGCAGCGGGGCCAGCCCTTGGTCCGGCACCGTGTCCCCGTCGCTCACCACCAGCAACGTCGCCGTCCCGCGCGGCCATCCCTTCGCCAGCTCCGCCGACGCGCGCACCCCCTCCATCAGGCTCGTCCGGCCCGGCTCGAACGCGATCTCCAGGGGGAGGTCGTCCAGGATGTTCCGGATCACCTCCACGTCCATGCAATCCACCACCACCGGCCGCGCCCCCGTGTAAAACGCCACCACGCTCACCCGCACCTGGTCCATTGCCACGCGCCCCAGCAAGGATATCACCAGCTCGCTGGCCCGTCGCGACCGCGAGAGCGTCCGGCTCGGGCCCGCGTCCTTGAGCTGCATGCTCGGCGACACGTCGAGCGCGATGACCAGGTGCCGCCATCCCCCCTCCGGCACCTCCTGTTGCCGGACGAACATCGGCCCCATCCCCAGCAACGTCGCCAACCCCCAGGCCACCGCGCCCGCCGCCGCCGCCCGCAGCCATGGCACGGCGCGCACCCACGCCCGCGGCCCCTCCATTGAACCGAAGCCCAGCCGCCCCAGCCGACGCATCCGGCGCTCGTGCCAAAGCTCCGCAGCGCCCGAGAGGACGAACGCGCCCCAGCCCAGCACCTCCGGCGACGGCGGCTTCATGCGTTCACCATGGCGTGTACCTCAACCCCAGGGCCGCCAGCAGATGCAACGCCAGCGCCGCCAACCCTCCCGCCGACACCCATCGGTAATCGTCCACCCATTCCGGCGACGCCGGCCGCACCCGCGTCTTCTGCATGCCGTCGATCCGGCGGAAAACCTCCTTCAACGCCCCCGGGTCCCCGGCCGCGAACGCCGCGCCGCCCGTCAGCCTCGCCAACGTGAACGTCTCCTCCTGCGGTTGCCCGTCCGCCACGTGGATGTAGTACACCACGATCCCCGCACGGCTCAGCTCCTGCCCGATCTCCTCCGCCTGGCCGCCCAGCAGGTCCTGGCTCTCGCCGTCCGAGACCAGGATCACCATCCGGTCGCCCTCCGGCTTTGCCTCCAGCACCTTCTTCACCGACCGCAGCGCCTTCCCGATCATCGTGCCCCACAGGTACTGCGGCATCTTCTCCGGCCTCAGGAACGGCGCCGCCAGGCGCAACGCCGAGAGGTCCCGCGTCACCGGCACCCAATGCATCACGTCCCCCCCGAAGATCGTCAGCCCAAACGCGTCCCCCGGACGCGCCCTCGTGAAGTCCTGCAACGCCCGGATCGCCCCGTCCGCCCGGTTCCCGTCCCCAAACGGCGCCGCCATGCTCCCGGAAACATCCAGGCAGAACTGGATGTTCGTCAGCAATCGCTCGTCCCGCGGCACGTCCGACCGCTGGGGTCGCGCCAGCACCAGCAACACGGCCGCCAACACCCACGACGGCAGGCCCGCCGCCAGGTTCACGCAGCGCCGCAGCCATCGCCCTTCCCGGCGCCCGCCATGGTCAAAGGGCACCACCACCACGTGCCCGCGTCGTTGCCATTCCCACGCCACCAAACCCAATGGCACCGCCATCAGCCACAAGACCCACGGATGCGCGAACTGGATCATCCGCCCGCATCCTCCCCCTTGGGCGCCGCCACCTCCCGGTACGGCGCCAGCAACGCCCCGACGTCCACCTCCACCGTGCCCGCCGGCCGATGCAGCCAACCCTCCAGGCTCCGAATCAACGCCCCCGCCTCCTCGTGCCCTCGCAACCGCCGCAGGGCCTCGTCCATCGGCAACGCCTCCCATCCCAGCCGACGCCGCCAATGCCCCAGCAACAACCGCTCCAGCCGCGCCTGCCCCTCCAAGCCGAGGTCCCTCCGCAAGGCCGCCTCCACCAACGGACGCAATCGATCCTCCAACGTTTCCTCCCGTTGCAACGCCGTCGTTGCCTCGCCCCCCGCCGCCTTGCGCCGCGTCATCCACCAACCCGCCCATCCCACCACCCATGCCACCCCGACCGCCGCCAGCGACGCCCGATACCCGCCCAGCCGGGGCAATCCCACGTCGCCCCCTTCCACCAACGCCCCGTCGTGCCTCGGGGGCAGCAAACCCGCCACCTCCACCCAGATCGGCGCAAGGTTCGTCGCCAACCCCCCGCCCGGCAGCACCAGCCATTCCCTCAAGTCATGCTTCCCCGGCACCAAGCCCACGTACCGCAGGTCATACCGCGTCGCCGTCCCATGCGGGTAACGCTCCGCCACCCGCACCAGCACCTTCGCGCGCTCCGTCACCGCGCGTCCCTCGATCCCATCCACCGGCAACACCACCTCCAGCCGCCCTTCCATCCCCACCGTCGGCACCGCCGCGCCGGCCTGGGGCAGTAGCAGCGTCAGCATCAGAAGGAGGGTTCCCGTCCCTGGGACCGCGCCCGTCCCCGGGCGCAACCCATGCCCTCGTTCCCGCGTCCAAACCCATGCCTTCATCCCCGTCACCGTGCCCCCCTTCCCAGCAAGCCGCGCCGCGCGAGAAACCCCCTCAACTTCCCCACGAACGGCTCGTTCACCGGCAGCAACAGGTGATCCACCGCGCCCCGCCTCAGCTCCTCCCCAAACGCCCCGGGCTCCAGCCACGCGCTCCGCCCGTGGCCCACGAACTCCTTGCCCGTCTCCGCCTCCGACGCCCGGAAGATGCCGCCCCCCGTGCGCCCCGCCTCCGCCGGGTCCCAGAACTGCAGCACCACCACGTCATGCTCCTGGGCCAGCGACTTCAACGCGGGCAGCGCCCCCGGGTCGTGCAGGTCGCTCAGCACGATCACCAGGCTCCGGTTCCCCGCCACCCCCGCCAGCTCCCGAACCCGACGCGACAAGCGCGTCTGCTCGTCCCCGTGGAAATGGCGCAATGCATGAAGCCAAAGGAGCACGCGGGTCCGCGACAACGTCGGGCGCGCGTCCATCTCCCGCTCGCCGCATCCCATCAGCCCCACCGGGCTCACCCGCGCCAACGCGGCCAGCGCCAGCCCTCCAGCCACCTGCACCGCCCAGGCGTACTTCGTCAGCCTTCCCGACCCCACGCACATCGACGCCGACGTATCCAGCAACAGCCAGACCGGCATGCGCTTGGGCGTCTGGTATTCCTTCACGTGCACCCGGCCGCTCCGCGCCGTCACCCGCCAGTCAATCGACTTCACCGGGTCGCCCGGCTGGTAGGGCCGCGACTGGACGTAATCCACCCCGGACCCCAGGAACGGCGACGGGTCCGTCCCGTGCCCCAGGCTGTCCGCCAGCCGCCGCACCGCCAGGAGGAACTGCCGTTCGTCCAGGGGGTCGTGCGCCTCAAGACGGGATGGATTCCGGCGCGTCATCGCAGGCCCCCCGGTCATGACACGTCCGACACGAGGCGGCCCAGCACCGAGGCCCCCGTCAGGCCCTCCGCCAACGCCTCGTACCGGAGCCGGATGCGATGCAGCAACACGTCCTCGGCCAGGGCGAACAAGTCCTCCGGCACCGCATAGTCCCGTCCGTGCACATACGCCCGCGCCCGTGCCGCCTGCACCAAGGCAATCCCCGCGCGCGGGCTCGCCCCCACCTCGATCTCGCGCGTCTCCCGCGTCCGCCGGACCAGTTCCACCGCGTGCCGGATGAAGACCTCGCTCACGTGCACCCTCTGCACCTCGCCCATCGAGCGCACCAGGTCCTCCAGGGACGCCACCGGCCCGCGCGACAACAGGTCGAACGACGTCCTCGGCACCGCGCCGCGCCCGTCCTCGCGCAACCCCAGCTTCAACGTCCGCCGCAGCACCTCCTCCTCCTCGCCCGCCGCCGGGTACGACAACCGATGGCACAACATGAACCGGTCCAACTGCGCCTCCGGCAGCTCGAACGTGCCGCTTTGCTCAATGGGGTTCTGTGTCGCGATCACCAGGAACGGCGCGGGCAACGTGAAGGTCTGGTTCCCGATCGTCACCCGGCGCTCCTGCATCGCCTCCAGCAACGCGCTCTGCACCTTCGGCGCCGCTCGGTTGATCTCGTCCGCCAGCAGCAGGTTCGTGAAGACCGGCCCCTTGTGGATGCGGAACTCCCCCGAACGCCCGTCCAGGATCTCCGACCCCACGATGTCCGAGGGCAGCAGGTCGATGGTGAATTGGACGCGGCTGAACTGGAGGTCGATGGCCTTGGCCACGGTGTTGACGAGCAACGTCTTCGCCAGGCCCGGCATGCCTTGCAGCAACAGGTGCCCGCCCGTGAACAACGCGATCAACAGGCGCTCCACCACCACGTCCTGGCCCACCACCACCTCGCCCACGCGTCGTCGCACCTCCGCCACCAGCGCGGGAGTGGGACCGGACCCGGCGGGGGCAGCCGAAACCGGGGGCGAAGGGGAGGCGTTCACGGGGCGGTCCATTTCGGCGCATCGTGTGCCTCCACCCCTGAAACTTCCACGACGAATTGAGGGCCCGCCCCGGGCCAGGGCGCATGCCGAAGTTGAGGTTGATCCCAAAGACGTCGCGAGTTCCTCAACCCTGAGAGCGAGGCCGTCGCATCACGTTGCTTCCCCGCTTGCGCCATCCCCCGAGGCGCGCGTGGCGCCGGGAAACGGCACCTCCACCCGGATGCGCAGTCCGTGGGGCCGGACGGCCCCCACTTCGAGGTCGCCGCCCAGGCGACGGGCCCGGGCACGCATGCTGACCATGCCGAGGCCGCGGGGTTGACCCGCCGCCGCCTTGGGCTCGCCCAGGCCCCGGCCGTCGTCCTCGATCGCCAGGATGAGCAGGGGGGGATGACACGCGAGGCGGATGGACACCCGGCCAGCCCGGGCGTGCCGGGCGATGTTCGTCAGGGCCTCCTGCGCGATCCGGAAGAAATGGGTTTCCAACTCCTCCGGGAAGCGCTCCCCGGTGTTGGCGGCGAACTCGACGTGGATGCCCATGCGCTCCGACGACCGTTCCGCGAGCCAGCGCAACCCCGCCACCAACCCCAGGTCGTCGAGGATCACCGGGCGGAGGAGCTGGGAAAGCTCGCGTACGTTCCGGATCGACTCGTCCACGAGGGCGAGGCAGTCGGACCGCACGGACTCGGGCGGCTTGTGTCCTTGCTGGGTCAGGTTGGAACGGATGGCGGCCAAGGACTGCCCCAGCTCGTCGTGCAGCTCGTGGGAGAACCGTCGGGCGGCTTCCTCCTGCCCTTGCAGCATGTGCCAGGAAACCCGGCTCAGCTCCTCCGCCTGCCAGCGCATGACGCGCAGCGTGCGGTCCACGAACCGCAACGTGAAGAACGCGCAGAGCACCGACAGCCCGAGGCTCAACGTGAACAGCAACGTGGTCTCGTCGCCCAGGTCCCGCGACTGGCTCCCGATGGACCTCTCCATCTCCACCAGACGGCCCGCGCTGTCCGCCACGATGTCGTCCACCCTCCGGACGATCTCCTCGTGGCGTGCGAACAGGCCGGGGTCCGGCGACGCGGCGGGCGGCGAGCCGGGCGCTCGGCCATCCATGGCCTTGCGCACGTCCTGCGCGAAGGCCTCCACCCGCTGGTCGAGGTCGTTCCACAGGGAGGCCTGCGGCGAGGCCTTCGCCTCCGCGCGAAGCTGGCCCACCCGCCGGCGGGTCTCCTCCACCTGCCGAAGCAAGGCCACCGCGTTGCTCGGGGCCAGGTCGCGCTGCGACATCTGGCCAAGGAGCCGCACCATGGTGTCCTCCTCGCGTTGCACGTCGTGGATGAGGCGGATGACGACCCGCTGGTCCCGCGTGATCTGCTCGACGGCGCGCTGGATGCGATGGCTGTGGCGGACGGCGGCGATGGCGGCCACGCCAAGGAAGACGATGACGAGGAGGAAGCCGAGGGTGAGCATCCGTTGGATGCCTCGTTCCTGCAGGCGTGGCAGCTTCAGGCCCATGGGCGGCGCATCCCGGTCTAGTCGATGAGCCCCTTGCGCAACGCGAACCGCACCAGCTCCGCGATCGAGTGGAGGTTGAGCTTCTCCATGATGCGGCCCCGGTGCGCCTCGACGGTGTACACGCTCAGGCTGAGGGCCTGGGCGATCTCCTTGTTGGTCTTGCTCTCCGCGATCATGCGCAGCACCTCGCGTTCCCTCGGCGACAACAGGTCGATGGGGTCGGTCACGTGCCGCCGGTAGTCCTCGATCACGGCGTCGCTCACGCCCGGGCTCAGCCAGCCCTTGCCGGCATGCACCGCGCGGACGGCCGCCAGCAGGTCGTGCTCGCCGCTGTCCTTGAGCAGGTAGCCCTTGGCCCCCGCCCGGAGCATCTCCCGCACGTACACGCCGTCCTTCTGCATGGACAACGCCAGCACCCGCGCCCCGGGGTTCGCCTGCACGATCGCCCGCGTCGCGTCGATCCCGTTCATCCCGGGCATCCCGATGTCCATGACCACCACGTCCGGCCGCTCGCGCCCCGCCAGCGCGACCGCGCCGGGCCCGTCCGACGCCTCCCCCACGACCTCCATGTCCGGCTGGGCGGCGAGGATCATGCGAAAGCCCCGACGCACGACCGCGTGGTCGTCGGCAAGCAAGATGCGAATCGGGCGGACAGCCATCGCACGAAGGAAAGCGAGGTCGCGCGGCCCTGTCAGGCGGGATTTGCATGGCGTTGCGACCCCGGCTCCAACACGCGCCTTGACGCCATTACTACCACAATAGTATTACCTCGGTCGTCATGAGCGCTCCACCGCCCCTCCACCTCCGCCTCGGCGACCTCCAGCTCCGCATCCTCCAGGTCCTCTGGGCCCGCACCGAGGCCTCCGTCGCCCAGGTCCACGGCGACCTCCTCCCCACCCGCCCGCTCGCCTACACCACCGTCGCCACCATGCTGCGCAAGATGGAGGACCGACGCCTCGTCCAGCACCGCGAGCAAGGCCGCGCCTTCCTCTACTCCGCCCTCGTCCAGGCCTCCGACGTCGGATCCAGCCTCGGCCATCGCATGGTCGAGCAAGTCTTCGAGGGAAGCCTCACCGACGCCGTCAGCCACCTCCTCCGCACGCGGGACGTCCGCCGCGAGGAGCTGGACGCCCTCGAGAAGCTCATCCGCGAGGCCAAGAGGAGGACGCGATGAACGTGTTCCATGGCTCCCCATGGCCCGGGTTCCTCCTCGGGCTCACCCTCGAGGCCGCCGGCATCGCGGGCGCGGCGTTCGTCGTCGCCCGACTCGTCCGCAACCCGGCCGTTGCCCGGCGCGCGTGGCAGGCCGCCCTCGTGGCGCTCCTGCTGCTGCCCATCGCGGAGGTCGGCGGCCTCCGCGACGCCCTGCGCTCCCGGCTTCCAAGCCCGGCGCCCGCTGCATCCCGCGGCGCGACGTCCCCCGTCACCCCCGCCACGGACTCGCCGAAGGTCGCTGATGAATCCGCGTCCGTGGACCCCGGGGCGACCGCCAGCCAGGCAGTCGAGGCTCGCCCGGTGCCGCGTCCCCCCGCGACGCCTTCGATGGCATGGTGGCCGGCCGCCCT
>CAIRNV010000026.1 GCA_903880005.1 uncultured Verrucomicrobiota bacterium | reverse complement strand
GCGCACGCTGGAGCCTGCGCTCAGGCAGCAACGCTACCGGGAGTTTTTCGGTTCCCGTATCCCATGCGTCGCGTTGTGTCGTGGGATCAAGCCCGAGAAGGCCTTCTTGCAGGCGGCCGAGGCGGTGGGCATCCCGGTGCTCCAGACGGGATTGGTGACCATGAAGTTCATCAGCCTGGCCACCCTTGCCTTGGAGGCGCTGTTTGCCCCGCGCACGCAGGTGCATGGAAGCATGGTGGACATCCAAGGCATCGGCGTCGTCATCCAAGGCGAGTCGGGCATTGGCAAAAGCGAGGCGGTGCTCGGCCTGCTGGAGCGCGGGCACTCCCTCGTGTCCGACGACATCACGAGGTTGATACTGCAAGACGGGCGGCATGTGGTGGGCTCGGGCAAGGAGCTCACCCGAAACCTCATGGAGGTTCGAGGCATCGGGATCATCGACGTGGCATCGATGTTTGGCGTGGCGGCCATTCGGCCCACGAAGCAGGTGAACCTCGTCGTGACGCTGAAGCCGTGGGAAAAGGTGGAGGACGTGGATCGGCTCGGGCTGGAGGAGCGCCACGTTGAATTGCTCGGCGTGAAGGTGCCGCACATGGAGATCCCCGTCCGGCCGGGCAGGGACCTCGCTCGCCTGGTCGAGGTGGCGGCCTTCCAAACGAAGCTCAAGCTGGCTGGCATCCATCCCGCCCGAGAACTGAGCCAACGCCTGACCGAGTCGATGCAATCGATCTAGCCGGGGAGGCCCGCGTGGAAGGGCGGCGATGGACGGGCGCTCGCCGACGGGCATCCAGCGGATGGCGCGGAACCCAACCGCCGTTCCCGCAGAGGGTTTTTGGTTGGCCCGCCGGACGTCGGTGGCAATGCTGCTTGCATTCACATGAGCACGATTCGACTCGCATCCTTGATGGCCGGCACGGCTGCGTTCGCGGCGTTTGCGGCGGGCGTTGGCTATGACAACACACCCCAAATTCCCGGCCAGAAGTGGCGGGTGCACGACAAGAACCGACCGAATCCGCCGGTGGTCTCGCCGGCTGAGTCGTTCAGCCAAGGCGCGGCCGCACCCGCCGACGCCAAGGTTTTGTTCGACGGGAAGAGCCTGGCGGCTTGGAAGAGCGGCGCGGGCGATGCCAAGTGGAAGGTCGAGGACGGGGCGTTTGTCGTGACGAAGGGCGGCGGCGACATCGAGACGCGCGAGAAGTTCGGGGACTTCCAGTTGCACCTGGAATGGTCGGCGCCCACCCCCCCAAAGGGCGACAGCCAAGGGCGGGGCAACTCGGGCGTCTTCCTGCACGGGCTCTACGAGGTCCAGGTGCTGGATGTTTACCAGAACAAGACCTACGCGGACGGCCAGGCCGGTGGCTTGTACGGGCAGTGGGCTCCCCTCGCCAACGCCATGAAGAAGCCCGGCGAATGGAACGCCTATGACATCGTCTTCGAGGGCCCCCGCTTCGACGATGCCGGCAATGTCACCCGCAAGGCTTCCGTCACCGTGATCCACAACGGCGTGGTGCTGCATCATCGCCAGGAATTCAATGGCCCGACCGGGCACCAAAACGTCCCCAAGTACTTCAAGTACGACGGCACCGGCCCCATCCGCCTCCAGGACCACGGCGATCCCGTGCGGTTTCGCAACATCTGGATCCGGCCCATCGGGACCTACGACCGCCCCGAGAACTGACGCTTGAAGAACATCGTCTATTTCGACCTCGAGACGCAGAAGTCTGCCGAGGAGGTCGGCGGCTGGGACAAGGTGCGCGACCTCAAGATGAGCGTCGGGGTCACCTACAGCACGCAGCGCGGCGGCTACCGGATCTACGGCGAGCAGGATGTCCCCGAGTTGATCCGGGAGTTGCAGCGGGCGGACTTGGTCGTGGGGTTCAACGTGGTTCGCTTCGACTACGAGGTCCTGCACGGGTACACCGTGTTCGACCTCTCGCAGTTGCCGACGCTGGACATGCTGGTGGTGCTGCACGAGCGGCTCAAGCATCGCTTGTCCCTCGACTCCATCGCCCATGCGACGTTTGGCCTCGAGAAGACCAGCGAGGGATTGCAGGCCATCCAATGGTTCAAGGAGGGCCGCTTGATGGAGATCGCGGAATATTGCTGCTACGACGTCAAGCTCACCAAGCTCGTCCATGAGCACGGCGCTCGGCATCGCCAGTTGTTCTACAAGAATCGCTTCGGCGCGAAGCTGAGCGTGTCCGTGGATTGGTAGGGCCAACCCGCCCCGAACGAGCGCCGCGCCGGGGAATCCCGCCGGAGCGGGACGCACGGCGACGATCCGTGCAGGCCTAAGCCGTAACGATTCCGTTGGGAGGGAAGTGATTGCGAAGCAGATTCTTTCGCAAGACGAGGAGTGAGCGAGGCGCGGGCCAGTACGAGGCCCGTAACGAGCGAAGGACGAAGCTCTTGCGAAAGAAGACCAAGCAAGCACGACCGACCCAACTGCATCGTCCCGGCTAAGGGATGTTGGCCCCGTAGGCGTGCTCCTTGAGCCACCGAAGAT
>CAIRNV010000025.1 GCA_903880005.1 uncultured Verrucomicrobiota bacterium | reverse complement strand
TCCTGTCGGGCGGCACGATGATCGTGGGCCCGGGGACGAGCCTGCGGGTGCGCAAGACGGGGTCCGCCCTTGGGGTGGGCACCTACAAGCTGGTGGCCAAGGGCCAAGGCGGGTCCGTCGCCGGCACCGTGCCCACATCGGTCACCTTCACCGACGCCGGGCTTGCGTCCGGGACCGGCGCGGTTCCGGCGCTCGCCGACGGCGAGTTGGTCCTTCGGGTCGTCGTTCCCACTGCGACCACGTTCACCTTGGGTGGTCTCAGTCAGACCTACGACGGCACCGCGCGCGCGGTCACCGTGACGACCACTCCGCCGAATGTCCCGGTCCGGATCACGTACAATGGCTCGACCACCGTCCCCACGAATGCCGGCACGTATGCCGTGGTGGTTTCCCCGCTCACCGGGGACTACTCCGGGAGCGCGACGGGTTCTCTGGTGGTGGCCAAGAAGGCCGCAACCGTCACGCTGGGCAATCTCAACCAGTCGTTCAACGGGAAGGCAAGGCCTGTCATTGTGGCAACCGACCCTCCGGGCCTTTCGTGGAGCGCCACCTACAACGGCTCACCCAACGCTCCCACCAACGTGGGCGTCTATTCCGTGGTTGCATCCGGCAGCGACCTCAACCACGTGGGAGCTGCGTTTGGCCAGCTTCGGGTCAGGGCGGCTGATCCCAACGCACGGCCCCCGGCGACACCCGCTCCACCGGGTCTCCTCAACCATCAAGGCTTCCTCGCGGACGAGGCCGGAAACCCGCTCGGCTCGCCCAACCCACGCAACCATGACCTCGTGTTCCGCATCTTCGCGGCGGAATCCGGCGGCAGCCCGCTCTGGTCGGAGCTGCAATCCGCCACGGTTTACAAGGGGCGATACGCGGTCCAGCTCGGCGACGGAATGAGCGTGGGTGTCGAACCGCAACCGTCCCTCGCCAACGTCCTCGCCTTCGGGGTGGTTGGGGCGCGTTACCTTGAAGTCACGGTGAAGGGCCTCGGCACGGGCGGCGCGGACGTCGTCATGAACCCGCGTTTCCAGCTCCTCTCGCAGCCGTACTCGTTCCTGAGCCTGCATGCGATCACCGCCGACGCCCTCGCCAACGCCCAGGGCGCGCGCGTGCTGCGGTCCGTCGGCGCCAACGTCGGGATCAACGTCGAGAACCCGTCGGCCACCTTGGACGTGGGCGGCACCGTCATGGCCGACTCGCTCGTGGCAGACCAAACCTTGAACGTGACGGGTGACCTGAATGCCTCGTCTTTCGAGGGGGGCGGGACCATCCCGCTGGGCGGCATCGTCATCTGGTCGGGCACCACGCCCCCGAAGGGGTGGGCCCTCTGCGACGGCCGCACGGTTAATGGACGCACGACGCCAAACCTGACGGGGAGGTTTGTGCTCGGGCAAGGGCAGGGGCAGGGCCTGACAGGCAGGGCCATCGGGCAAGTGGGTGGCCAGACACAGAGGACCATGGGCATCGAGAACATGCCTCACCACGGGCATTGGGTGTCGCCCCCGCCGGTTTTATCGTCGCAAAGCCCAGGCCATAGGCACTCCTACCTCACGGCATCCGCCCCCTTAGGTATTCGGACTTTCTATTTGAATTTGTATAAATCGGGGCACCCGACCGGGCGAGCTGTCGAGCGATCCCTCTCCCACTGGGCCCACCGCCACGAAGTGGATGTCACGGTCCCCCTCACCGATGCGGGCGGCAACCAACCTTTTGTGGCCATGCCTCCGCACTTTGTCCTGGCCTACATCATGCGCGTCCAGTGACCGCCTCGTTCCGTCACCCCATGCGCTCCCCTTTCCAACGGCCTAACCCAAAACTGCGGGACGCCCTCCTGGGCGTCCCGCGGGCAGCCGCGGTCGTGGCTCTTGCGGCCGTTCTCTTTCCCGTCCCCGCCCTCGCCCAAGGCTCCGCCTTCACCTACCAAGGCCGCCTCTCCGACAACGCCCGCCCCGCCAACGGCACCTACGACCTCTCCTTCTCCCTCTATCCCCAGGCCACCGACGGCTCCCGCATCGGCCCCGTCCTCTCCTTCCCCGCCACCCCCGTCACCAACGGCCTCTTCTCCCTCTCCCTCGACTTCGGCCAAGGCTCCTTCAACGGCCAGGACCGTTGGATCGAGCTCGCCGTCCGCACCAACGGCGCACCCTCCTTCTCCACCCTCTCGCCGCGCCGCCCCGTCCTCGCCTCCCCGCAAGCCCAGTTCGCAACGGCCGCCGCCAACGCCCAGGCCGTCCCCGCCTCCGGCGTCTCCGGCGTCCTCTCCCTCGCCAACCTCCCGCCCCTCGCCGCCGACGGTTCGCTCCTCACTGGCCTCAACGCCTCCCAGCTTGCCTCCGGCTCCGTCCCCGACGCCCGCCTCTCCGCCAACGTCCCCCTTCTCAATGCCCCGCAGGCCTTCTCCGGCTCCAATCGCTTCAATGGCCCCCTCGTCGCCCAACATCATTCCAACACCTTCTCCGGAACCTTTGCCGGCGATGCGTCCGCGCTCGTCAACCTGACGGCGGCGGCGCTCGTCGGCACCGCCCCGCGCGCCACCAACTTCACCGGCCCGCTCCTCGGCGATGTCACGGGCACGCAGGGTGCGTCGGTCGTCTCCACCGTCGGCGGGCTCGCCGCCGCGCAGGTTGCCCTCGGTGCCAACCGCGCCAATGCCTCCACGCCCGAGTTCGCGTGCGACGTGATCATCCGCCGAGACGCCGGCGACGGCGGGTTCACGGCCGGCCCCATTCGTGCCGCGAGTTTCACCGGCGACGGCTCCGGGCTCACCAACCTGCCGACCTCGCCCAACATGTACGGCGCGCCCAAGGGCGCGGTGATCGCGTCGTTGGTGGCGTCGGACCCGGCGTTGATCTCGGCGGGGTACCGGATGCTCATGACGATCCCGGCTCCGGGCTGGACGGCGGGGGCGACGTTGAACGCGCCGACGGCGCGCTACCTGCACACGGCGGTGTGGGACGGGTCGCGGATGCTGGTGTGGGGCGGGTTGATCAGCGCGGGGAACGCCACGGGCACGGGGGCATGGTACGACCCGGCGACGGACGCCTGGACGACGATCTCGACGGTGGGTGCGCCGGCCGCGCGGAGCGAGCACACGGCGGTGTGGACGGGGAACCAGATGGTGGTGTGGGGCGGGCTGGGGGCGTCGGCGGTGCTCGGGACGG
>CAIRNV010000024.1 GCA_903880005.1 uncultured Verrucomicrobiota bacterium | reverse complement strand
CCTTCGGGTTGCTCCAAGAATGCCCCGGGGCTTCGTTGTTCGTCCGTCACAGACCGCTGCGGGTATGCTCCGTCCTCACGCCTTGCCCCGGGGCATTCTTGGAGCAACCAAACACCAGCGATTTGTGAGACACGACACTAGTCTTGCCGAGGGGTCGGCGCGGGTTTGTCCTTGGAATGCACAAGGCATGTTATATTCAGTTTGCAATCACCCGCCAAGGCCCCCTCCTCTCCCACCCCCTTCCCATCGCGGCCCCTCGCAGCATCGAGGAACGATTCCGCCCGCCGCGCCGCGTCCATCTGCCATGAAGCCCAAGGCTTGCCGGCCTGAAGCCGGTGGTTGAGGAGCGAAACGACGACACCACCGGAGACCCCGGCTACCTGCCGCGAAACCTTCGGTTTCGGGTGCGGGATCCCATGCGTTGCGTCCATCCGCGACCAGAACCGAAAGACTGCCGAGGCCGGAGCCGCGAACCGAAGAACGTCTTACGCGGGGATTCGTGGGAAGGCTCCGTGATTGACCCTCGTGGCAGGCACACCACAAGCTTCGCGGATGAACCACTTGTTTTCTCGTCGTGCATGGATCGGGGTCGCCACGGTTGGCGCGGCATTCCTTCTGGGATCCACCGGTTGCGTCAGCTTGAACGGGGCTGGCGCCAGCAATCCGCCGGCCGGTTTCACGGCCCTCTTCAATGGCACCGACTTGTCCGGCTGGGTCGGCGGCGACACCCACGATTATCGGAAGCTGATGGCCATGCCGCAGGCCGAGCGTGACGCGTTGCTGGGCAAGTGGACGGCCTCGATGACCGAGGTCAACCCCAAGACCGGCAAGCCGCATTGGTACGCGGAGAACGGCGAGCTCGTGAACGACGGCTTCGGAGCCTACGCGTCCACGGCCAAGGCCTACGGGGACTTCGAGCTGCTCGTTGAATACAAGACCGTGCCCCGCGCCGACTCCGGCATTTACCTCCGCGGCGTGCCGCAGGTGCAGATTTGGGACTCCACCGAACCCGACCCCCAGAACCTCGGCCGTGGCAAGGGCTCCGGCGGGCTCTGGAACAACTCCCCCGGCGCGCCCGGCAAGGATCCGCTCGTCCTCGCTGACAAGCCCTTTGGCCAATGGAACCAATTCCGAATCCTGATGGTCGGGGCGCGCGTGTCCGTCTGGCTCAATGGGAAGATGGTCGTGGATCACGCGCTCCTGGAGAACTACTACGACCGCAAGACCCCCGTCCCGGCCACCGGCCCGATCCGGCTGCAAACCCACGGGGGCGAGATCCGCTGGCGCAAGGTCTTCGTCCGCGAGATCGGCGCCGAGGAGGCCACGCGCATCCTGTCGTCCAAGTCCAACGCCGGCTTCACCCCGGTCTTCAACGGGAAGAACCTCGACGGATGGACGGGCCCGCTCGACAACTACGAGATTGTGGACGGGGCCGTTCGCTGCAAGGCGCACAAGGGCGGGACCATCTACACCAAGGAGCAATACGCCGACTTCTCCGCCCGCCTCGAGTTCATGCTGCCGCCCGGCGGCAACAACGGCCTCGCCATCCGTTATCCCGGCCAGGGCGACACCGCCTATGTCGGGATGTGCGAGCTGCAGGTCCTCGACGAGAAGTACGAGGAGGTGACGAAGTCCAAGCTCGACCCGCGGCAGGTGCATGGGTCGGCCTATGGCATGGCTGCGGCCGCACGTGGTTACCAACGTCCCGCCGGGGCTTGGAACTTCCAGGAGGTCACGGTCAAGGGCTCCCGCATCCAGGTGGAGCTCAACGGCACCCGAATCCTCGACGCGGACCTGTCCACCGTGAAGGACTTCATGGCCAACAGCCCGCACCCGGGCAAGGATCGCGCGTCCGGCCACTTCGGCTTCGCCGGACACAGCGACCCGGTCTCGTTCCGCAACGTTCTCATCAAGCGGCTTTGAGGGATCCCCTGCCCCGTTGACCCGCGCCCGCCGCACGCTGGAGCGTCGGCGGGCTTTGCTTTCCAACACCGACCCTCGCCCAGGCATCTCCATGGATACCAGGCCGTTCATCGTCACCGGCGGGGCCGGATTCATCGGCTCCCATTTGGTGCAACGCCTCATTGGCGAGGGGCATTCCGTCCTCGTCATCGACGACGTCAGCACGGGCCAATGGGCCAATCTCGAGGCCGTCCGGGGCCATCCTCGGCTTTCCGTCGTCGAGTCCTCCGTCTCCGCGCACCGCCACTTGGCTCGCGACGTGGCCAGCGCGCAGGCCGTCTTCCACTTGGCCGCTGCGGTGGGGGTCGAGTTGGTCGTGTCGCATCCGCGTCGATGCATCGAGACCAACCTGCGCGAGACGCAGGCCATCCTCGAAGCCGCCGTCCCGTCGCGCACCCCGGTGGTCTTCACGTCCACGTCCGAGGTTTATGGCCGCAGCGACAAGCCGTGGTTCTCGGAGGAGGACGACCTCTTGATCGGGCCCCCTCACCTCTCCCGTTGGAGCTACGCGAGCAGCAAGTTGTTGGATGAGTTCCTCGTGCTCGCCTGCCACGCGGAGCACGGCTTGCCCGTGGTCATCACGCGATTGTTCAACATCGTCGGCCCCCGCCAGACCGGTCGCTGGGGCATGGTCTTGCCCCGCTTCATGGAATCGGCGCGCGCGAACCAGCCGCTGCGGGTCCATGGCGACGGCCGCCAGACCCGATGCCTGTGCCACGTCGCGGACACCGTCGAGGCCATCGTTCGACTGCATCGCACCCCGGCTGCCAACGGGCAGGTCGTGAACGTGGGCAACGACGACGAGACCTCGATCCTCGACCTCGCCCGCCTCGTGATTGAGGAATGCCGTTCGACGTCGTCCATTGAATTGGTTCCCTACGACCACGCGTTCAAGCCAGGGTTCCAGGACATGCCGCGACGTCGTCCCGACCTGAGAAAGTTGGAGCTTCTGACGGGTTTTCGTCCTGCCTACAGCACCCGGGACATCGTCCGGCGCATCCTGCGGGAGACCGGCCCAACATCGGCCTAACTTGACGACTCGGCTGGTGGCGATCGCCTTGGGAACCTCGTCAACCCTTGTTTTTGGGCTGAATCGCTCGACCTACGGCTCCAGCAAGATTGGTTGACCGGGCCCCGACCCGCAGTTTTGCAGGGCCCAACGCAAGCTTGTCGCCATGGCCTCGGCCTGTACGCTGTGGATCGATGAAGGGCTTTTCCGCGTTCTTGGTTTTCTTGGCGAAGACAATCCTGCTGGGCCTCGGGGTGGTGATGGCGGCCAATGGCAAGGGCACCTGGCTCCTGCTGGTCTCCATCGCGCTTTTCTCCGTGTTGTTCATCATGCTGGGCTGCCTGGGCAACGCACCCAAGGACTGATCCGGAACCCTTCCGTTGGTTCGATCGCGCCAAACGGGGCTTCGTGACCGAAACCGTGGTTGGACGCGGTTTGGCCAAGTCTCGGACGCGTGATGATAAGGCGCATCCTTGCCATCCCGGTGAACTTCGGAACAGTGACGCGTGCCGTTTACGCAGTTTAACAGGGTTCTTGATGCCGCCGTGGGCTACTTCGAGCTGGGGATGGCCGAGGAGGCCCTCAAGGAGCTCGACTCACTGCCGCCCGAGGACCAGATCGAGGAGGATGTCCTCGAGCTCCGCTGCGTCCTCAACCAACACCTGGGCCGATGGGAGGCCGCCGCCCACTGCTGCGAGGCCCTGTGCCGGAACCAGGGAGCCGACACGGATCGGTTCATCGCCTGGGCAACGTGCCTCTACGAACTGGGCGAGATTCCTGCCTGCAAGATCGCCCTTCAACAAGCCCCGCCCTGCGCGCGATCGCACGCCCTCTGGAATTTTCACATGGCCTGCTACGAGGCGATTCTCGGTCGGTGCGACAGCGCCGCCAGCCACGTTGCGGCCGCCCTGGCCATCGAGCCCGGCATCCGGTCCATGATCGCCAGCAACTCCAACCTCTCCCCCCTGATGCCCCCGGCCGAGGGGGGGCAGGCCACGGGGACCTAGCCGGGACGATTCAGTTGGATCGGTCGTGCTTGCGGGATCTGCCTCCGCAGGGCGAGGGCTTGCCTACACGGCCGGACACCCGCCCTGCCCTTCCCCGGTGACTTCCTTTCCCCGTCTTGCAACGCCCATCAGC
Source organism: uncultured Verrucomicrobiota bacterium (assembly GCA_903880005.1). Classification (GTDB taxonomy): domain Bacteria; phylum Verrucomicrobiota; class Verrucomicrobiia; order Limisphaerales; family UBA9464; genus UBA6176. The sequence goes on along the minus strand of CAIRNV010000024.1, from coordinate 2,486 downwards.
GTCTGTATTCGGGGCGAGCTGACATGGCCGGTTGCATGCCTGCGTCATGCCCGCCTAGCCTGAGTCACGACGACGCGCGCCATGAAATCCGCCTACGAACTCGCCATGGAACGCCTGCAAAAGCAGGCCCCTTCAAAGGTCCTCTCCGAAGCCCAAAAGGCCGAGCTGGCCGAACTGGACTCGCTTTACAAGAGCAAGGTCGCCCAGGTTGAAATCCAGATCGGCGACGACATCCAGGCCGCCCAGGCCCAGCAGGACTTCGCCAAGGTGGACGAACTGCGCGAACGTCTCGCACAACAGCGCGCCCGGCTGGATGCCGACAAGGAAGAGCGCCGCCGTCGGATCCGAGGGGAATAGCGCATGCGCTTTCACCACGGCATCTTGCTTGCATGAGCGCCATGGATCGCACCGGCGGTCGCACGGGCCGCAACGTCCTGGGAGGTCCCTTGGATGTGTGCGGCATGGTGCCACGCACGGGATTCTTCCGAAACGGTTGCTGCGACACCGGTCCCCACGACCTGGGACGCCATGTCGTTTGTGCCGTTGTCACCCGGGAGTTCCTGGAGTTCTCGCGCGCCCGTGGCAACGACCTCGTGACGCCACGGCCTGAGTTCGACTTCCCGGGCTTGCAGCCGGGAGACCGATGGTGCCTGTGCGCGGGCCGATGGCTGGAGGCCATGGAGGCGGGCGTTGCCCCGCCCGTCGTCATCCAGGCCACGCACGAGGCCGCCTTGCGGGTCGTGCCCTTGGAGGACCTTCTTCGCCACGCCCACGCCGACGGCCAAGGCGGCTAACCCCTCCTCCTCAAGCCATGAGCCCCGCACACGGCCAGCCTGCCCTCTTCCATGGCGACGTCGTGTTTCTGTTCGCCTACGACATCGCCTACGAGATGGACCGCGAGCCGGTCCCCACCTTGTTCGGCCTTCCCGTGTCCCAATACAGCATGGACACGTCCCGTCGCAGCCCCCGCGACCTTCTGTTCTACAAACCCCTGCTCGTGCGCCTCCCCGACCAGGAAAGACTCGGCCCCCACGGCCCCGTGCGCGTCCAACGCGAGGTCAAGTTCCTCCCCATCGGCGCGCTGTCCGTTCGCATCCGAGTCCCCTTCGCGGTGCAACGCCTCGAGGACCTCGTCGCCTACCACGACCTCACCTTTAGCAACGGCACGGTTCACGACGAGGCCCGGCGGCTCGCCGAGGACGCCCGCCGCGAGCTCGCGCCCCACGTCATCCGCCCCATCGAGCGCATCCCCGACGAGGAGGCCTACACCGTATTCTGTCTCCGCGGTCCCCTGCCGTCCGCCTCCGGCGGCTCGACGTCCACGTTGCGGGCCGAGGCCTGGCTCGAGACCCACCGCCGTCCCGTGGCCGCCATCCTGACCCAGGAGGCGGATCCAGCCGCCCTGTCCCGCCAGGAGACCGTTGAGTCCACGTCCCGTCATCTCTCCTATTACGAGGACGACCTCGTTGTGATCGACTGGGACGCCGCGCTCCTCGTGGACGACCCGTCCGAATGGGAGGAATCGCTCTATGTCCTGGAGCTGGCCAACCTCCAGCTCGCCGAGCTGGAAGCCTACGACCGGCTCCTCGACGCCACCCTGGACCGCACCTATCGCGACCTCGGCAACCCGATGCGCGGCCGACGCCAGCTCCTGCGGGACCTGCGCGAGCTGCGCATCGACCTCGCCCGCTTCAACGACGAGCTGTCCAACATCTCCAAGTTCTTCGGCGACTGGCACGTCGCCCGTCTCTATGAGCTGGTCGCCGCCCGCTTTCATCTCGCCGACTGGCACCGCTCGGTCCGGGACAAGCTCCAGACGGTCGCCGAGCTCCACGAGATGCTGAAGCACGACCAATCCAACCGATGGATGATGATCCTTGAGATCACCATCGTCCTGCTCTTCGTCGTGGACATCCTCATGCTGTTCTCCGGCTGGAAGCCGTCGTAGCCGGGACGATGCAGTTGGGAGGGAAGTGATGGCGAAGCAGATGCTTGCGCCAGCCGAGGATTGAGCGAGTCGCGGGCCAGCTCGTGGCCCGTAACGAGCGAACGACGAAGGATCTGCCTCCCCGTCGTCTCCCTCCCCAATGGAATCGCGCCCGCTCAGCCGGCGGTGGGCATCTGGGACGGGAGGGAGGCAGGCGGGTTGGTAAACCCGCCCCCCTGTTCATCTCCCGGCGCGTGGACGGAGCCAACCCGTGCCGCCGCGCCGTGATCCGCTGGATGTCGCTCCCTGCGCTTCTCCATGAAAAGACCCGGCGCGAGGGGGCTCGCGCCGGGTTCGTGTTCAGGGCTTGGTTGATGGTCCTGGCGTCAGGCCTCGTTGGAGGCCGTCGGACGGCTGGGCGCCTTGTCGGGTTCCGGCGCGGCCTTGCGATCCGGGCGACGACGTTCGCTGAGGCGACGACCGCCCGCCTTCTCATACGCGTCGCTGTCGGGCCCGAACTTCACCGACACCGCGCGGAGGCAGGTGCTGGTGAGCCGGG
>CAIRNV010000023.1 GCA_903880005.1 uncultured Verrucomicrobiota bacterium | reverse complement strand
CCTTCGGGTTGCTCCAAGAGTGCCCCGGGGCTTCGTGGTTCGTCCGTCACAGACCGCTGCGGGTAGGCTCCGTCCTCACGCCTTGCCCCGGGGCATTCTTGGAGCAACCAAACACCAGCGATTTGTGAGACACGACACGAGTCGGGATGAGTCAGTTGGGAGGGAAGTGATGGCGGAGGCAGATCCAGCCAGCACGACCGCTCCAATGGAATCGTTTCGGTTTGGCTCCGTACCTCATCCAACGCCGCCACGTCGCCGCAGGGCATGAACTTTGCCCACGCGCCGCCAACGCCTCGCCAACGGCGGGCCGAGGCGATCGAGTCATGTTGATGTCCATGGCGCGCACGCCCGAGAAGCGGCCACGCTTCCAGGCCTCACCAACTTCCCGTCTTGCTGGCCGTGCGTGCGAAGAAGGGCTCGATGACCTTCTCCAGCTCCGTGCCCTTGCATCCCGGGCACTCAATCTTCTTGGTGTCGTGTTCGCGGATGGAAAGCACCTCGCTGAACTTCCTCCTGCATTTCTTGCAAACGTACTCGTAGAGCGGCATGGCGATGTCCTTTGCACCCATGGACTGGCCTGAATCCAAACTGCACAAACAAAGCCCGTGCCGATGCCTCGGGCGGCCTTGCATCCGGCTGATTCCATGGCACGTCCCAAGGCATGTCGGATTCTTCCCCCAGAACATGGCTCGTCACCGGCGCCTCGTCCGGATTTGGGCGCGCCCTCACCGAGGCGATCATTGCGTGCGGCGACGTCGTGGTGGCGACTGCACGCAAGCCCGAGGCCATCGAGGACCTTGCCAGCCGGGCGCCTGACCAGTGCCATGTCCTGCCCTTGGACGTAACCCAGGCCGGGGCACCGGCCGCCGTGGTCCGCGAGGCCCTCGCGCGTGTCCCATGCATCGATGTCCTGGTCAACAACGCCGGCCGTGGCCTCCTGGGCGCGGTCGAGGAGTGTTCCGAGGCAGAGGCACGCGCCTGCATGGAACTCAACTTCTTCGCCCAGCTCGCCATGATTCACGCCATCCTGCCCCATTTCCGGGGCCGTCGCTCCGGGCATGTCATCCAGATGGGCGCCGCCGCCGCGATCGCCAACTACGCCGGCTTCGGGATCTATGGCGCGGCCAAGGCTGCCACCTCCAGTCTCGTAGAGGCCCTCGCCCAGGAGGTTCGCCCCATGGGCATCAAGGTCACGCTCGTGGAGCCAGGCCCCTTCCGGACCGACTTCATCGGGCGTTCGATGGCCCGTGCTGCCGTGTCCCTTCCCGAGTACGAGCCCACGGCCGGGCGCTTTGCCCAGTACCTCGGCAAGATCGACGGGCACCAACCCGGCAACCCACACCTCGCGGCCAGCCTCATCGTCCGCATGGTGCTGTCGGGGAAGCCGCCCATGAGGCTCGTCCTGGGCAAGTACGCCATCGACAAGACGCGTCGCACCTTCGCCGCTCGCGAACGCGAGCTCGCGCAGCAAGAGGTGGAAGGCGCGGCGACGGACGGCCCGTGACGGGTTGGGTGCGTCCTGTTCGCCGAGGTCCTTCCGGGGCGCCTTGTGGTTCGTGCCCATGATCCGTGGGGGGGCCACGGGGCGTTTTATCAAGTTCTGGAATTGAACGCTCGGCATCCATGTGGGTCCCTTGCACGGGACGATGAACACCGAGCGCACCCCACCCGTTTTCGCAAGACGTTGGTCGCGTCGGCGTTGGCTGTTAAGCGCTGCGATGGCCACGCCGTTGGCTGGACTGGCCCATGTGACGCGCCTGGAGCCACGATGGTTGGCCATTCGCACGCATCGTAGGAGCGAGGCGCCCAAGGTCCGGATCGCCCACTTCACGGATGTTCATTACCGGGGTGACGAGCAGCGCCTGCGCGAGTTGGTCGAGGCCATTAATGCGCAGGCACCCGACCTCGTGGTGTTCACGGGGGACTTGGTGGAGGAGTCCCGGTACTTCGCGTCCGCGTTGTCGGTGTTGTCCGGAGTCCGGGTGCCCTTGTTTGGCATCCCGGGCAATCATGACCATTGGGCGCGCGCGGACTTTTCCCTGGCGCGGCGCGTGTTCGAGGGGACGGGTGGTCGATGGCTGCAGGACGAGGAGGCGATGGCGGCGGGTGGGCGAGTGCGAATCGTGGGGGTTGATCGTCTCACGTCCGCCGCATGGAAGGAGCCGGTGCCCGGCGTGTTCAATCTCGCCTTGATGCACTACCCACTCTGGGCGGACCGCTTGCCCCGCGTCTCGGATCTGGTGCTGGCGGGTCACAGCCATGGGGGGCAAGTGCGGATCCCATTTTATGGAGCCGTGGTGCGGCCGCACGACGTGGGCCCCTACGAGCTGGGTTGGTACGCCACGCAGGCAGGACCGTTGTACGTCAACCCGGGCATTGGATGCCTTGGATTCGACGTGCGATTCAACTGCCGGCCCGAGGTGGCGGTGTTCGACGTCTGAGCCGGAACGATGCAGGCGGGGCGGTCGTGCTTGCTGGGTTCCCTTCGGCAGGCGCCGCGTCTTCCAACTCGCGGGCCACGCTCGCGTCGCCGCATCGCCCGCCTTCCTTTCCGCCGTGACTTGGTGCCTGATGGGCGGGGCATGCACATCGAGGGCTTCAAGGTGTTCTGTGACCTGGCCGAGACGGAAAGCTTCACCCAGGCGGCGAAGGCCAATGGGGTGACGCAGTCTGCCGTCTCGCAGCAGGTTTCGTCGCTGGAACGTCAGCTGCGCTGCCTGCTCATCGAGCGGTCCAAGAAGAAGTTTCGGCTCACCCGCGAGGGCCAGGTGCTGTACGAGCACGCGAAGCCCATGGTGCAGGCCTTCGCGGCCTTGCAGGCACGCTTGCTGGAGGCCAAGGGCGTCGCCACAGGCGCCATTCGCGTGGCCACGATCTACTCGATTGGGCTCCATGACCTGCCGCCCTACGTGAAGCGTTTCCTCAAGGCCTTCCCCAACATTCACGTCCACGTGGAATATCGACGGGCCAACGAGGTCTATGACGACGTGCTCGCCAACGCCGCTGACATCGGGTTGGTCGCCTGTCCCGTGCGGGATGCACGGCTGGTCATCGTCCCGTTGCGCACGGAGTCCATGGTGATCATCACGTCGCCTTCCCATCCCTTGGCCGGCACGCGTCCGTTGCCCGTCGAGAAGCTCGAGGGCCAACGCTTCATCGCCTTCGAGCCCGACATCCCCACGCGCAAGGCCATCGACCGTTTCCTCCGCGACCGCGGCGTCGCGGTCCGTACGGTGATGGAATTCGACAACATTGAGACGGTGAAGCGCGCCGTGGAAGTGGAGGCGGGCGTGTCGGTGGTGCCCGAGGGTTCCGTCGTTCAGGAGGTTGAGCGGCAAAGCCTCGTGGCATTGCCCTTGGCCGGCGCCTCCCTGGAGCGGCCGCTCGCGGTCATTCACCGGGCCGACAAGGTGCTGACGCCCGCCATGAGCCGATTCATCGCCATGCTGGCAGACCAGCACGACTCCCCGTCGGCGTGATGCCGGCCGCGTCGTCCATTCTTGGCTTAGCCGGGACGATTCAGTTGGGTCGGTCGTGCTTGCTCGATCTGCTTGCGCAAATCCTTCGTCGTTCGCTCGTTACGGGCCTCGTACCGGCCCGCGCCTCGCTCACTCCTCGGCTTGCGCAAGCATCTGCTTCGCAATCACT
>CAIRNV010000022.1 GCA_903880005.1 uncultured Verrucomicrobiota bacterium | reverse complement strand
TCCCTGCGGTCTGGACGCGCCCCATGCGCTGTGGGAGCGTCGGACCAAGCACGAGAACGAAGACATCAGCGGAGATTTCCAGACCCCGGACCATAACATAAATCGGCCGGAAATTGGTCCGATGATTGGGGACCACTTCACTCCTCTCGTCGACCCAGCTCGCTCAACATGGCGGCCATGTTGTTCAGGGACATCGCCAGATCCGGCAGGAACGCCGCTCGATTCTTCCCTGTCAGTTCCCGGTAGGCCGTGACGGCCTCCGCCGCACGGTCCAGTGCATCCTCGTGGCGGCCTATCTCGCTCAACCGGTTGGCCAAGTTGTTCAAAGACATCGCCAGGTCCGAAAGGAACGCCCCTCGATCCCTGCCTGCCAGTTCCCGGTAGGCCGTGGCAGCCTCCTCCGACCGCGTTAGTGCCTCCTCTCGGCCGCCCACCTTGCTGAACATGACGGCCAGGTTATTCAGGGACATCGCCAGATCCGGAAGAAACGCCGCTCGATCCTTGCATGCGAGTTCTCGGTAGGTGTTGACCGCCTCTTGCGCCCGCTCAAACGCGTCCTCGTGACGGCCCAATCCACTCAACGTGGCAGCCAAGTTGTTCAAGGAGTCGGCTAGGGTTGGCAGGAACGCCGCTCGATTCATTATTGCCAATTTCCGGCAGGTCACGACCGCCTCCTGCTCCAGGTCCACCGCCTCCTCTTGACGACCCAAGGCCGACAGCACTTCCGCCGCCGCGTCAATCAAGACTGCGACGATTGCCAGTTCGTTTTCCTTCTTTGCAATTGCAATTCCACTGGCCAGCGAGTCCAGCAAGGTTCTGATTGTCCTGTCGTCTCCAATCTGTGCGGTCAGGGCAACCACCGAGGCTGCATTCCTGAACGAGTTCAAAAGTACGAGCGTTGCGTGTGCGCCGGAGTTCCTGAGCTTCGGCAACCACACGCCGAACCCCTCCCACTTCCCCGGAACCCGCCAGTCCTTCAGCAGATCCACCACGGGCGCCACCTGGTCTTCCAACAGGCCACCACTCCCGGCCCGGCTGTCCAGGACGCTAATCGCTGCATCCAGAGCTGGTTGGTAACCCCGATGCCCAATGAAATGGCGCACCAGACTCGACCAGTCTCCACTCCGCTTGAATCGCTCGATCTCCTGCTGATGGTACCGCAGCTTATCGTCCATGGCAGGAACCCCTGTGATGTGAGAACGTTCGGGAAAGTCAGGAAGTGACCACTATCCCCCAAGTGTAGGGATCACCAAGGCCTTGGCGTCATCAACCTGCAACGGAAAGTGCGCGACTCGATTCAGCAGGCGGGTTAACTCGTCCACTTTAGGACCTTTCGATAGGCGAGGATCCATTGTCGGGCTTGGATTCGACCTGCCCTCATCCACGATGTCTGCGAGCCCAAGCTTGACCTTCTCCACCTTTCTGCTGTGCCGCCAAGGAATCGGGCCTTTCAGCCCGGGCAGGATTCCGAGGAAATGCTGTCGCAATGTTGCGAGACTCAGGGGTCTCACGTGGGCTAGGACAATCAGGGTTTCGCCTCCCGCGTCTCCAAACGACTGCAGGTATCTCGCATCCTTTGGCAGTGCATTCATGTACTCATCGGTCAGGACGAGCTCTTGACGCGGCCTGTTCCAATGACTGGCCAAATTGTCGTCCCAAGGATGCGCCGGAAGCCACGGAAAGAGGGGCATCACCGATTCTCCTGAACTGCCCACCCAGAAGACATAGAGGTAGGCTGCCTTGTCACAAGCCAGCTCTAGACGAAAAATGTCCCGGCAGGTCAACGGGAGAGCGTCAGCATCAGCCGAATCCTTCCACTCGCCCAGACTGTCCTTCATGACCTGCACATTGCATTTAGTGATTCGGACGTCGCCAAGCAGGTCGCTACCCAATTGTTGACACTCCGTTGAAGTGAGTGGCTTAGGCTGCTCCGCTTGGCCGGTTGCCTCGCCTACTTTTGTGGGTGGCTTCGTAGTCTCTAGGAACGCCTGCTCGGCTGATGACTCATCACTATAAACAAAGGTGTTGATGGTTCCCTTCTTGAGGTCGGAACCGATGTCGCAGATGTGCCTCTTGTAGTTGATTATCCCGAGCGGGATCTTGTTGCCAACCCCCAAGCCAAACATTCTCTGCAGATGGGTTACTGTCCGTGTCCCATCGCTGACAAGGCTGGACTTCCTTGCGATGTCCCACAGCGATTCTGCCAGCTCACCCTTGATCGGTTGGCGATGGAGGAACAACTGGCAGACTGCCTTTGTCCCTCTTATCGTGTGCGGGAATTCCGGGCAGGGCCGGAAGTCTCCATACGTGACCGTGACCGGCTCTTGGGCGGTTTCGGACGCCCAAAACTGGGTGAAAGCCAGCTTGGGCTGATCATCTGTTCCGGTGGCTTGGAGAAAGTGTAGATGAAGCTTCATGGAACGCCGGAAAGTTGTGCGGAATTCCTCCGCTGGAAAGGGTGAAGGTGCCTTTTGTGCCACGGCTCATGTCTGCCCCTCTGGCCCCCAACCCTCGGCGGCAGGGACATCGGTGGGGTGCACGGGGCAGCAGGCAGGCTCCTTCCGATCACATGGTACCGGCGGGTGTTTCGCTTGCCCGACCGTATCCCCCTTTGGTCCATGCTTCGGGCAGCGAGATCGGACTCTCTTGCTGCGGTACAACTGGGTGCTACTGAACCCTTCAAGTCCTCTGTGCGTCGGGGGCTAGAGGGCGAAGTAGCCCAACTCCCGCAACGAGCAGTAGTCGCGGGGACGGTCCACGGTGCGATGCCCGAGGATGATGTGGTCTAGCACCTCGATCTTGAGCAGTTGGCCGGCCCGGATCAGGTCGCGCGTCACCCGGATGTCGGCCTCGCTCGGCGACGGATCCCCGCTGGGGTGATTGTGGGCGAGGATGATGGCCGAGGCCCGCTTGGCGATGGCGATGGCGAACACCTCCCGAGCGTGGACCAAGACCTGGTCCAGTAACCCTTGGGCGACGTTCTCGACAGAAATGAGGCGGCGGCGGGTGTTTAGGCAGAGGACTTGGAGGTTCTCGACGGTGTAGAGCCGGTTGGGTTCCCGGAGGACTTCGGCGACCCGTTCCGGCGAGTCCAGCACCGGGGACTCCCGATAGGCCTCCTGCGACAGGCGTTGCGCCAGCAGAAAGGCGGAGCGGATGGCCGTCGCCCGGGCCCGGCCGACACCCTTCAGTTGTTGGAGTTCATCCAGGGACGCCCGGGCGATGGGCGACAGCCCGCCGAAGCGCTCCATCAGCGACTGGGCGGCGCGAGGCCCACCGAGGGCGGCGAGCAGTTCCGAGTTCGATGCGTGTTCAAGCGGTTGCATGGTGACCTCCTTCAAGGCAGGCGCCGAATGCGCGCCTGGCATGGGAGGTATGCAGGGGTAGGCCGAAAGTGTGCGCTTCCGGCGCCCGGGAAGGCGGGCGAACCGGAAGCGGCGGCCCAGGCCTGTCACCGGGCAGGCCGGAGCCGCGATCAACGGACGGAGGCCGCCGTTGGGACGCCGGACATTGTCGGAACGGTGGCCGTCGGGAACTGAAGGAGGGCGTTGGCCTGCTTCTCGAAGTCCTCCAGCGAGGGGACCACCACCATCGCCTTGCGGGCATACGCCCGATGGACGGCCTTACTGTTGTGTCCGAGGGCCAGCTGCGCGAATCGTTCCGGGTAGCCGCAGGACTTCGCCCGTTCCGCCCAGGCGTACCGGTAGGAATGCAGGCTGACCCCGTGGATTCCCAGGCCGGTGCACCGTTGGCGAAACTCGGTCGCGCGATCGGCGCATCGCACGGTGATCAGGTACGGGAAGAGCGGACCCGACTTGGGAAGCCCCGCGAGGATCTCCTCGACCTCGGTTCCGAAGCGGATCTGCGGGGGTTGCTGCCCGCGCCACCGCGTCTTCATCCGGAAGAAGCTGATCACCCGGGTGCCCCAGTCGATGTCCTCCGCGTGGAGATGGGCGAGGTCGGACTGGGAGGCGCCCAGGTGCCACGCCAGCTGGTAGAACGCCTTGCGCTCGGGGTTTCCCTCCCGCTCCACGATCTTGGCGTGTTCCTCCCAGGTGATCGCCCGCTTCTCCTTGAACCGTACGGCGGGCCATTGGCGCTTGGGCACCAGCGGCCAAGGCAGCCAGTTCATGTCGACGCAGAAGTTGTGGAGGCGGCGGAGGAAGACGTTGGTGGAGACGGTTCCCTGCCGGAGCACCGCGAGGATGGCCTCGGCCTCCGTCTGGACCACGATCTTGGAAGCCAGCGGGATCAGGGCCTTGTCCTTCTGGAAGACCTGCCAGCGAAGCTTGTTCGCCCCCTGCTTGGTCTGGATGAGCGACTCCAGGGCGTCAGCCCAGGTGCGCTTGTTCATGGTCGAGTCGCTGCCTTGCAGGTAGGCGCGGGCGAGCTGGAGGTTGAGCATGGGTTGCCGCTCGGCGTTGTTCTTGGCGGCGACGATCTCCGCAGCGGCGTCCGGGTCGGAGGTCCCGAGGCTGGAACGCTTCCGGGTCTTGCGATCGTAGAAGTAGAAGGTCCCTCCCCGGGTTCCGCGGCGGACGAGACGGAATCGGTTTTTCATGGTCGGCGATTGTCGGCCGACACGATGGGCGGGCGGGTTCCGGACCGTTACCGGCGAGGAAGCGGCTTCCTGAGGTTTAACGCGGTTTAAGCGCGGATAGACCTTTTGGTGTCCGTTCCGGTGTCCGTTTGGACGCCGCGCTCTTCAGAAGTAACTGCTTTTGAAGCAGTTGCAGATGGAGGCGAGGGTCGGAATCGAACCGACGAATGCAGCTTTTGCAGAGCCGTGCCTTACCACTTGGCTACCCCGCCATCACGTCAACGCCATGACTGTCCGGCTTGGGACCGCCTCGGGGCAAGGATGAATTCCAAGG
>CAIRNV010000021.1 GCA_903880005.1 uncultured Verrucomicrobiota bacterium | reverse complement strand
TCCTGATGGACGACGGCCCCCCCGAGGTGGAAATCTCAACCCGCACCGTTTGGTTCGCCTCCTGTTGAGGTGTCATGGACTGGTTCTTTTCCATAAAAACAAGTCCGCCAGACGGTGCCTTTCCATTTCAACTGAATCGTTACGGCTTAGGGCGAAGCAACACGGATGGCGCGGACCGCACGGATTCACGTGTGTCGTTTGGTCTGGGCGCATTTGCCATCCAGGAGGCCTCACGGCTTGGATCGATCCGTGTCATCCGCGTCATGCCTGGTTCTTCAGGCAAAAACCGTGCCCCACGGGTCCTCCACGGCACACGGAGGCACGACACGAGCCGCCGCGTGAGGGCACGCGGCCTACGGCATGGGCGAAGCGTTGAGCTTCACCGGAGGGTTTGGGTGACCCCATCCCCAGGTGCCGGTTTAGGTGGATGAGACACCACGCGTGGACGCCGGCGGCCGGGCCTGCTGCCGGAGGGCCTCGAACAAGACGATGGCCACGCAATTGGAGAGGTTGAGGGATCGGGCGTCGGGGTTGGCCATGGGGATGTCGATCCAACGCTCCGGAGCGGCCCGCAGCAGGGGCGCGGGCAGCCCAGCGGACTCGCGCCCGAACACGAGGACGTCCCCGGGCGCGAAGGCGGCGGCATGATAGGGCCGGGGCGCCCCTTGCTCGACAAGCCACGGCCGGAAGCCGGCGCCCAAGTGCCGGGCCAACGCATCCCAGTTGGGCCAGCGATGCCAACGGACCTGTTGCCAATAGTCCATGCCGGCGCGCCGGAGCTGCCGGTCGTCGAGGTCGAATCCGAGCGGCTCCACGAGGTGCAGCGTGGAACGCGTGGCGGCGCACAAGCGGGCGATGTTGCCGGTGTTGGGCGGGATCTCCGGCTCCAGGAGGACGACGTGGAACATGGCCGGGCTCGGTGGTCTTGCTGAAGACGGTTCAGGGCGAGGGCTCGGCCATGCGACGCGCGCGCTCGCGGCGTGCGTCCCAGACGGGCTTCAACGCGGGAAGCTCGCGCCCCAGCCGATCGTAAAGGCCGTCGGCCTCGACGAAGCGACGGCGTTCCTCGAGCAGTTGACCGGCGGCGACGCCGGCCTCCTCGAGCAACCTCGGCGGCACGGATTCGCCGGGCCGGAGGAAGCCGGACCCCAGGACGACGTCGAGGTAGTTCTTGAGGGCGCGTTCCGAGAACTCGGCGGCCTCCGCAGGGCCCTTACCGGACGCCATGCGCTCGCAGGCCGAGCCCATGCCCACCAACGCCTTGGCCCGGGAGGCGACATCGGCGGCGGGGGACTCGAGGATGCGCTGGAACAGCTCGACGGCGCGGGACAGGGCCAGGGGGGACTGCGCGGCGAGCTGGAGCTGGCAGTAGGCCATGCGGCCCCATGCGGCGACGACGACGGGTTGGTTGGTGAAGCGCGCCGCGCCCGTGAAGGCCTCCAAGGCCTCGGCGAAACCGGCCATGGGCGCGTTGGTGCCGGGAGGCAGGGCGGCCAGGCGGGCCTCGCCCAGGTAGAAGTATCCCGACGCGCGCTCGGGTTCCGGGGTGAGCGGGTCGTTGAGGAGTTCGAGGAGGTATTGGATGGCGTTGGTGGAGCTGCCGCGGGCGAGGGCGGCCTGGCTGGCGAGAAGCCGCGCGCGCTGGGCGGCGGCGGAGCCCTTCCAGAGCCCATTCGTGAGGACGCCCACGTAGGCGAGCTCGGCCTGGCCGAAGTCGCCCAAGTTGTAGAAGTGCGTGCCCAGCCAGAGTTGGGCGGTCTGCGAAAGGGCGTTGGTGGGGAAGCGCTGGGCCAAGGCGCGGAACTGCTCCACGGCGTTCGTGGCGAGGCCGGACTCGGCGGAGGCGTAGGCCCGGTCGTACTCGGCCTGGGGCAGGGACGGATGGTTGGTGTACCTCACCACCCAGCCGTCGAGCTCGCGCAACGCGGGGGCCCACTGCCGCTCGGCCATGAACGCGGAGGCAAGGGCAAGGCGGACGCTGGCCGTCACGGGGGCGTCGGGAAATCGCTCGGCGAAGCGCGCCAACAACGCGCGCCCGGACTCGGCCGCGCCCTGTCGCACGAGGGATTGGCCCACGAGCAGGGCGCTGCGACCGGAGACCTCCGCGTCGGGGTGCGTTTGAAGCAACCGCTCCATCGCCGTGCTCGCGGCGGCGGCATTGGTGGCGGCAATGGCGGCGGCGATGGCCTGCTGCCAAGCCATGGGACGCAGCTCGCGGGCCACGACCGGGTCGTTCGTGTAGCCCTGGGCCACGGCCATGAAGTGCGACAATGCCGTGACAGGGTCGCCTCGCAGCAGGGAGGCATCCCCCACCTTGAACCGCGCGGTGGCCTGCTCGGCGGAAGGCGGCAATGACTCGATGGCCCTGCGGAACGCGGCCTCCGCCTCGGCCAGCCGGGCGGGCTGGGCCAGCCCCTCCTCCCACAGGCACCAGCCTCGCAGGTACTGGATGGGGCCCGCGAGGTCCGGCGGCGGTTGGTTCGTCAGCACGGCTTCCAGCTGCCCCAGGACGAGCGTGGGCAGGCCTGCGAACTCCGCCGACCCAGCGCCGCTGGAACGGGCGGCGGCGTACTGGCGGAAGAGCACCTGCCCCAGCAGGACGCGCACGGGATGCCAGTTCGGGTCCACGGGCCGCCCGTTCAGGAAACGTTCCAAGCGGGCGCGCGCCACGGGGAGGTTGCCTCGGGCGAGAAGCGCCTGGCCCACCTGGACGATGGCCTCGCGCTGGAATGCGGGGGGGATGTCCGCGGCGGTGTTGCGTTCCCAGAGCGGCTCGGCGCGCTCGGGTTGGCCCGCGTCGAAATGGGCCCGGGCAGCCAGCGCGTTGGCCTCGGCCTTGAGCACCTGGTTGGTGGAGGAACCGGACAACGACAGCAAGGCCTCCGCCGCCAGCATGCGCGGCCCGGGGAGCTTGCCATCGACCGCGACGTCGTGGCGCAGCCGCTCGCGTCGCCATTGGCGCCCGGGGTCGGTGGCGTAGGGGCTTGCGGCGTCCAGCGCCTGCAAGGCCGCCGCATGCTCGCCGTTTCGTTGGCGGGCCTCGGCCAGCAGCAAATGCCCCTCAAAGCCGGCCTCGGCAGGGATGGATCCGGAGGCCAGCGCAACCTGGAAGGGGGAGCCGACGCCTGCGATGCGGTCGCGCGCGCCCACGGCATCCCCGGACCGCAGCAAGGCCAGCGCCTCGCGAAGGCTGCCGTGGAGGCGGTTCGTCGAGCCGGGGAAGTCCTTGAGGAAGCCCGCGAACGCGTCCGCAGCGGGCCTCCATTGGCCTGAGGCCAAGGCGGCCTCGCCCCGGGCCAGCCGAGACCTCTCGATGGCGGCGGCGCGGAGGGGCGAGTTGGGAAAGGCCTCGGCCATCGCCGCAAACTCTTCCGCAGCCCGTTGGTAGAGTCGTCCATCCATCGCTCGCAGGGCGGCGTCGAACGCGAGCTGGTCGGGCGTGGGTTCCTGGGCGCGGGCGACCGGCAGGGCCGACGCGAGGAACAAGACAAGGCCCAGCCACCACGCAGGCCCGGGCAGGACGCCCGGGCCGACGTCGGCACAGCTCCTCGGCGGACTGTCGGGCCTGTCAGGCATGGACGGGGACGTTGGGGCCGGGAGGGGTGAGGATTCGATTCAAAAAGCGCCCGGTATGGCTGGCGGCGCACGACGCGACCTCCTCGGGCGTCCCGCAGGCCACCACGGTGCCCCCGCCCGAGCCGCCCTCCGGCCCGAGGTCCACGACCCAGTCGGCGCACTTGATGACGTCGAGATGGTGCTCGATGACGACGAGGGTGTTGCCGGAGTCACGGAGCTTGAACAGGACCTGGAGGAGGCGCTCGACATCCTGGAAGTGCAGGCCGGTCGTGGGCTCGTCGAGGAGGTACAGCACCCGCCCCGTCTGACGGCGGGACAGCTCGGACGCGAGCTTGAGGCGCTGGGCCTCGCCGCCGGACAAGGTGGTGGCGGACTGGCCCAGCCTCAGGTAGCCCAGCCCGACCTCCGCCAACGTCCGGCAGGTGTCGTGAAGCTTGGGGATGGCGCGGAAGAAGGACACGGCCTCGTCGATCGTCAGGTCGAGCACGGCGGCGACGTTGAGCCCCTTGTAGGTGATCTCGAGCGTCTCGCGGTTGTAGCGCCTCCCACCGCAGGCCTCGCACGTCACGTACACGGGTGGCAGGAAGTGCATCTCGATCGCCAGGACGCCATCGCCCTGGCATTTCTCGCAGCGACCGCCCTGGATGTTGAAGGAGAAGCGACCGGCGTCGTAGCCCCGGACGCGCGCGGCCGGCAACCCGGCGAAGAGATCGCGAATCTCGTTGAACATGCCGGTGTAGGTGGCGGGGTTGCTGCGGGGCGTGCGGCCAATCGGCGACTGATCCACGACCACGCACTTCTCCAGTTGCTCCAGCCCGCGGATCTCCCGGTGGGCCCCGGGTCGCTCCTTCGACCCGTACCACTGGCGGAACACCGCCCGACGCAGGATGTCGTCCACCAACGTGGACTTGCCGGAGCCGCTGACGCCGGTGACGCAGGCAAGGGTGCCCAGGGGAATGCGGACGTCGATGTTGCGGAGGTTGTTCTCCGCGGCCCCGTGAATTTCGAGCCAGCCCTTGTCCGCCCGGGGCGCGACGCGACGCGACGGCACCGGGATGGACCGGGCACCGGACAGGTATTGGCCCGTCACCGATCGCGGGTTGGCGAGAATCTCGCCAAGGGTGCCCTGCGCGATGACCTGCCCCCCATGGACGCCCGCCCCCGGGCCGAGGTCCACGACGTGGTCGGCCTGCCGGATGGTGTCCTCGTCGTGCTCGACCACGATGACGGAGTTACCGAGGTCGCGCAGGCGGCGGAGGGTGGCGAGGAGGCGCTCGTTGTCGCGTTGGTGAAGGCCGATGCTGGGCTCGTCGAGGATGTACAGGACGCCCATGAGGCCGGCGCCGATCTGGGTGGCAAGACGGATGCGCTGGGCCTCGCCGCCGCTCAGGGTGCCGCTCTCGCGATCCAGCGTCAGGTAGCCCAGCCCAACCTCCGAGAGGAAGGAAAGCCGCCGGCGCACGTGGTCGATGACCTCGCCCGCCAGGCATTGCTGGAACTCCGTCAGGCGGAGCGACTGGAGGAACTCGGCGGCCTTGGCGACCGAGAGGCGGCAAAAGCCCGCGATGCCCAGGCCCGGGACGGGCAAGGCACCGGGCTCGGGCGGCGCATCCCCCAACGTGATCGCAAGCACCTCGGGCCGCAGCCGCTGACCCCGGCAGGCATCGCACGGATGGAGCGTCATGTAGGCCTTGAGACGGTTCTTGGTGAACTCGCTCTCCGACTCGCGCAGGAACCGTTGAAGGTTCCCCAGCACCCCCTCCCAAGGCCGCCTCGCCTCCGTCCACTTGCCGGCACGCTGCATCTTGAACACGACCTCCCCCTCGCCCGAGCCATGCAGCATCAGGCGATGAAACGCCTCCGGCAGGTCCTTCCAAGGCAGGTCCGTCCGCACGCCCCCATGGCGCGCAACCGCGTCGAGCAGCGACTGGTAGTAGGCGGCCATGCGCTTGCCCCCCAGGCGGCGGTACGGATGCAACGCCCCGTCCGCAATCGACAGCGCGGGGTCCGGGACGATCAACCCGGCGTCGAACACCTGCTTCTGGCCCAGGCCAAGGCATTCCGGGCACGCCCCGCGCGGCGAGTTGAACGAGAAATGCTGCGGCGTCGGCGTGTCGAACGAACGCCCCGTCCTCCGCGACACCATGCGCGTCGAGTGCAAGGTCTCGTGCCACGCCTCGGACGACCCGCCCGGCTCCTGCTCCAGCAACCGCAGCCGGCCGTCGCCCCACCGCAGCGCCGTCTCCACCGAGTCCGCCAGCCGCGGCCGCAGGCCGTCCGCCACCACGAGGCGGTCCACGACGACATCCACGGAATGCCGCGCCTTGGCGTCGAGCCGCGGCGGTTGCCGGGCGTTGAGCTCCACCAACTGCCCGTCGATGCGCGCCCGCACGAACCCCTCGCGGGTCAGCCGCTCCAGGACGTCCCGAAACTCGCCCCGCTGCTCCTCCACCACCGGCGCCAGCAACATCAGGCGCGTCCGCGGCGGCCGTTGCAGGATGCGATCCACAATCTCCGTGGGCGTCTGCGACGAGATGACCTCGCCGGTTTCAGGGTCGTGCGGCTGACCCACGGTCGCGTACAGGAGCCGCAGGTAGTCGTAGATCTCCGTCGTGGTCGCGACCGTGGACCGGGGGTTGCCCGACGCCGACCGCTGCTCGATGGCAATGGCGGGCGACAGGCCATCGATGTGGTCCACGTCGGGCTTGGCCAACTGGTCCAGGAACTGCCGGGCGTAGGCCGACAACGACTCCACATACTTGCGCTGGCCCTCGGCAAAGAGCGTGTCAAACGCCAGCGACGACTTGCCCGAGCCGCTGGGGCCGGTGAACACGACAAGCCGGTCCCGCGGAATCTCCAGCGAGACATCCCGCAGGTTGTGCTGCCGGGCGCCGACGATGCGGATGGACGAGCGCGACACAGGGACATGACGCCAAAGAACGACCCACGAGGCGAACCCAATCGCCCCTCGCCTCGCCCTGGAAAACGCTCCAATCGCCGCTTTGGAGATGACGGTTTCCTCGTCCGGGGGACGTGGGGAGGCCTGACGCCACGATTGCAACGGGTCGCCGGTCGTTCCTAGTCTGGCGGCCATGTCGAAACCGGCGCTGGGTCGAGGGCTTGGGGCGTTGCTGGGCGGCGGCCGCGCGGCCGCAAGCCCTTCCAACACGCCTGCTTCGCCCTTCGCCGCGCCATCCGGCCCGGTCGAAACCACCGCCACGGGACGCGCCGTCCGCCTCGTGGCCCTCGACCAAGTCGTGGCCAGCCCCTTGCAACCCCGTCGCGAGTTCACCGACGAGGCCTTGCGCGAACTGGCCGAGTCGATCCGCGCCCAAGGCATCCTGCAACCGCTCGTCGTGCGCCCCGGCAAGGCCGGGCTCGAGTTGATCGCGGGGGAACGTCGATGGCGTGCCGCGCGCATCGCGGGCCTGAAGGAGGTTCCCGTCCTCGAACGCCAGGCCACGGATCGCGAGGTCCTGGAACTCGCCCTCGTCGAGAACCTCCAACGCGAGAACCTCAACCCCCTCGAGGAAGCCATCGGTTACTCGGATCTCCAATCGCGCTTCGACCTCACCCAGGAACAGGTCGCGCAAAAGGTCGGCCGCAGCCGCGCCGCCGTCGCCAACGCGCTTCGACTCCTCAAGCTGCCGGACGACGTCCAACAGGCGCTCAAGTCCGGCCAGCTTTCCGTCGGACATGCCAAGGTGTTGCTCGGCATCGCCGATGCCCCCCTCCTGTCGTCCGTGGCCCGCCAGGCCCGCGAGCAGGGCCTTTCCGTCCGCCAAACCGAGGAGGTCGTCGCCCGGCTCGCCGCCCCGTCGGCATCGAAGCCTGCCGGTCCGGCCGCCGCCGCCTCCGTCGCCACCCGCGATCCCCACGTCGTGGATGTCGAGAACCGCCTCCGCGAGCGGTTGGCAACCCGCGTGGGCGTCCGCTACCGCGCCGGGCGCGGCTCCATCGAGATCCGGTTCACCAACGACGACGAACTCAACCGCGTCCTCGACTTGCTCGGCGTCCGCGTGGACTAGCGCGGCATCAAACTCCCTTTCCCCACAACACACCGATCCGCCATTCCCCTCCACCATGCCCATCCTCCGCTCCACCGAGTTCCACCTCGAAGCCGCCGCCCGCCTGGAGGCCGTCTCATCCCGGGTCCCCGAGTTGTCCGCGTTCGTCGGGCTGGACGGATTCGTGGATGAAATCCTCCACGTCGTGGACAAGCGCCATGACGCCGACCGGTTCGACCGGGTGCCGACGATTGCGGCCTACGGGCAGAGGCTCGTGGCCGCCGCCGGGCGCTCCACCAACGTCGAGTTGGTCCGCGCGATGACCAAGCTCGGTGGCAATGGGCCCATCATGGCCAACGCCTTGGCCAGCTTCGGCCTCCGAGTGAGCTACCTGGGGGCCCTGGGCTTCCCCGCGCTTCACCCCGTCTTCGACGAGTTCAGCCGCCGCGCGGAGGTCGCCTCGATCTGCGACCCAGGCCTCACCGACGCGCTCGAGTTCGACGATGGCAAGATCCTCGTGGGGAAGCATTACACGCTGAAGGACGTCAACTGGGCCAACATCTGCACCCGGTACGGCAAGGACCGCTTCGCCCTCAAGTTCGCCAGCGCCGACCTCGTCGGCTTCGTGAACTGGACGATGCTGCCGTTCATGTCGGACATCTGGGCCTCGATCCAATGCGAGCTGATGCCCGGGCTGCTGGGCGAGCGCAGGAAGCTGTTCGTGGACCTCGCCGATCCCGAGAAGCGACTGCCGTCCGACATCGAGCGGGCCCTGGACCTCATTGCCAGGTTCCAGTCGCGCTTCGACGTCATCCTGGGGTTGAACGAGAAGGAAGCCTACGAGATCGCCCGTGTGCTGGGCCTGGACGCCTCGCCCCGCGACCCCGAGGGCCTCGCCGCCCTCAGCCTCGACATCCACTCGCGCGTGCCCGTCTCCACCTTGGTCGTCCATCCCGTCGCCTACGCGCTCGCCAGCGACGGCCGTTCCGTGGACGTGGTGGAAGGGCCCGTGTGCAAGAAGCCCCGCATCACCACCGGGGCCGGCGACCACTTCAACTCCGGCTTCTGCCTCGGCAAGCTCCTCGGCTTGTCCAACGCCGACGCCGTGCTCTGCGGCGTCTCGACCTCCGGGCATTACGTGCGAACCGCCAAGAGCCCGACCGTGCCCGACCTCGTGGCCCTCATGCGCAACTGGCCCAGGGAATAACCGGCCGCCCCAACCACGCCCCGCCCATGGTCCTCCCCATCGTCCCCTACGGCACCCCCGTCCTCCGCAAGAAGTGCGCGCCCGTGGCGGGCCTCACGGACTCCCTGCACCAGCTCATCGCCGACATGTTCGACACCATGGCCGCCGCCGATGGCGTGGGCTTGGCCGCGCCTCAGGTCGGCCATGCGATCCAGTTGGCCCTCGTCGATGTCCGCGACGTCCCCAACCGGCCCTCGCGACTGTGGCTCGACGGACAGGAGGCCAACGTGGACGCGTTCATGCCCATCGTGCTCATCAACCCGCGCATCCAGCCCGTGGGTCCGCCGTCCGTCGGCGGGGAGGGTTGCTTGTCCTTCCCCGAGATCTACGGCGAGGTCCAACGACCCGAGCAGGTCGAGGTCGTCGCCCTGAACGAACGCGGCGAGGAATACCGGTTCAAGGCCGGCGGGCTGCTCTCGCGCGCGGTCCAGCACGAGGTGGACCACCTCAACGGCATCCTCTTCATCGACCGCATGGATTCCACCGCCCGCGCCGAGGTGAAGTCCGACGTGGAGGCGCTTCTTGCTCAAACCAAGGCGTCGTTGGCGCGAGGCCAGTAACCATCGCGTTCCTCCCGCGGCCGACCCCGACGCAAAACGGGCCGCCCCCTTTTGGAGACGGCCCGTCCTTGATCCTGACGGCAGGTGCTACCGGCCGGTCTCCAGGGCGGAGAGGGCTCGATAAGCCTCCTTGGCCTTCTCGTCGTCGCCCATGCGAGGGACCAGGTAGTCAGCAACCTTCTCGCGCAGGCGTCGATACTCGGCCTTCGCGTCCGGGTTGTTGCCAGCCACTTCCTTGACCTCCGCCAGGCCCGCGATCATCGCCTCGCAGTCGTTCTTTTGGATCGCGGTGAGCACCTTGTCGGCACCCTTGATCTTGATGGGGCTGTTGTCCGGGCCGCTGTCACCACAACCCACGAGGGCGAGGGTGACGGCGACGGCGGCCAAGGTGGTTTGGAGCCGATGGAAACGCATGGGCGATCCTTGGAATCAGCGTGAGAAGCCCGGCCCGTTGAGCAGATCGTTGGGCGTGGGGAACTTCCTCGCATCCAGGTACTCGTTGAACTGACGCAGCTTGATGAACCCGGCCGTGCCCCCGATGCGGCCGACCATGGCCCCGCCGCCCTTGTCCTTGGTGTCGGTGTAGGCACCGGAACCCGCATGCCGCTGGGAAACGCCCTCGCCGCCGGTCAGCGGGTTGTTGCCGGCGTCATTGAAGAAGAAGCCATCGGTCTCGTTCTGCTCCCAAAGCTGGATGTCGAGGGGCTGGAACTGGGTGACCTTGTAGGTCTTGCCGCCCAGGTCGCTCGCCCGCGGTCCCACGTAGCCGCCAATCGTGCCGTTCCAGCAGTAGGAGGTCAGCTTGAGCGGGCGGGCCAGCCACCAGCGCTTCTGGTTGCCGGAGCCACGCAGCGCGACGTCCTTGGGGCATTCCAAGACGTTCGGGGTGGTCAGGATGCGCCCGAGCTGGCTGATCCGGAAAAACGCAACCTGATTGGAATACTGGGGGGAGTTCTTGTCCCTGCCCGCCGCCGAAACGGGGGCCGCCGGGCCATTGAGGATACGGCCCCTGTTGGCCGTGGCATATGCCCAGCAATCCGGGCCGGTCAGGTCGCCGCCCCATCCCGGATGGGCGAGGTAGTCGTTGTTGTCCGTGGTGTAGATGTGGCTCGCCAGGAGGATCTGTTTGACGTTGTTGATATCCACCGTCTTCTGGGCCTGGTCCTTGGCGCGGCCCAGGGCCGGGAGCAGCATGCCCGCCAAGATGGCGATGATGGCGATGACGACGAGCAACTCGATGAGCGTGAAGGCAAGGCGGCTTCGAGCAGGGCCGCCCAAGAATTGGGACTTTTTCATGGCATAGGTGACGGCATTCGTTCCAAGAGAGACCCTGCCTTGCTATGGAAAGCGTCCAACAAAGTCAATACGAGGGAACACGTCGCGACCGTCGCCAGCGCAACCCGAAGTTGTTGGTGATCTCGAAGGCGTCGTGTGCGCTCAACCCTGGGAGCGCGGCCGTCCCCGGCCGCCACTCCATGCTCCTGCCCTGCGGGACCGGTCAGATCTCGGCAGCCCGTCCCAGCTCCCGCCCACAACCTCGGGATGCACGGCGCCGTCGCCAGCCCCTGCCCCCAAAGGAAGCGCCCCTCGTCACCGGATGATCCATCCACGCCATCGAAGACTGGCCCTCATCGTACTCGTCGGCCTCGCCGTCCTGCTGCCCATCCTTGCCCTGCGACGGCCCAAGGCCCCGACCGCCGCCATCCCGCTCGGCGCAGGCGGCCCCGGTGACCGCCGCCTCGATGTGTTGGCAGGCCAGTTCATGGAAAAGGAAGCCCGGGCCGAGGCCGACCTCCAGGCTCACTTCCCCAAGGAGGTCGCCTCCGCACCCTTCCGGGACGCCTTGGTGGAATGGTGGGATGCATGGAATCGCAACCCCGATGCATGGGGCGAGCGCCTGGCCGGCATCGAGCGGACCTCATGGAATCCCAACACACCGACCCCATCCAGCGGGCACGAGTCCGTCGCCGGCTTCAACTGGGATGGCCAAGCCTTGGCCAAGGCATGGAGGCAATGGAGGGAGGATGGCTGGCGGGTCGCCCGGACGCGTTGGCACCTGGAACGTTGGGAGGCCAACGGCGACACGATCCGCGCCGGGGTTCGATTCGAGGTGCTCGCAGGCCGGACCGAGCCAACCCCCGCCCGCGTCGTCCTCACGGGCTTGGCCTGGGTGGATCCGGCCAAGTGGATGGGCGACCCACGGGGAACGGTGGTGCTGGAGGGATTGGAAGCTCGCCGACGCGACGGGAAGCCCGCCTTCGAGATCATGGCGGAACTCGCGATCCCCGTGCCGCCGCACACGCCGTTCTGCGACCCCTTGATCGGGCTGGACGAACCGGATGGGGTCACGCTGGCGATGGTGGGTTCCG
The DNA here is from genome assembly GCA_903880005.1 of uncultured Verrucomicrobiota bacterium. Classification (GTDB taxonomy): domain Bacteria; phylum Verrucomicrobiota; class Verrucomicrobiia; order Limisphaerales; family UBA9464; genus UBA6176. The sequence goes on along the minus strand of CAIRNV010000021.1, from coordinate 25,957 downwards.
GGACGCTGGTGCGTTGGCGTGACGGGACGTTGCGGACGGAGCCGTTGCCGGGGTTGCCACCCGAGCGAATCTGGGCCGCCGCCGTGTCGGACTGGAATCATGACGGCGCACCCGACCTTTGGCTGGCAGGCAGCGACGGGCTTCGCGTCTTGCCAGGACCCCGATGGAGCGGCCCAGGCACCGTCTTGTGGCGGTCCCCACGCCGCCTGCCACATCCCCAAGCCCTCGCCTTGGCCGACATCGATGGCGACGGCGACCTGGATGCCTTCATCGGTCAATACAAGCTCCCGTATCAAGGCGGGCAGTTCCCAACGCCATGGCATGACGCGTTGGACGGATTCCCGGCGGTCTTGCTGCGCAACAACGGACCGGACGGTTGGACGGACATCACCCCCGGGTCGGGCCTGGAAGCCAAGGCAGCAAGGCGTATCTACAGCGCCTCGTTCGCGGACTGGAACCGCGACGGCCGGCCTGACTTGGTCGTCGCCAGCGATTTTGCCGGGCTCGACCTTTTCCAGAACGAGGGAGGGGGCCGGTTCGTGGACCGAACGGCAACCCTCGGGACGAACCGACTGGGTTTCGGCATGGGTCATTGGACGGGGGACATCGATGGCGACGGTGCCATGGACGTGTTGCTGGTGGGGATGGACTCGCCCGTCGCAGATCGCCTGTCCTGGACGGGCCAGCAACACCCCGATTGGCCGGAGGACGCGGTTCTGCGGCGTGGCATGACCGCAGGGAATCGTTGGCTCCGATGGAACGGCGACCGGTTTGCGCCCATGAAGGAAGGGGAAACCATGGCGCGCGGCGGATGGGCCTGGGCCGCGACGGTGCTGGACATCGACAACGATGGTTGGCCCGACGTCCACCTGGCGAACGGCCATGAGACGTTGGAATCAGCCCGCGACTACGAGGAGATGTTTTGGACGCGTGACCTTCATGCGGCCGGATCAGGAAACGATCGACTGGCGGATGCATGGTTCCGGGCGGCCGCCGGGCGTCGGGCGGCTGCACGCAGCTCGTACGGCGGATGGCAACACGGCGCCCTGTTTGAAAACCAGCAAGGCAAGGGATGGCGCGAGTCGGGATGGCTGGCGGGAACCGCCCTCTTCGCCGACCAGCGCAATGCCGTGGCCATCGACTTCGACCACGATGGCCGCATGGACCTGGCCGTGACCACGATGGAGCTATGGCCGGTCCGTCGGCAGCGCCTGGTGCTGATGGCGAACCGATCCGCGCGGACCGGCCACTGGCTGGGCATCCGATTCACGGACGGGCCCGGGACGGGCGCGGCCTTCCGTTTGAAGGCCGGCGGCCGAGTCCAGGAGCGTCGCATCACGGCCGGCGAGTCCCATCGATCGCAGGTCGTCGGATCGGTCCATTGGGGACTGGGCGACGCGCGATCGGTGGAGTCGCTCGAGGTTCAAGCCCCGGGCGAGGCGACCTGGAAACGGCTCGAAATCCCGCTCGAAGTGGATCGTTGGCACGACGCGCGCCTGCTTCCAACGCGCCGGTGAAATCTGGGCTCGGGCCAGAAAACACAAAGGGGCCGCACCCGCCGGAATGACTCCGGCCGACGCGGCCCCTGGTTGGAAACCGATGAACTAGCCCTTCAACACGGCCGCGTGGAACTCGTTCCAGTCGTCCAGGTTGTTGAGGTTGATGGCGTCGGGGAGGATGGAGCCATCATCGGGCAGGTTGTTGGCGGTCAAGATGCCCTTGCGAACGTCGTCGGAGTGGATGTAGCCGGCGATGGAGAGGTTCAGCTTGTGGATGTTGGCGCGGCTGAGGTTCACGCCGGGCTGACGCTTGATCCAAGCCTCGAACTGCGGGTAGGTCGGCTTGGACTCGGTGATGAACTTGCGGACCTCGTCGGCATTCAACCCAAGCGCGGCAATGACCATCGAGTCGTAGCCTTGGCCGATGCCGGGATAGCCGGCCGCGATCTTGCCCGCTGCCTCGAGCGAGGCCTTGAGCCAAAGACGGGGGAGATGAAGGACGCCCAGCGGGCCGGCCACGCCGGAGCTGATCAGGGGAACGTAGGTCGTGCTCATAAGATAAATCCGGCGCGCACCCTATGGAAACCCGGCGCGGACGGTCAAAGCGTTTCATCGGCCAAGGCGGCGCCGCACCCGACGTGCGCCCTCGACCATGGCCGACAGCTTGCGCCGCGCCGCCCAGCGCGCCGTCTGGCTCAGGCCGCAGTCCGGCGCCACCACCAGGCGGTCCGCCGGGACATGCGCCAGGCAAAGGCCAATGCGCCGCTCAATGTCCTCCGGCGTCTCGATGTAGTAGCTCTTCACGTCCACAACCCCCACCGCCACGTCCATCCGCCGCCCCACCTCCGCGATCATTTCCACCTCGGCAAACTCACGGCTCGCCAGCTCCACGTGCATCTCGTCGCAATGAAGCTCCAGGAACGCCGGAAACATGGGCGCCAATCGCCGCGGCCCCACCGCACGCCCCTTGTAGTTGCCAAAGCACAGGTGCGTGCACACGCGCACCCGGCCGCGGACCGTCTCCACCGTCCGGTTGAAGATGTCCACAAACCGGCGCGGATCCTCGCGGTGCGCGTAGCAACTCATGCTGGGCTCGTCCACCGACACCTCCCCGCACCCCGCCGCCACGAGGGCCTCCAGCTCCGACCGCACCAGCGGCAGCAGCGCCTCCGTCAACGCCCACCGATCCGGATACCCAACGGCCGCATTCGGAACCAGGCGGCCGCTCAACGTGTACGGCCCCGGCACCGACGCCTTCAACGTGGCCCCCAACCCCGGATGCCCGGCCCGCGCCAGCCGTCGCAGCCTCTCGAATTCCGCCACAACCCCCAGCCCCTGCGGCGCGCTCAAGGGCCCCACCACGGCGTGGCGCCCCCTTTGGTCGTGGGCCGGCGGACCCCATCGCCGCGGCGGCGCCGTCTCCATGTCGATCCCGCCCAGATGCCCGTAGAACGACAAGTTGAAGTCCAGCCGCGTCTGCTCGCCGTCGGTCACCACGTCCAAGCCCGCCGCCACCTGATCGTGCAAGGCCGCCACCACCGCATCCTCCTGGACCTCCGCGAGATCATCCGGGCCAAACTCAGCCAAGTGCCGTGCCGCCAGCTCCAGCCAACCCGGGAAGGGATAGCTGCCAATGACGGAGGTGCGGACGGGGCAATCTTGCATGCGCCCATCATGGGCCGCGCCCCCGGGCCCGTTTCAACCGCGATGTCCGCCCGCACCGCCCACATGCCGGGCTTGTCGCATCGGCAACCCGGGACCATCTCCCCGCCCGGAATCCTTGCGCCGACCCTGCGTTCCCTCCGGCGTCAGGAACGGCGGCACGTCCCTTCGGCCCGGACCCCGATAATCCTCCGCCAACGCCTCGCGCCATCCCGCGACGTCGCCGGGCCAACGTCCCGTGGCATACGCCAGCAACAGCTCGTATTGGCGATTCAGGGCGATCCCCGACGTCTGCACGCCGCGGGCGTGCAGGTGGTCCGAAAATGCCAGGAACGACGCGAACGCGGACGCCCCGGGCTCGCGCCACAGCATCGGCAGCGCGCGGATGAAGTTCCCGCTGTTGCCATAGAGGTCCCAAAACGCCGCGAACCTTCGCATCCGCGCCAAGTCCTCGAACGTCATGAGCCGCGTCCGCAGCACTTCGTAGGGCGGGGCCGGGCTGTACAGCATCCCCCATTCGGCGTCATGCCGGATGATGGGCGTGCCGCGAAGCCGCTTGAGGATTCCCACCTGGACTTCCTGCGGCCCCAACCCCAGCAACCGGTCGAACCCGCGCCCAAAACCCTCCATCGACTCGCCCGGCAACCCCGCGATGAGGTCGGCGTGCACGTGGACGCCCGTGTGTTGCCGCAGCCAACGCAGGTTGTCCTCCATGCGCCCGTGGTCCTGCCGACGCCCAATCAACGCCTCCACGGCGGGATCCAACGTCTGGATGCCCACCTCAAACTGCAACGACCCCGCCGGAAACCGGACGATCAACTCCCGCAATGCCTCCGGCAGCCGGTCGGGCACCATCTCGAAATGCACGAACAAACCCGGCTCCATCCGCTCCAGGAAGAACTGCATGATCCGACGCGAAACCAGCGGATGCAGGTTGAAGGTCCGGTCCACGAACTTGAACCGGCGCAACCCGCGCCCAAGCAACTGCTGCATGTCCGCCAGAAACGATTCCAACGGGAACTGCCTCACCGGCACGTCCAACGAAGACAGGCAAAACTCGCACGTGAACGGACACCCGCGCGATGCCTCCACATACACGACCCGATGCGCCAGGTCGGCGTCGTCGTACAGGCCGTAGGGCGACGCCAATCGCGCCGGGTCCGGCAAGGGCGCGGCCAGGACCTTGGGCGGACGCTCGCCCGCGAGCACCCGACGGCACAGCTCCGCAAACGCCAGGTCGGCCTCGCCGGTCACCACGTGGTCCGCCAACCCGACGATCTCCTGTCCATCGATCTCGTGGCTCACCTCGGGGCCGCCCAGCACGACGCACAAGCCCGGATCGAGCCGACGCAGCACGCCCAACAGCTCGAGGGAGGCGCGGACGTTCCAAATGTAGATGCCCAGCCCCAGGATCCGGGGCCGAAGGGCGAGGATGCGCTCGGCGATGTCGAGCGGTCGCTGGTTGATGTCGAACTCCACGATCCGGGCCCGGTCCCCAAGCTCGCCCATGTTGGCCATCAGGCAGCGGAGGCCAAAGGCCGCGTGCAGGTGCCGCGCGTTCAACGTGGACAACACAATGTCCACCGGCCCCGCGTCACGGTCGGCACGCGGGTCGCCAGCCTTCGGTGGGCACGACGTCGTCAATGCTGCGAAGCCAACCATGGGATCGGCCCGGGGTTCAATCGCAACGGCCCTTAGCCGGAACGATTCAGTCGGATCGGTCGTGCTTGCTCGATCTGCTTGCGCAAATCCTTCGTCGTTCGCTCGTTACGGGCCTCGTGCCGGCCCGCGCCTTGCTCACTCCTCGGCTTGCACAAGCATCTGCTTCGCAATCACTTCCCTCCCAACTGAATCGTCCCGGCTTCCAGTCCCGCGTCGGGCGGTCCGCAAAAGCAAAGAGGGCGGTCGCCGCTTGAACCAGCGGCGGCCGCCCTCCTCGTCAGCTCCTGGGGAGTCCCCGGCGCCTACTTGGTGTTGATGGCCAGCAACTCCACGTCGAACACCAAGACGGCATTGGGGCCGATCTTGCCACCGGCGCCGTTGGGGCCGTAGGCAAGCTTGGAGGGAATCGTGAGCTGCCACTTGTCGCCCACCTTCATCAATTGCAGCGCCTCCACCCAGCCCGGGATGACGCCGGTGACGGGGAAGCTGACGGGCTCGCCGCGTTCCACCGAACTGTCGAAGACCGTGCCGTCAATCAACGTGCCGTGGTAGTGCACCTTGACCTCGTCCGAGGACTTCGGCATCGCGCCGGTCCCCGCCTTGAGCACCTTGTACTGGAGGCCGGACGCCGTGGTCTTCACGCCTTCCTTCTTCGCGTTGGCCGCGAGGAACGCCTCGCCATCCTTCACGTTCTTCTCGCCGTCCACCTTGGACTTCGCCTCCATCTTGGCCATGGCCATCTTGCGCAGGTCGTCCAGCGCGGCGCGGACGTCCTTCTCCGTCATCGCAGACTTGCCCGCGAAGGCGTCCGCGATCGCCGAGGCGAGGATCTTCGGGTCCAGGTCCAAGTCCTGCCGCTTGAGGTTGGTGCCGATGTCCGATCCCAAGGCGTAGCTAACGCGAGCCTTCGGATCCTTGAGGTCGGGCTTGTCTTGGGCGACGGCGGCCCCGGCGATCAACATCGCGGCGGCCACGGAGGGAATGCGTGAGGAATTCATGAATGATGCGCAACGTCCCCAAGGTTTTCCCCGGGTCCGTAAAGGCGCGAGGCTCCCCTGACCGTCCAGCATGTCAAGGCCTCAGACTCGAACCCCGCAACTTTTTCATCCCGAGCTCAACCGTCCGGGCTCCGGACCGCGCGAAGCAATCGAACCATCGCGAGCGCGGTGTTGGCGGCCTCGAAGCCACGGTTGGTCGCCGGGTCCAGGCAACGGGCCTGCGCCTGTTCCTCCGAGCGAACCGTCAGCACCTCATGGATGCACGGGACTTGCGACCGGACCTGGAGATCCATCAAGGCGCGCGTCACGGCCTGGCCCACATGGTCGGCATGCTGGGTCTCGCCCTGCCAGATGACGCCCAGGCACACGATGGCCTCGGGCGCCCGATCCAAGCGCTCGACCAACGCCGCGGCCACCACGGGGATCTCGAAGGCACCCGGGACGCGAAGGACCTCGACGACGGCGTCGCGCTCGCGCAACCGGGTCACCGCTGCATCCAGCATCCCATCGACATGGCGACGGTTGTACTCGGACGCGACAATCGCCACGCGCGCGCCCTGGGCGCAGCAGGCATCGGGACGAGGCTGGGATGTTTCCTGGAGCATGATGTTTCAGATGGAGTGACCCATGCGGTCGCGCTTGGTCTTGAGGTACTTCTCGTTGTGGGGGTTCGGGCGCACGCGGATGGGAAGCTGGCCCACGATCTCGAGCCCGTAGCCCTGGAGTCCAACGACCTTCTTGGGGTTGTTGGTGAGCAGGCGTATGGAACGTAGCCCGAGGTCCACCAGCATTTGCGCGCCGATGCCGTAGTCCCGCAGGTCCATGCCAAACCCAAGACGAAGGTTGGCATCGACGGTGTCGAGCCCCTGCTCCTGGAGCTTGTAGGCCTTGATCTTCGGGGCCAGCCCGATCCCGCGCCCTTCCTGGCGCATGTACAGGACGACGCCACAGCCCTCGTCGGCGATGCGTTGCATGGCCGCTTGCAACTGGGGCCCGCAATCGCAACGACGCGACCCGAAGACGTCGCCCGTCAGGCATTCGCTGTGAACCCGCACGAGGACGCCCTTCTTGCCCGAGGGATCACCCTTCACCAACGCGATGTGGTGCTCGCCGTCGGCTTGCGAGCGGTAGAGGTGCAGCTTGAAGTCGCCGTAATCGGTCGGCATGTCGATCGTCTCGACCCGCTCCACCAGCTTCTCGCGCGTGCGTCGATGGTGGATGAGGTCGGCGATGGTGCAGACCTTGAGCCGGTGCTTCCGGGCGAACGTCCGCAACTGGGGCAACCGCGCCATCGTGCCGTCGTCGTTCATGATCTCGCAAATCACGCCCACCGGACGGCAACCGGCCAACCGCGCCAGATCCACGGCTGCCTCCGTGTGCCCGGCCCGGCGCAGCACCCCTCCCGGCTTTGCTCGCAGCGGAAACACATGTCCCGGCTTGCGCAGGTCGGCGGGCGTCGCCGTCGGATCGCACATCACGCGGATCGTGCGGGCGCGGTCGGCCGCGCTGATGCCGGTGGTCACCCCGGTGGCGGCGTCCACGGAGACCTGGAAGTCCGTGCGGAAGGAATCCTGGTTGCGAGCAACCATCACCTCGATGCCCAGTTGCTGGAGACGCTCCTCCGTGGTGGGGACGCAAATGAGGCCGCGGCCGAAGCGGGCCATGAAGTTGATCGCGGCCGGGGTGGCCTTCTCGCCCGCCATGACCAAGTCGCCCTCGTTCTCGCGGTCGGCATCGTCCACGACGATGACCATCCGTCCCTTGCGAAGGTCCGCGATGGCCGACTCGATGCTGTCACAGGCAGGCGCTCCCATGGGTTGGAGGGTATGGCCGAATGGCCCCGGGCGCGACAAGGAAGGCCCGGGCCAGCGCGACCAAAGCCGTTGGGTCGCCCCCGCGTCCCGCGCGTTGCACGCGGGGCGGTCCTCCATAGAGTCGGGACGCACATGAGCTTTGTCGCCGAGTTCAACCGCCTGCCGATGGACACGCTGCTGGGATGCGCCACCCGCGCCCAGGACGCGGACGTCTCGCGGGTGTTGTCCCGCGGGCCGCGTTCGTTGCAGGACTTCGCCACGCTCCTTTCGCCGGCAGCCTCCGCCAGGTTGGAGGAGCTGTGCCAACGTTCGCAGGCGCTGACGCGACGGCGGTTCGGGCGCGTGATCCGGCTGTTCGCGCCGTTGTACCTGAGCAACGAGTGCATCAACAACTGCGCCTACTGCGGCTTCTCGCGAGACAACCCCATCTTGCGCGTGACCTTGTCCGTGGATGACACGGTGCGGGAGGCCAAGGCCCTCGCCGCCCAGGGCTTCCGCAACATCCTGCTCGTCGCCGGCGAGCACCCGCGGTTCGTCTCCAATGGCTACATGGCCGATTGCACCCGGGCCGTCGCCGACGTCGTGCCGTCCGTCTCCTTGGAGGTCGGCCCGATGGAGACCGACGAGTACCGGCCCATCGTGGACGCGGGCGCGGAGGGGTTGGTGGTGTACCAGGAGACCTATGACCGCGACATCTATGCCCGCATGCACACGGCCGGGCCCAAGCGGAACTTCGACTGGCGACTCGAATGCCCCGAGCGCGCCTATGCGGCGGGGTTCCGGCGGCTCGGCATCGGGGCCTTGTATGGGTTGTCCGACTGGCGGACGGAGGCCTTGAGCCTCGCGGCGCATGCGAGCTACCTCCTGCGCCATTGCTGGAAGGCGATGCTGACGCTGTCGTTCCCGCGCCTGCGTCCCTGCGCCGGCGACTTCCAGCCCCTGACCCACCTGGGCGACCGCGACCTCGCCCAACTCGTCGCTGCCTTCCGTTTGTTCCTGCCCGACGCCGGCCTGGTGCTTTCGACGCGCGAGCCCGCCCGCCTCCGTGATGGCCTCCTCGGCCTCGGCTTCACCCATGCAAGCGCCGGAAGCCACACCGAGCCGGGCGGCTACACCGGCGCCGGCGACGAACGCCTCCACCAAACCGTCCGCGGCCGGGTCGTGGAGGCCGACCCCATCGCCCTGGCCCGGCGCAATCCAGCGCGCACGACCCGCGCGACCGGGCAGTTCGACATCGCCGATGACCGTTCCCCGGCGGAGGTGGCGGAGGCCCTGAGGCGGCTGGGCTACGAGCCGGTTTGGAAGGACTGGGACGGGGCCATCACGCGGTCGAGCGTCGGCGAACCCTGCGCCGCCTGACCCGCCCTTCGCCATGATCCCGGACAAGGCACGCATCCCGCCATGGGTCCAGCCCGCCTTGTGGACGATCGTGGGCCTCGCCTTCGCCGGGCAACATTACCTGACCTCCGCCAAGGTGGGCGCGCCGGTGGCATGGCGCACCGCCATCGCCGGCGCGTTGGCCGACTGGTACTTGTTCGGGCTGCTCGCATGGCCCGCCGCACGCCTGGCCAGCCGATTCAACCTCGCCGGACCCCAGTGGCGACTCCGACTCGTGCTGCACGTCCTGGCGTCCGCCGTCTTCTCCCTCGCGTGGATCCTCCTGCGCTCGGCCCTCGCCCATCTCATCGTGCCGCTCCGGGGCGTCGAGAAGCCCTTCGGCGACGTCCTGCGCTACGTGTTGGTGGCCACCTTCTTCTTCAACATCCTCGTGTACTGGGTCGTCGTCACCGGCACCCATGCACTCGCCTACCAACGACACCTCCGCGACCGCGAACGCCGCCTCCTGGAGCTGGAGTCCCGCCTCCAGTCCGCCCGGCTCCATGCGCTCCGAATGCAACTGAATCCCCACTTCCTCTTCAATGCCCTCAATGGCATCGGCTCGCTCATGTACCGCGACGTGGACGCGGCCGACTCCATGCTCGTGCGCCTGGCTTCCATGCTGCGCCACTCGCTGGACCGAAGCGACGAGCCCGTCGTCACGCTCCGCGACGAACTCGCGTTCCTCGACCGATACCTCGACCTCGAGCAAATGCGATTCCCCGACCGCCTGCTCGTCCAACGCGACATCGATCCCGCACTGATGGATCAACCCGTCCCCAACCTCCTCCTGCAACCCCTCGTCGAAAACGCCATCAAGCATGGCGTCGAACCCGTCGCAAGGACCGTGACCGTCGTCATCCGCGCCTTGTCCCCTTCGTCAGGCCGCATTCGCATCGAGGTGTTGGACGATGGCCCGGGATTGTCCGAGCCAGGGCCCGAGGCCAACCGTCGCGAACGCATCGGGACCTCCAATACGCGCCGGCGCCTCCTGCAACTCCACGGCAAGGCCGCCTCGTTCACCCTCGAAAACCGGCCCGGCGGAGGCGCTTGTTCCTCCGTCGAATGGCCCTTGAGCCCAACCTCCGCCCCGAGCCTCGCCTAGACCGACCTTCATTCCTCCACTTCCCCTAGAGCCCGCACCGAACCACCTCCCCAACCGCGTGCCCACGCATCGAGTCATCCTCCATCTCGACATGGACGCCTTCTACGCTTCCGTCGAGCAACGCGACCGCCCGGAGTGGATGGGACGCCCGGTGGTCGTCGGAGCCTCTCCCGACCGACGAGGCGTGATCTGCGCCGCAAGCTACGAGGCCCGGAAATTTGGCGTCCGCTCCGCCATGCCGTCGCGCACGGCCGCCCGGCTGTGTCCCGAGGCGATCTTCGTTCGGCCGCGCATGGACCACTACCGGGCCGAGTCGCATGCCATCATGGAGTTGGTCGCCGAGACCGGCGCAACCATCCAGCAGGTATCGGTGGACGAGGCCTACCTCGACCTGTCCCAACGCGTCGGCGAGGGCCCCGGCGATGCCGACGACGCATTGCAGCGCGCCCTGCCCGTCGCCCAGGCCCTCCAACACCGAATCCTTTCAACCCGCAGGCTGTCGGCCAGCATCGGCATCGCATCCAACAAGCTGCTGGCCAAGCTCGCCAGCGACTTCCAAAAGCCCCGCGGCCTGACCCTCATCCCGGAGCGCGACAAGGTGGCCTTCCTCCGCCCTTTGCCCGTGCGTGCCCTGCACGGCGTCGGCCTCGTCACCAGCAAAATCCTCGAAACCGCAGGCCTTCGGACCGTCGGCGACCTGCAAGATCACCCAGGCGACCTCCGGCCCTTGGTGGGTTCATGGGGCGCAACACTTCGGCAGTTCGCCATGGGTGAGGACGATCGGCCCCTCGACCTCGACGACGACATCAAGAGCATCAGCAGCGAGAACACCTTCGAGCGCGACACGGACGACCGCCCAACGCTACGTCGCTGCCTGCGTGAGCAAGCAGGGGAGGTCGCAGGTAAGCTTGAACGCCGGCGTCTCTCCGCCGGGACCGTGCAGGTGAAGGTCCGGTATGGCGACTTCACCACGCTGACGCGCCAGTGGTCGCGGGATGAACCCGTGTTCGAGGCCTCCGACATCTACCGGCTTGGATGCTGGTTGCTGGCCCGACATCGGCTCGTTCACAGGCCGCTGCGCTTGCTGGGACTAGGGGTGAGCAACCTTCGCGAGGCACCGCTGCGACAAATGCGATGGTGGTAGCCACGCGGCGTTGTCACCCCTGCGGTTTGGGTGGTCTGATCCTCACGTGCCGCCTTTGGAACGACCGCACACCCAACCGCCCCTTGGCTAAACCGCCCCAGCCAAACAAAAAAAGGGGGACGCCGAGTCGGCATCCCCCTGTTCAGCGCATGGAATGATCCCTACCCAGCGAGATCAGGCAACGACGGGTCGGATGACTCGCCGGCCGCCGCCGTGATCAGGTCCAGGCCAGCCTCCTCGACCGGTGATTCGCCAAGGCAACGAACATTCACGTCCCGGTGACCATTGAAGCCGGTGCCGGCCGGGATGATGTGCCCCATGATGACGTTCTCCTTGAAGCCCCGGAGACCGTCGCTCTTGCCCATCGTCGCGGCCTCCGTGAGCACCCGGGTCGTGTCCTGGAAGGAAGCGGCGCTTAGGAAGGATTCCGTCTCCAAGGAGGCCTTCGTGATGCCCAACAGGACAGGCTCTCCCTCCGCCGCCTTGCCGCCCATCTTCTCGACACGTGCGTTCTCGTCCTCGAAGGCGACCTTGTCGATCTGCTCGCCCCAGAGGAACACGGTGTCGCCGGGCTCCTTGATGCGCACCTTCTTGAGCATCTGCCGGATGATGACCTCGATGTGCTTGTCGTTGATGGTCACGCCCTGGAGCCGATAGACCTCCTGGATTTCGTTGACCAAGTGCCTTTGCAGCTCTTGCGGGCCGCAGACATCCAGGATCTCGTGCGGCACGACCGGGCCGTCCGTAAGCTGCTGGCCCTTCTTAACGAAGTCGCCCTTGTACACGATGATGTGCTTGCCGATCGGGATGAGATGCTCCTCCTCCTGACCCGTCTGCACGTCACGCACCAACACGCAGCGCTTGCCGCGCACGCTCGGGCCGAAGTCCACGGCGCCGTCAATCTTGGCAATCTCGGCGGCATCCTTCGGGCGACGCGCCTCGAACAACTCGGCGACACGGGGAAGACCACCCGTGATGTCCTTGGTCTTGGACGCCTTGCGCGGCGTCTTGGCCAGCAACGCGCCGGCCCCAATCTCGTCGCCCTCGGAAACCACCAAGTGCGCGCCGGCAGGAATCGGGTACTGGGCGATCGGGTTTCCCTTTTTGTCCTCGAGGATGATCGTCGGATGCAGGTCCTCCTTGTGCTCGATGATCACCATGTCCTCGGTGCCCGTGGCCTCGTCCACCTCCTGCTTCATCGTGACGCCCTCGATGATGTCGAGGAACTTCACGCGTCCACCCTTCTCGGAGATGACGGGAACGTTGTACGCATCCCACTCAACGAACACATCGCCCTTGGCCACCTTGCCGCCGTCGGCGACCGAGATGACGGAACCAATGACGATCTGGTGCGTCTCCAGCTCCTTGCCCTCGTGCGAGAACAACGAAAGCGTCCCGTTCTTGTTCAGGACAATGTTGTTGCCGTCCTCGAGCTTGACGACGCGCAGCTCGTTGTAGCGAACGACGCCGTCGTGCTTCGCCTTGATTTGGGGCTGCTTGTACGTCTGGGAGGCGACACCTCCGACGTGGAAGGTACGCATCGTCAACTGCGTGCCCGGCTCGCCGATGGATTGCGCGGCGATGATGCCCACGGCCTCGCCCGCCTTGACAAGCCGACCCGTCGCCAGGTTGCGACCGTAGCACTTGGCGCAAACGCCATGCTTGGTCTCACACGTGAGCGCGGAACGAATCTTGACGCGCTCAATGCCAGCACGCTCGATGGCCTTGGACTTGGCCTCGTCGAACTCCTCGCCGGCGCCTATGATCCGAACCTGGAGGTCGCCCGGGTCGAAGATGTCCTCGGCCGCATGACGACCGAAGATGCGCTCGCCGATCTTCACCACCTCCTCCTCGCCCTCGTAGATGGAGGCCACCGAGATACCATTCGAGGTCCCGCAATCCACCTGGCGCACGATCACGTCCTGCGCGGCGTCCACGAGCTTGCGCGTCATGTAGCCGGAGTCGGCCGTCTTGAGCGCCGTGTCCGCCAAGCCCTTGCGGGCGCCGTGCGTCGAAATGAAGTACTCCAAAACCGTCAAGCCCTCGCGAAAGCTCGACAAGATGGGCTTCTCGATGATCTCGCCGGAGGGCTTCGCCATGAGGCCGCGAAGACCAGCAAGCTGGCGCACCTGCGCCTTGTTGCCCCGCGCCCCGGAATCCACCATCAGGTGCACCGGGTTGTATTCCTTCTTGCCCTGATTGTTCTGCAAGGTCTTGAGCATGACCGCACCGATCTGGTCGGTGCAGTGCGTCCAAATGTCGATGACCTTGTTGTAGCGCTCCTGGTTGGTGATGACGCCCTTCCGGTGCTGTTTCTCAACCTCGCCAATCTGGCGCAGCGCGTTCTCAATCTCCTTCTCCTTCTCGGAGGGGACGATCATGTCGTCGATGCCAATCGAGACGCCCGCGCGGGTCGCCTCCGCAAAGCCGATCTCCTTCAGCTTGTCCAAGGTCTGCACCGTTCGCTCGTGCCCGCAGATCTTGTAACAGTTGAAGATGATCTCGCCGATCATCGACTTGCCCACCGGCTTGTTCACGAAACCCAGCTCGGCCGGCCAAATCTCCGAGAACAAAACCCGTCCCACGGTCGTCTCGATCAACTTCGAGCTCGCATCCCCGTAGCGCGTCTCCCGCCCTAGGTCGGGATTGGAAAGCAACACGCGGTCATGGGTCCGCAATGCCCCGTCGTCGTGCGCAAAGATGACCTCCTGCTTGGTGCCAAACAGCATCAAGCGATCCTTCTCGCGCTTGGGCTTGCGGGGCTCCGCCGTCAGGTAATAGCAACCCAGCGTGATGTCCTGCGTCGGCGTCATGATCGGCTTGCCGCTCGAAGGGCTGAAGATGTTCAGCGGCGCCATCATCAGCAGGCGCGCCTCCATCTGTGCCTCCACGGACAGCGGCACGTGCACCGCCATCTGGTCGCCGTCGAAGTCCGCGTTGTACGCCGTGCATACCAGCGGATGAATGCGGATGGCCTCGCCCTCGATGAGGACCGGCTCGAACGCTTGGATCGAGAGACGATGGAGCGTCGGAGCGCGATTGAGCAGGACCGGATGTCCCTTCGTCACCTCCTCCAGGATGTCCCAAACCTCCGGCGACTGGCGCTCAATCATCTTCTTGGCGGAGCGCACGGTGTGCACATAGCCCAGCTCCTTGAGGCGCCGGATGATGAAGGGCTCGAACAACACCAATGCCATCTTCTTGGGAAGACCGCACTGGTTCAGCTTGAGCTCGGGCCCGATGACGATCACCGAGCGACCCGAGTAGTCCACGCGCTTGCCGAGCAGGTTCTGGCGGAAGCGACCAGACTTGCCCTTGAGCATGTCGGACAGCGACTTCAAGGCACGGTTCCCGGCGCCGGTGACGGCGCGGCCATGACGGCCGTTGTCAAACAATGCGTCCACCGCCTCCTGCAACATCCGCTTCTCGTTGCGGATGATGACCTCGGGGGTCTTGAGCTGGAGGAGGTTCTTGAGGCGGTTGTTACGATTGATGACCCGACGGTAAAGGTCGTTGAGATCCGACGTCGCAAACCGGCCGCCCTCAAGGGGCACCAAGGGCCGGAGGTCAGGCGGGATGACGGGAAGGACCGTCAGGATCAGCCACTCCGGCCGCATGTTGGACTTGGCAAAGCCCTGGAAAAGCTTGATCCGCTTCGCAAACTTCTTCCGGTTCTGCTTCGACTTCGTCTCGGTCATCGAGACCTGCAACTCGTCGATCGTCTTCTGAAGGTTCGTGCGCGCCAAGGCGTCCCGGACCGCCTCGGCACCCATCTTCGCAACGAAGGCGTCCGCGCCGTAGGTCTGGCGGGCCTCGCGATACTCGTGCTCGGACAGGAGCTGGTTCGCCTGCAACGGGGTGTTGCCGGGGTCAATCACAAGGTAGTCCTCGTAATAGATCACCCGCTCCAGGTTGCGGGCCGTCATGTCCAGCATCAGGCCGATGCGCGACGGCATGCACTTGAAAAACCAAATATGCGAGACGGGCACCGCCAGCTCGATGTGCCCCATGCGCTCGCGACGCACGCGGGCCAACGTCACCTCCACGCCGCAGCGATCGCAAACAACGCCCTTGTGCTTGATGCGCTTGTACTTGCCGCACGAGCACTCCCAGTCCTTGACCGGACCGAAGATGCGCTCGCAGAACAGGCCACCCTTCTCGGGCTTGAAGGTTCTATAGTTAATCGTCTCGGGGTTCTTCACCTCGCCCTTCGACCACGACCGAATGGTCTCCGGGGAGGCAACCTGGATGGCGACATGATCGACAAGGTTGACCTTGTCGAGGCCCAGCAACTCGCGGGCGGCGTCCTTGGAAGGCAGCATGTTAGTTCTTTCTCAGGACCGGGCGTTCAGTGTGGAAATCAAAGCGAAGCCAGCAAAGACGCGGCGCTGGGCACCGCATCCGATGGATTGGAATAGCCAACCTTCACGTCCAAGCCGAGGGATTGCATCTCCTTGACCAGGACGTTGAAGGACTCAGGGATGCCCGCCTCGAGCGAGTTGTCGCCCTTGACGATGCTCTCGTAAATCCGCGTGCGGCCCTGCACGTCGTCCGACTTGACGGTGAGCAGCTCCTGGAGGGTGTAGGCGGCACCGTAAGCCTCCATGGCCCAAACCTCCATCTCGCCGAAGCGTTGGCCACCATACTGGGCCTTGCCACCCAGCGGCTGCTGCGTGACCAAGGAATAAGGCCCCACGGCCCGCGCGTGAATCTTGTCCGCCACCAAGTGACCCAGCTTCATCATGTAGATGTAGCCAACCACAATCTCCTGGTCGAAGGCCTCGCCAGTGCGGCCGTCGTAAAGATGCACCTTGCCGTGCTCCGGCAAGCCCGCGTCCTTGAGGTACCCACGAACCTTTTGCTCGCGGATGCCATCGAACACGGGCGTCGCAATCTGGATGCCCAGCAACTTGCAAGCCCATCCAAGGTGGGTCTCAAGCAACTGGCCCACGTTCATGCGCGAGGGCACGCCTAGCGGGTTCAGGACGATCTCCACGGGCGTCCCGTCCTGGAGGAACGGCATGTCCTCCTCGGGCACAATTCGGGCGACAACGCCCTTGTTCCCGTGGCGACCCGCCATCTTGTCGCCCACCGACAGCTTTCGCTTCGAGGCGATGTAAACCTTCACCTGCTTGACGATGCCGCTGTCCATCTCCTCGCCGGCCTCCATGCGCTCGACCTCCTCGTCGTGCTGGACCTGCAAGTCCTCAAACTTCTTCTTAAACTGGCCGATGATCTCGTTGATCTTGTTCCGAATCGGCGAAGGGTCGATCTCGATCCGGTCATAGACGCCCGCCAGCTTCTTGAGCAGCGTCTTGGTGATCTTGCGATTGGCCGGGATGATAATCTCGCCCGTCTCGCTGTTCACCACGTCGAGCGGGATCTTCTCGCCCAGCAGAATGTTGGAAAGCGCCTCCGTGAGTTGCTCCAGCAATTCCTCGCGCTTCTCCTTGTACCCGTCCTCGACCTCCTTCTGGGCCTTCTTGGGGGCATCCTTGCCGGCTGCGGGAGCCGCCTCCTTCTTGGCCGGGCGCACACCCTCGGCCTTCGACGAAACCCGCACGTCCATGACAATCCCATACGTGCCCGACGGCACCTTGAGGGAGGTGTCCTTCACGTCGGCGGCCTTCTCGCCGAAGATGGCCCTGAGCAGGCGCTCCTCGGGAGCCAACTCCGTCTCGGACTTCGGCGTGATCTTGCCCACCAGGATGTCGCCAGGCTTAACCTCCGCCCCAATTCGGATGACGCCGTCCAACCCGAGGTTCTTGAGGGCCTCCTCGCCCAAGTTGGGAATGTCCCGCGTGATCTCCTCCGGCCCCAGCTTGGTGTCACGCGCGACAACCTCGAACTCGTCGATGTGAATGGAGGTGAAGATGTCCTCCTTCACGATCTTCTCGGAGATCAGGATCGCATCCTCGAAGTTATAGCCGTTCCACGGCATGAACGCGACCAGCACGTTGCGACCCAAGGCAAGCTCGCCGCCCGCCGTGCAAGGACCGTCCGCCAGGACTTGGCCCTTCTTCACCGCGTCTCCCTTGCCAACCAAAATCTTTTGGTTGATGCACGTCGCCGCGTTGGACCGCATGAACTTCCGGACCGGATAAATCCAAATCCCGTCGTCCGGGGCATGTCGAAGCTTCTTCTTGCCCTCCGGCAGCTTGCCATCCTTCGTGATGATGATTTGGCTTCCGTTGACGGAGGCCACCTTGCCGGCGTCCTCCGCCACGATGACGGCCCGCGAGTCGCGCGCCACGCGGTCCTCCAACCCCGTCGCCACCAAGGGGGCCTCCGTCACCAACAATGGAACGCCTTGGCGTTGCATGTTGGAGCCCATCAACGCGCGGTTCGCGTCGTCGTGCTCAAGGAAGGGAATCAAGCCTGCCGCCACCGAGACCAATTGCTTCGGCGACACGTCCATGTAGTCCACCTTCTCGGGCTCCACGTCGATGAAGTCGCCCTTGTTCCGGCACGTCACGCGGTCCGTCGTGAAACGGCCACGCTCATCAATCTGTGCATTCGCCTGGGCGATCGTGAAACCCTCCTCGCGGTCGCCAGTGAGGTACTCGATCTGCTCCGAAACCCGGCCGCTCACGACCTTTCGATATGGGGTCTCAATGAATCCAAAGTCGTTCACCCGCGCGTAGGTCGCCAGCGACGCAATCAAGCCGATGTTGGGACCCTCGGGCGTCTCGATGGGGCAAATGCGGCCATAGTGGGAGGGATGGACGTCTCGAACCTCGAAACCAGCACGGTCCCGGCTCAACCCCCCGGGTCCCAGCGCGGACAAACGACGCTTGTGCGTCAACTCCGCCAGCGGGTTGATCTGGTCCATGAACTGGCTCAGCTGCGACCGCCCGAAGAAGTCGCGCACCACCGCCGACAGCGCCTTCGGATTGATGAGCTTCTGCGGCGTCATGGTGTCCATGGTCTGGTCGAAGAGCGTCATGCGCTCCTTCACCAGACGCTCCGTTCGCGCCAACCCAACCCGGCATTGGTTCGCAAGAAGCTCGCCCACCGTCCGGATGCGACGGCTGCCCAGATGGTCGATGTCATCAAGGCTGCCCTCGCCCTTCTTGAGCCGGAGCAGGTACTTGGTGGCCTCCAGCAAGTCGCGCCCACGCAGGATGCGGTCCTCGCCGTCGTCCTTGAATCCCAGCTTCTGGTTGATCTTGTACCGGCCAACGCGGCCCAAGTCATAGCGCTTCGGATCGAAGAACAGGCGCTTGATCAAGGCCCGGGCGTTGGCCGCCGTGGGCGGGTCGCCAGGCCGGAGGCGACGATAGATGTCCTTCAGCGCCTCCTCGGCGTTCTTGGTCGGATCCTTCTTCAGGCACTTGATGACGATCCCGTCGTCCACGGAGGTGTCCACGACGCGAATCTTGGAGACCCCAAGCTCTGCAATCTGCCGCACCACGGCCTTCGACAGCGGCTCAAATGCACGTGCGACCACCAGGCCCTTGTCCAAGTCCACGGCGTCCTCCACCAGGACCTTGTTTTGGATGTCCTCCAGCTTCTCGGCCTCGCGAACGGACAGCTCCTTGATGCTGTAAAAGAGATTAAGGATGTCGCTGTCGGTCCCCACCTTCTGCGTGTCGGCCTTGGTGTCCGACGCCAGCAAGCGCGCCTCGGGCAACGTGAACAACGCGCGAAAGAAGGTCGTCGTCAGGAACTTTCGCCGCCGCTTCTTGCGGTCGAGATAGACGTACAGGAGGTCGCTCGTGTCGAACTGCGCCTCGTACCAAGACCCCCGGTCCGGGATGATCCGGAAGGAGTGCAGCATCCGGCCATTGGGATGCTGGGTCGTCTCGAAGGCGATGCCGGGGGACCGATGGAGCTGGCTCACGATCACGCGCTCCGCCCCGTTGATCACGAAGGTGCCTTGCGGCGTCATCAGCGGGATCTCGCCCATGAACACCTTTTCCTCCTTGGTGACCTTGGAGTCCTCCTTCAACTGGAAGGTCACGTACAAGGGCGCGCCAAAGGTCAAACCCTCCCGCAGGCAATCCAGCCAATCCACCTTGGGTGCCTGGATGTCGTAGCTGTGGAAGTCCAGGACCGTCTTCCCGTCATAGGACTCAATCGGGAATACCTCGGTAAAGACCGCCTGCAAACCCAGGTTCTTGCGCTTCGACACAGAGAGGTCCGCCTGCAGGAACTCCTTGTACGAATCCAGTTGGATCTCGATGAGGTTCGGCGGGGCGATGACTTCCTTGATCTTGCCGAAGTTGACGCGCTCGGTGCTTTTCTGTGCCATTGCGACCTCGTAATAATTGGATTCCTGTCTTGCGACAGGATCGTGTCCGGTGAAAACGACAATGCGACGGGTTCCGGCGTTTTGGGATTCAAGCAAACGCGCCGGCACTCGTCGAACGGCCCTTATGACCAGTCAAGACAGATGATATCGCAGGTTATTCGATTTCCAATGGATGTTTTTCAGGGAGGACCCCTGCCCTGCCACGGGCAAGGCAAGGGCCCCCTGAACAGGAGCCAGTAAGACTACTTGAGCTCCACCTTGCCGCCGGCCTCCTCGAGCTTCTTCTTGGCGGCCTCGGCCTCGGCCTTCGGGGCACCCTCGAGCACAGGCTTCGGGGCACCCTCAACCAAGGCCTTCGCCTCGGCCAGGCCCAAGCCGGCCTTGACCTCGCGAACCGCCTTGATGACGCCGATCTTCTTGTCCGCGGGAACGGACGCGAGGATCACGTCAAAGGTGTCCTTGGCCTCGGCGGCGGGTGCCGCAGCGGCGCCACCGCCAGCCGCCGCAACGGCGGCAACGGCCACGGGCGCAGCAGCGGAAACGCCCCACTTCTCCTCCAGCTTCTTCACCAAGTCGGCCGCCTCCAGGACGGTCAGCTTGCTGAGTTCCTCAACCAACGTATTGATGTCTGCCATGGTGTGTTTGTCCTTCGTCTCGTCGGCGTGGTGGCGACCCCGCATTGGTCCACCGCCCGTGGACCGACGATTTACTTTTGTGTTTGTGATGCCCGGTCCCCACGCGGGGAACGGAGCGAAATCCCGAGGCTAGGCCTTGTCGGCCTTGGCCTTGATGACCCGGGCGAGCTGTCCACCCGGGGTGTTGATGATCGAGGCCAGCTTCTGGGCCGGGGCGTTCAGCAGGCCTAGCAACTTGCCCTGCAACACGGGCAGGGGAGGCAGATCGGCGATCGCGCGGACCTCGTCGGCCTTCAAGGGCTTGGAGCCAAGGTAGCCAAATTGAAGCTTCGGCTTCTCGAACTCGGCTTGGTAGGTCTTGATGACCTTCGCGGCGGCCGCGATGTCCTTCGGGCCGCTCACGATGGCGATTTGGCCGGACAGGCTGTCGCCCAAGTCCGCCACGCCCGCCTCCTTGGCGGCGATGCGGAACAAGTTGTTCTTCACCACGTGGGCCTCGGCCCCGGCGGCCCGAAGGCGCTTGCGCAGCTCGGAGAACTGGGCAACCGAGAGGCCCCGGTAGTCCACGACAATGAAGAAGGGGGACTGGGACAGGCGGGCAACGTACTCCGCGGAGATGAATTTCTTTTCAGCGCGCATGGCTAATGGGGGTTAGGCGTTGGCGAACTCGCGGGTGTCGAGCCGGATGCCCGGGCTCATGGTGAGGGAAAGCGTTATGGATCGGACAAAGGTGCCCTTCGCACTAGCAGGCCTCGCCTTTTGCACGGCCTCAATGACAGCCCGGGCGTTCTCGGCCACCTGCTGGGGCGTGAAGCTGGCCTTGCCCACCGCCACGTGGACGTTGGCGGCCTTGTCGATCTTGAACTCAACCCGCCCGGCCTTGACCTCACGAACAGCCTTCGCCGTGTCTTCGGTCACCGTTCCCGTCTTGGGATTGGGCATCAGGCCGCGGGGACCAAGCACCTTGCCCAGCTTGCGGACCTCCGTCATCGCCTCGGGCGTCGCAATCGCGACGTCGAAGTCCGTCCAACCCTCGTTGCACTTGCGGATCATGTCATCGAAGCCGACGAACTCGGCCCCGGCGGCCTTGGCGGCCTCCGCAGCGGCCCCGGGCTTGGCGAAGACCAGCACCCGAACCGTCTTGCCCGATCCGTGAGGAAGGGGGACGGTCCCGCGGACCATTTGGTCCGACTGCTTGGGATCAACGCCCAACTGGAACGCAAGGTCGATGCTCTCGACGAACTTGGCGCGGGGGAACTTCCCGAGGACCTCGATCCCCTCCTTCAGGTTGTAGGTTTTGCCCGGGGCAACGAGCTCCAGGGCCTTTTTGTATCGCTTGCTTGGCATGTTTTTTGGGCGGTGCTAACGGATGAGAACATCCTCCCGCATGGGTGTCCTGTTGTGAAAAGGTCCTTAGCCGACGACATCGATGCCCATGCTGCGGGCCGTTCCGGAGACCATGCGAATCGCGGCCTCCTCGCTGTTGGCGTTGAGGTCGGCCCCCTTGAGCTTCACGATCTCGAGCACTTGCTTGCGGGTGACCTTCCCCACCTTGTCCTTGTGAGGGACCTTGGAGCCCGAGGCGACGCCGGCGGCCTTCTTGAGGAGCACGGAGGCCGGGGGGGACTTGAGTATGAAGGTGAACGACTTGTCCTGGTAAACACTGATGATCACCGGGATCACCAGGCCGGCCTTGTCCTTGGTCGCGGCGTTGAACTCCTTGCAAAACGCCATGATGTTGATGCCTTGGGAGCCCAGCGCGGGACCCACGGGCGGGGCGGGATTCGCCTGCCCGGCCGCGATTTGCAGCTTAACCTCGCCCGTTTTCTTCTTCGCCATAACTTCGCTCGATCTTTCAGGGCCCTTGCGGGGCCCGTTTTGGTTTCAAAAATGCCTTGAAAGTTCCTGCCTCAGGCCTTCTCCACCTGCCAATACTCCAGCTCGACAGGGGTTTTACGGCCGAAGATATCGACGGTGACCTTTAGCTTGCCCTTCTCCGGCTCGACCTCCTCGATGACGCCGCTGAAGTTCAGGAACGGGCCGTCGTTAATCTTGACGGTCTCGCCCACGTCGAAGGCAACCTTGGGCCTCTCGACATCCTCGCTGTCCAGCACCTGGGCCTTGATCGTGGCAATCTCGTCCTCGGTGACCTCCATCGGACGCTCGCCGCCCACGAACCCAATCACCCCTTGGATGTCCTTGATGAAATACCACGGCTTCTCCAACGGGCGGAGACCGTCGTCCAAGAGGAGCATCTCGATGTAAACGTACCCCGGGTGGAGCTTGCGGTTGGTGACCGTCTTCTTGCCGCCACGAACCTCCACAACCTTCTCCATCGGGACGAGAACCTCATTGATGTAAGGCTCCATCTCGTCGGTCCGAAGACGACGCTGGATGCTGTCCCGGACTTTTTGCTCCTGTCCGGCAAGGCAATGCAAGGCGTACCAGCGGTGCTTCATGGTTTTGGTTTCTCGGTGTAACCGGCCTGTAATGTTGGCGAGGGCTTCGCTGTGGGCTGACCTCTTGGGATTACAGGAGGGAACGCACGGCCTTCAGGATGACGTAGTCGGACCCGATGGTGAACAAGCCCAAGGCAACAATCACGAGAAACACCAAGACCGTGGAATTCCAAAGCTCGTCACGCGTGGGCCAGTTGCACTTCCGGAGTTCCTCCCGGGTTTCCTCGAGGTAGGTGGCAATCTTGGCAATCCAGCCGGCGCGCCATGCCAAGGCAAACGCACCCAAGATCACCGCGCTCCAGACCGCGAGCTGTATGTAAAATTTCGTGTTCACGTCTTCATGGCGGAGGGGGAGGGATTCGAACCCCCGGTGGACTTGCGTCCACAGCGGTTTTCAAGACCGCCGCAATCGACCACTCTGCCACCCCTCCGGACGGCTGGCAGGGCGTGAGGGACTCGAACCCCCAACCAACGGTTTTGGAGACCGCTACTCTACCAATTGAGCTAACGCCCTGTCGTGTCGTTTGCTGCCACCATGCTGCCCAGTGGCCGGGGATGCAGCAATCAATCCCCGGCCACCCATCGAATTGAAACCGGAGGTCAGGTCAGGACCTCGGCCACGCGGCCCGCGCCAATGGTCCTGCCACCCTCACGGATGGCGAAGCGGAGACCCTTCTCCATGGCGACCGGCGCGATCAGCGAAACCTGGACCGTGACGTTGTCGCCAGGCATCACCATCTCCACTCCCGCCGGCAGGGTCACCGTCCCGGTGACGTCCGACGTGCGGAAGTAGAACTGCGGCCGGTAATTGTTCACGAACGGAGTGTGGCGACCACCCTCTTCCTTCGTCAGGACGTACACCTCGGCCTTGAAGGACGTGTGAGGGGTGATGGAGCCGGGCTTGGCCAAAACCATGCCACGCTCGACATCCTCCTTCTTCACACCGCGCAACAGGATGCCGACGTTGTCGCCCGACTGGGCGCTGTCGAGCAGCTTGCGGAACATCTCGATGTCCGTCGCGGTGGTCTTGCGCGTGTCCTTGAGGCCGACGATCTCGACTTCCTCCATCTTCTTGAGGACGCCGCGCTCGACGCGACCGGTGACGACGGTGCCACGGCCTTCAATGTTGAACACGTCCTCGATGCACATCAGGAACGGCTTGTCCACCTCGCGCACGGGCTCGGGGACGAAGGTGTCCAAGGCGTCGAGTAGGTCGGCGATGGCCTTCTCGCCCGACTCGGTGCCCGCAAGGGCCGCCGTCGCGGAGCCGCGGATGATGGGCGTCTTGTCGCCGGGGAACCCATACTTGTTGAGCAGCTCGCGGATCTCCATCTCGACGAGGTCAATCAAGTCAACCTCGGAGAGGTCCACCTTGTTCAGGAAGACCACGATGGAGGGCACGCCGACTTGGCGGGCCAACAGGATGTGCTCACGCGTCTGGGGCATCGGGCCATCGGCTGCCGAAACTACCAAGATTGCGCCATCCATTTGGGCGGCGCCGGTGATCATGTTCTTCACGTAGTCGGCATGGCCCGGGCAGTCCACGTGCGCGTAGTGACGGAGCGGGCTCTCGTATTCCACGTGCGAGACCGCGATCGTGACGGTCTTGGTGTCATCGCGGACCGTGCCGCCCTTGGTGATGTCGGCGTACGAGATGGGCGGGGCGAGGTTCTTGCGACTTTGCACGGCGACAATCGCGGCGGTCAGCGTGGACTTGCCGTGATCGACGTGCCCGATGGTGCCGACGTTCATGTGCGGCTTCGTCCTCTGGAATTGATCCTTGGCCATGTGACTTCTTGGTTAACGATTTCTGCTTTCGCTCAAACTCTTCTCACTTGGAGAGTCGCCCCGCCACAGATGGAGCCCACGACCGGGCTTGAACCGGTGACCTCGTCCTTACCAAGGACGTGCTCTACCAACTGAGCTACGTGGGCCTCACCCGCACCTGCCCTCGTCGGAACCGTGCCGCCTCATGACGACAAAAGCCCCGGCTTGCACAGTCTCCCGACGCAAACCGAAACCCCAGCGATGGCAACTCGCAAATGAGCCCAACCTTCTACGGAAGTTGTTCTTTCCCTGTCAAAGGTTTTTCTGGAGCAGGGCAAAAAATCTTGCTCGGCCGCCCCGGCACAACGCAGCGATTCGGTGGGATCGGTCGTGCTGGCTTGCTCGATCCGCCTCGCAATCACGTCCCTCCCAACCGAATCGTTGTGACTCCGACCGCTTTGCCCCCGCCGCCGATCCTCCGCTCGACGGCGGCGGAGCGTCCGTCCCCGCGTCGGCCTTCCTTCACCATGCGGGTTGCATGCCGGATCAACGCGTGGCCAACATGCGCCAATGATCGTGCATCACGCGATGCACGTCCTAGCTCACTATCGTCCTCAACATGAAATCACACGTGCCCGGATCGCCCTTCCTCGCCGCCGTCGCGGCCCTCGCAACCCTCGCGCCCGCCGTCGCGGGTGATTGGCTCGAAAACACCATCGCGCCCGTCACCAACCCCGTGTTCTTCGAGAGCCCGTTGATCCAGTCGGAGGTCCGTCCCGTGGTCATGCTGCAACGTGCCGACACGGGTTTCCTGGGGATGCCGACCGACATCCGCCTTTATGCCGTCCAGCTGCGGTACGCCTTTACCGAGAAGCTGGCGTTCATCGCCACCAAGGACGGCTACGTGGAGATTGATCCGGCGGGTCCGTTGCATCGGGATGGATGGGCGGACCTCGCAGCGGGGCTGAAGTACGAGTTGTTCCGCAATGACGACCACCAGTTCGTGGTGACGCCAGGATTCACCTTTGAGTTCCCGACGGGCAACTCCGAGGTCCTCCAAGGCAACGGCAAGGGCGAGGCCAACGTTTTTGTCTCGGCCATGAAGGGCTGGGATCAACTCCACCTCACCGCCTTGGTGGGCGGGCGCATCCCGGTGGAGTTCAGCAAGGAGACCGCCAGCGTCCGGTACTCGGCCCAACTGGACTACTGGGTGTGCCGGTGGTTCATCCCGTTTGTCTCCTTCAACGCCTTCACCGTCGTCAGCTCGGCCGACGCCATCTCGGCGAACTCCGAGGGCTTCGACTTGATCAACTTCGGATCGACCGACGCCTCGGGTCGCACCCAAGGCGCCGTGGGCGGCGGCTTCCGTTCCCGCCTGCTTCCCAACCTGGACCTGGGCGTCGGCTACGAGTACGGCGTCTTCGCTTCCAACTCCATCCTCAAGGACCGCTGGACCTTCGACGTGTCCTGGCGTTTCTAGTGTCGTGTCTCACAAATGGCTGGTGTTTCGCCGCGAGGGATTTTCGTGTCCAACGAGGCGCGAGTGACGAGCAGACCCGCAGAGGTCTGTGAGGAGCGAGC
>CAIRNV010000020.1 GCA_903880005.1 uncultured Verrucomicrobiota bacterium | reverse complement strand
CGACCTATTTGCCTTTATTTAAGCAATATCCGCATGGATAAAAAAAAGTTTGGGACAGGGGTTGACACGGGTTCGCCACATACTATTCCTAGTTCTCTTGAGCACATCCACCACAACTCAATGGTGCAGTCGGCAAGGTAAACAATTTACGCAATACCGCGTAAAAACATCGAAAATCACGACCCAAGCGGGGGCGGTGCCGACGCGTTCCCACGGGGCCGTTTAACGGAGTAAGAACCATGATGCAGACCGAATTCACGGTGGGAGGACGCAAGTTCGTCCTCGATAAAAAGAAGGCCGAAGCCGCGTTTGCAGGCAAGCGGGTGATCCTCGGCAAAGAGACGATGACCTTCAACCTGCTGCCTTTGAAATATACGTGGGCCTATGACCTGTATCGCAAGATGAAGGCCAACCACTGGGAACCCGAGGACATCGGCATGGGCAAGGACATCGAGCAGTGGAAGGACGCGAAGGCCGTGAGCGACGTGGAGCGCTGGATCATCCGGATGGGAATCGGCTATTTCTCGGCGGCCGAAGGGATTGTCGGTGACAACATCCAGCACGTGGTGCGGGAGTTGGTGACGGCACCCGAGCTGAAGCTGGTACTGGGCCGGCACGCCCACGAGGAAAACATCCACGCCGATTCGCTGCTCTACATGATCAGCTCGCTGGGCATCAACCCGCACGAGTGCGAGGCGATGTTCGAGGACGTGCAGTCGATCGTGAAGAAAAACGAGTTCGTGACGGGGATCTCCAAGGACCTGCGGCGCGACCTGGACCTGACGAAGCCGGAGAACAAGAAGCTCCTCGCCAAGAACATGTTCGTCTTTGGACAGTGCATGGAGGGGACGCAGTTCTACGGACTATTCGGGATGGTGCTGTCCCTGTACCGGCAGAACAAGTTCCCCGGGATTGGCCAGATGTTCCGCTATACGCTGCGGGACGAGTCCAACCACATCGAGGTGTTCCGCAACCTGTTCATGGACCTCGTGGAGGAAAACCGCGAAATCTGGGATGAGGAGTTCAAGGAGGAGCTCCGGCAGACGATGGCGCAAGCCGTCGAGCTGGAGAAGACCTTCATTAAGGACTGCCTGCCGGTGAACGCGGTGGGGCTGAGCCTCGAGGAGTTCACCTCCTACATCGATTACATCGCGGACCGGCGACTTGAGGGCGTGGGGCTGAAGCCGCTGCGCGGCGACGTGGCCAACCCGCTGCCGTGGCTGGCCGAGATGATGGACATCAAGAAGGAGCAGAACTTCTTCGAAGGCCGGGTGACGGAGTACCAGAAATCCTCGGCGCTCGCGGCGGTGCACGACGACGAGCTCTGATTTCGGACAGCGGCAACAGAACCTACAGCAGAAGGAGACCGACAAAGCATGAAGATGGACCGGCGTGAAGTGGACGTGGACTTGGCGATGAAACGATTCCTCAACCTTCCGGAGGGAACTCCGGCGGAGTGGGGCAAGACGGTGGAGGATGTCCAGGTGGACCTCCCCGAGATCGAGGTCATCGACGGGGAAAAGCACCACGCCTTCAGCCTGGCCGAGGTGGCCGAGATGGTCGGCCGGAGCCTGGCGAGACTGCTCAAGGCCAAAGGGCAGGATTCCATCTTCACCGAATCCAACCGCCGCTGGGTGGCCCGGATCTGCACCGAGGTCGGGAAGAACTTGGCCCGCCAAGCCTTGGCCGAACGGCCGCTGCGGCTCAAGATTGAGGACCTGCGAACCCTCGTGGAAAAGACCCTGGTGGACAACAACGCCTATGACGTGGCCCGGAGCCTGGTGGTGGAGCGCAAGCGCCGCCCCGAGGACATCCACGCCGACGGGGATGCGCCGGTCTGCACAACCAAACTGATTCGCCGGCTGGGGCAGGTGGTGCCGTGGAACGAGTCGAAGATCGAGGTGGCGGT
>CAIRNV010000019.1 GCA_903880005.1 uncultured Verrucomicrobiota bacterium | reverse complement strand
TCGCCGGCGGCCCGGTCGCGACAAACGCGCCCTCCGCGATCCCACCGTGGCAGCGCTGGAACGACTACGGCATCGGGCTCTTCCTCAAGGGCGACAAGGGCTCGGAGAAGGGCGAGCTCGTGCAGGCGGCGCAGGCGTTCGCGGAGGTGGAGAAGCTCGGCCGCGCGGACGGCCCGTTGAACTTGGCGCGCGTCTTCTTCAAGGAGGGCCGCCTCCCGGACGCCGTCGCCGCCCTCCAGCGCGCCCACGACACCAACCGCTTCGCCATCCCCGGCCAACGCTGGACCATCGCGTGGCTCAGCGGCCTCGTGAACAAGCAGAACGGCTTCCTCGACCGCGCCATCCAGGAGTTCACGTCCATCCTCGAGGACCGCTACCCCGAGATCGAAAGGCGCGGGTTCGACTTCTCGCGCGACTACGAGGTGATCAACGAGCTGGGCCAGACCTTGTACGAGCGCGCCAAGATGGAGCGCGGGAACGTCGAGGGGCAGCGCGCGTTCCTCCAGGCCGCCGTCAAGCGCTTCAACGACACCCTCGCCATCGACCCCGAGAACGTCACCGCCCACTACAACCTCGCCCTCATCCACGCCCAGCTCGGCGACCGCGCGAGATCCGCCGAGCATCGCAAGGCGCACGAGCGATACCGCCCGGACGACAACGCCCGGGACCGCGCCGTGTCGGTGGCCCGACGCGGCAACCCGGCCGCCGACCACGCCGCCCAGGCCGTTGTCATCTACGACCTCCAGCGCCCCGGGACCCCCGGCCTCGCGCCGTCGGCCGCCGCCCGCGACGTCGTCGCGCGCTAGCGGGCCCACGCATCTCTCCACCATCCCCACCCCCTCGCACCCTCCCATGCCACTGCCGCCCGATCGCCCCGACGAACCCGAGGATCTTCCCCCACAGGACGACGCCGCCATGGGGCGCGCCATCAAGGGGTCGGCCTTGGTCCTCTGCGTGCTCGTGGCCGTGGGCGTTGGGGCCGCTTGGTGGCTCCGGCGCGGCTCCGGCCCCAAGGAGGCCAAGGTGACGCAACTGGCCGCGCCCAAGGCCGCCAGCAACGCGGCCGCCGCCTCGGTCCCCAAGGTCCGGTTCACCGACGTGACGACCAACTCGGGCGTGAGGTTCCGGCACGAGACGGGGGCGACGGGGGAGAAGTTGTTGCCGGAGACCATGGGCGGCGGGGTCGCCCTGCATGACCTCGACGGGGATAGACTGCCGGAGTTGTTGTTCGTGAACGGCTCGCATTGGCCGTGGGCACGGCCGCCGGGCGCGGGCGCGGCGCCGCCGGGGTTGGCCTTGTATCGCAATGCCTCCACGCGGGACGGCATCCGGTTCGAGGACGTCACGGCCGCCTCGGGCCTGGCGGCCCCGTTTTACGGGATGGGCGTCGCCGTGGGCGACGCCGATGGCGACGGGCGGCCCGACCTGCTGGTGACGGGCGTGGGCGGCGCGAGGTTGTTCCTGAACCGTGGCAAGGGCCCCGGCGACCTGCGCTTCGAGGATGCCACGGCGGCGGCCGGCGTGGGCGGGGCCCCGGGCGAGTGGTCCTCGTCGGCGCTGTGGCTGGACATGGATCGCGACGGCGACCTGGATCTCTTCGTGGCGAGCTACGTGGAATGGTCGCGCGAGGTGGACGCCAAGGTGGGCTACAAGATCGACGGTCAAACGCGGGCGTACGGCCCGCCCATGAACTTCGCGGGCTCGTTGCCTCACCTGTACCGCAACGAGGGCGGCGGGCGCTTCACGGACGTGTCGGCCGCGGCCGGCGTCCAAGTCCGCAACCCCGCCACCCAGGTGGCCGCCGCCAAGACCCTCGGCCTCGCCCTCGTGGACGTGAACCGCGACGGATGGCCGGACATCATCGCGGCGAACGACACCGTGCAGAACTTCGTCTTCGTGAACCAACGGAACGGCACGTTCCGGGAGTCGGGCGCGGAGTCGGGCGTGGCGTTTGAC
>CAIRNV010000018.1 GCA_903880005.1 uncultured Verrucomicrobiota bacterium | reverse complement strand
TCCTGATGGACGACGGCCCCCCCGAGGTGGAAATCTCAACCCGCACCGTTTGGTTCGCCTCCTGTTGAGGTGTCATGGACTGGTTCTTTTCCATAAAAACAAGTCCGCCAGACGGTGCCTTTCCATTTCAACTGAATCGTTCCGGCTTAGAGCAAGCCAACACCAGCGATTGGTGAGACACGACACTAGTCATCGATGGCGGACCGCATGGCGGCGAAGAAGTTGTCGCCGGAGTCGGCCTCCACGGGGTCGCCCCCGCCGCCCTCGGCGCGCTCGATGCACTCCGGCGGTATTTCCGCGAGGAAGCTGGACGGATGGCAGGGCAGGTGCTGGCCATACTTGCGCCGCGCGGAGCAGTGGCTGATGCGGAGGGATTCCTGGGCGCGGGTGATGGCCACGTAGAAGAGCCGGCGTTCCTCGTCGAGGGTGCCCTCCACCTTGCTCCGGGAATGCGGCAGCAATCCTTCCTCCGCACCCACCACCTGGACATGCCCGAACTCCAATCCCTTGGCGGCATGCATGGTGATGAGCGTGACCTGGTCCACGGCGTCCTCCTGGTCGGACTCTCGCTCCGAGTCGAGCGTCAACCCTGACAGCACCTCGTTCATCCGTTCCATCGGGGTGCCGTCGTAGCTGGGAGGAGGCCGGGGCACGAGCGGCCTCGGCTCGGGGGGCGCGTCCGAGGTCAACCGCATGGGCTCCAGGCCGGCGGCCTCGGCCAGCGAAGGTCCCTTGGGCGCGGCCGCCTTGGCGGCGAGGAAGGGCCGGGCGTCGCCCCCGTCCAAGGTGGCGACCAACTCCATGACGTTGCGGACCCGGTTGTCGCCCACCTCGGGATCCTTCTCCGAACGCCTCAGCTCCTCGAGGTAGCCCGTCTCGCGGAGCCATCCGTCGGCCCAGTCGGTCAACGAGATGCGCCCCGTGCCGAGGATGGGCTCGCGCACGCGCTCGACGAACGCATGGAATGAACGGATGGCGTCGGCCGTGCGCGACGGGAAGGAGGCGAGGACGTCGGTATGCCGAAGGATGGTCCAGACGCTGGACTTGCGGTCCGCGCTGAGCCCGAGGAGGCGTTCCATGGTGACGTCGCTGAGCCCCCGTGTGGGGGTGTTGGCGATGCGCAGGAGGCTGACGTCGTCCTCGGGGTTCACGAAGGTCTTGAGGTAGGCGAGGACGTCCCGGATCTCGCGCCGGTCGAAGAAGGATTGGCCGCCGATGAGTCGGTAGCGGATGCGGCGCTTGCGGAGGGCGGTCTCGATGGGCCGGGCCTGGATGTTGGTGCGGAAGAGGATGGCCTGCTGTCCCCAGGGGATCCGGCGCCCGGCGCGGTCGAACTCGATGTTGTCCGCGACGGTCTCCGCCTCCTCCTCGTCGTCCTTGAAGGCGTGCAGGACGATCTTGGGGCCGGCGCCCTTGGCGGACCACAGGTTCTTGCCGCGGCGCCGGGCGTTGTTGCGGATGACGGCGTTGGCGGCCTTGAGGATGGTGTTGGTGGAGCGGTAGTTCTGCTCGAGCTTGATGACCTTGACCTCGGGGTAGTGCTTCTCGAGTTCGAGGATGTTGGCGATCTCGGCCCCGCGCCACCCGTAGATGGATTGGTCGTCGTCCCCGACGACGCAGAGGTTGCGCGACTCACGAGCCAGCGCGTGGACGAGCTCGAACTGGCTCCCGTTGGTGTCCTGGTACTCGTCCACCATCACGTAGCGCCAGCGACGGCGGCAGGCCTCCAGGGCGTCGGGATGCTCCCGGAACAACTGGAGGGCGAGGAGGATGAGGTCGTCGAAGTCCACGGCGTTGGCCGCCCGCAGGGCGGACTCGTAGCGCCGCCGAACATGCTGTGCGAGGGCGAGGACCGACTCGTCGCCGAACACGGCCGCCCCGGGCGCCGCGTTCTTGAGCTTCGACACCATCGACAGCACGGCATGCGCATCCGTCTTCTCGCCCTTGGCCGAGATGGCGCTCAGGACCTTCTTCATGGCCGCCACCTGGTCGCCCTCGTCGTAGATGACGAAGTTCTTCTTGTAGCCCAGGCGCTCGATGTGCTCGCGCAGGATGCGGACGCACAGCGAGTGGAACGTGCAGACCGTCGGGCGCGCGTCGAAGGGATCCTCCGGCTCGGAACGATCACGGCGCTTCCGTCCCGCCCGCGGGAGCATCTCGTTGACGCGCTCGACCATCTCGCGCGCGGCCTTGTTGGTGAACGTGACGGCCAGGACATGCCCCGGAGGAACCCCGCGGCCGATCATGTGCGCGATCCGGCAGGTCAACGTCCGCGTCTTGCCCGTGCCCGCCCCCGCCAGGATGAGCACCGGCCCCTCGAACGTCACCACCGCCTCCCGTTGCTCGGGATTCAACGACCCAAGGTCGAATGCCATGCGGCCGCGAAGTCTCCGGAGACGCGCCATCGAGGCAAGGGGGATTCCACGGCCCCGCCTCGCTCCCGCTGGTGCGGGCTCACGAGCGACGGACGAAGCTCCCGCCGTGCAGGCCGCGTGCCCTCACGCGAAGCATCTGCCACCGCTCCGGCTCGGCCGGATCAATGGCGGTGGACGGTGAACCACAACGATCCGCGCCACGGCTTGCCGCCGTCGGCCGGGTTCACGTTGTACTTCAGCTCCCCTTGCATCACCGGGCCCAGCTCCGGGACCGAGAGCACCACGGATCGCCCCCCGGTCTCCACCTTGACAGAGGCCACGATCCACTCGTCGCGGCCCGGCTTGCTGGGATCCTTCACGGACCAGTCCTTGGAGCCGTAGGCCTCGGCATAGCGATAGTTCCATGCGCGGACGGCGTAGCTGCCGGGATCGGAGGCCGTGGCGGGATCGACGGGCGAGGCGAAGCGCAGCTCCATGCCGCCCGGCACCACGCGCCAACCCACCGGGACGTTGACGGGCTTGCCCGTGAACCGCACCCGCTGCAACGCGCCGTCCTTCACCGCGCTCGTCTGCCATCCGGTGCTACCCGCCACCAACAGGCTGCCGTCGCGCGGGTTGAAGCTCGCCCGGTTGGGCCCGCTCAGGAACTTCACCGGCAGGGGCGTCACCGCCGCCTGGACCCCGTCGCCCGAGGCATCGGTGTCGCGCAACAGCAAGAGCGCGCCGCACCGGCCCCACATCAAGTGCAAGGGAAGTCCACCCAACGCGCCCCACTGCCCTCCCGGAATCCACGCCTGCGACCCGCTCGAGTTGTCCACGCCATGCGGGATCCAGCACAACGGCGCGTCGTAGCCCTCCGGTCGCGACGCGGTCCTCCTCGGCCCGCCATACCCGCCATAC
>CAIRNV010000017.1 GCA_903880005.1 uncultured Verrucomicrobiota bacterium | reverse complement strand
GTGATTGCGAAGCAGATGCTTGCGCAAGCCGAGGAGTGAGCGAGGCGCGGGCCGGTACGAGGCCCGTAACGAGCGAACGACGAAGGATTTGCGCAAGCAGATCGAGCAAGCACGACTGATCCAACTGAATCGTTACGGCTTAGCCAGCCCGCGTCACCTGGGTTTCAAAACACAAACGGCGGAGGGGCATGAGGCCGCCCAACCGCCGCGCCGGGCTGAATCGTCCTCGCCACGCTCAAGGGTTGATGGGCTTGGGCTGCGCCGCATGCCACTCGGACTCCGAAACCTTCCGGTCCACGTGCGTGAACACGAAGACCCCCTTCTTGTTGCCCACCACGACGTCCGGCTTCCCGTCGCCGTTGTAGTCACGCGCCTTGACCTCCGTGCCCGTCCCCGATGCGTCGTCGATCACGCGGGGCACCCAGTCCACGCCCCCGCCCTTGATCCGCTGGAGCTGGAACCACACCACGTACGGGGTGGCGTTGGGCTCGGGGTCACCGGCGGGCCCGTGCGCCCAGAACCGCTTCCCGGTCACGATGTCCTTGAGCCCGTCGCCGTCCATGTCCACGAGGTCGATGGCATGCAACTGGGAGAAATGCATGCCGTAGCGGTTCTCGGTCGGGAGCTTGTTCATGAAGATGTGCTCCTTGAAACGGATGGCGTCGCCCTCGCGGACCTGCTCGTACCAAGCGAGGCCGTAGCCATGGCCGGCGAGGCTGGTGATGACGTCGTTCTTGCCGTCGCCATTGACGTCATAGGCGTACATCTGGGCGCCGCCGACGCCGAAGGCCTGCGGATGAAACGTCCATTCAGGGTCGCCGGCCAGCGACTTGGGCTGCTCCCACCATCCGTCCTTTTCCAGCAAGTCCATGCGGCCGTCGCCGTTCACGTCGCCCACGCCCATCCCGTGGGTGAACTTGTGGTAATTCTTGTTGGGCGTGATGGGGTGCCAAGCAAACGGGGCGGTGGGCAGGGACCGATTGGGCTCGGCCCACCCGTAGCGGCCCTTGGAGGCGCACACGATCTCGGGGCGGCCGTCGCCGTTGATGTCCGTGAACGTGGGTGACTCGTTGTCCGTCACGTCGATGGCCAGGTGCCGCTTCCAGTGGCCACCCGCGCCCTTGGGGTTCTCGTACCACCATGACTCCGCACCCGGGAAGCCGAGGATGAGGATGTCCGCCCAGCCGTCGCCATTGAGGTCGTGGCTGTGGGCGAAGAAGTTCTCCGAGTACTCGTTTTCGTTGCCGAGCCCACCCTTGTAGCCGGCGAACTCGACCGGTGCGCCGTTCTTGGTGCTCCTTGAGCGCCGCGTCGCAGGGGCGTAGTCATGGCGCACCTTGAACGACGGGCCCTCGTACCAGAAGGGACCCGAGACGACGTCCATCTTGCCGTCCTTGTTGAAGTCGCCGAAGGCCGCGCCCTCGGCCCAGAACTCATCCGTGAGCTGCTGGCGCTCGAACGAATGCAACACCCAGCCACCATGGCCTCCGGGCTTGGGAGCCGCCTCAACGTGCAAGGCCATCGCCAATGCGACGCCCATCCAACCCTTCGCCGTCCATCCATGGGATTTCATGCCGCCCTTGTCCCCCAGCGTCCCCCCGCCGGTCAAGGCCGCAGGCTGGGCGCTGATCCGCGCGCAAGCAGTTCTTGGGTGCCCGGTTCTCGCCTCAAACGGCGGCGCTGGAGGGTGGATCCAGCAGGAACTCTCCGCGTCTTGGCGTCTTGGCGTGATGAGAAAACAAGGCCTCCCAAACACCGATTCCGTGATGCATGCAGCGGGGAATTCCTCACTCGAAACACGACCGATCCAACTCCATCGTCCCGGCTCAGACATGCCAAGCCGGCACCATGCGGCCCTCGCGCGCACGCCGTGCGAGTTCCTCCCGAAAGTCCGGGTGCGCCACCGAGATCAGCGCCCTCACGCGCTCCGGCACGGATTTCCCCTTCAGGTTCACCACCCCCCATTCCGTCGCCACGTACATCACGTCGGTCCGCGGGGTCGTCACCACCGTGCCGGGTTCCAGGGCCGCCACAATGCGGCTCTCGACGGTCCCATCCCGGCGCGTCCGCGTGGACGGCAGGCACAGGAAGGACTTGCCGCCCTGCGACGCATAGGCGCCGCGCACGAACTGCAACTGGCCGCCCGTCCCCGTGAGGTGCCGGGTCCCCGCGCTTTCGGACGCCGCCTGTCCCTGGAGGTCCACCTGCGCGGTGCTGTTGACGGACACCACGCCGGGGTTGGCCATGATGCGATCGGGAAGGTTGGTCTCGTCCACGGGCCAAGACTCAAGGGCCGGGTTGTCGTGGATGAACGCGTTCAACGCGGCGGAACCGCCCGCGAAGGTGAACACGGCCTTGCCCACGCCGTTGCGCTTGCGAGCACCGGTGACACGCCCGCCTTCAATCAGGTGCATCAATCCGTCCACCAACATCTCCGTGTGGATGCCCAGGTCGCGCGTCCCGGCCTCCAGGATGGCCGTGCACACGGCGTTCGGCAGCCCGCCGATCCCAATCTGCAAGCAAGCACCGTCCTCCACATGACCTGCCACGTGCCGGGCGATCCGGACATCGACGTCATTGGGCACCCCTTGGGCCAGCTCGGGAGCCCCCAGTCCATCCGTCTCCACCACGAAATCGACCTGGGACTCGTGGATGCCATTCCCGGCCCCTCGCACGCGCGGCAACCGGGGGTCCACCTCCACCACCACGCACCGCGCTCGCTCCGTCAAGGCACCGTGGTACGTGCACGCCCCGCTGAAGTTGTAGAACCCGTCCGCGTCCCGTTCGCAGCACTTCACCACCGCCACGTCCACGGGCTCGATGAATCGACGGTAAAGGTCCGGTGCCTCGCCGAAGTTCATTGGGATGTAATGCCCTGCCCCGGCGTCGTGCGCGCGCCGGTCGATGCCCGAAAAATGCCAGTTCAACCAAACGAATCGCCTGCCCTCCGGATCGGCCGCCATCACGGCTCGCGGCCGCATCGACAACGCGGCGCGGATGAACACCGGCCCACCCAAGTCCGCCCGCGCCGCCAAGGCTCGGTCAAAGGCATCCGGCTGCCCCATGCCAAACCCATAGTCCACCCAATGTCCCGGGCGCACCATGGACGCGGCTTCCTCGGCGGTGATACGCATGGATGTGGGCGTCAGGTATCCTGGGAACCTTCTTGGGCCTTCGCCGCAGCGTGTCGCGGACGTTCAGCACCGGGTCGTTTGACCTCGCCGCGCACACGCCTCCGCCCGCCACACGTCCCCGCGGACGGAGGAGTGGTTCCGGCCCGGGTGTCCTGGCTCAAGGCTCGACCCGCACGCGGTAGAAGGCGGCAGGGTTGGCCGTGTTGGACTCCAGCAAGTCCACCGTCGCCCCGGTGGAAACCAGGTCGGTGACGGTGGTCCACGTCGCGGCTGCCGGATCGGCGGCGCGTTCGAGGAGGTAACGGCGACCGGGTATGGCATTGGCCCGGAGGAACAGCCCGGACTCCGAGAGGGCCGGTGGGTCCAGGCGGATGTCACCCATCACCACGACGGCGGCGGGAGCCGAGGTGGTGGACAAGCCATTGGCCGTGGCGATGGCCCGATAGGCACCGGCCTGGGTGGCGGCGATGTCATTCAAGACGAGCGTGCCACCGTCGCCCCCTGACACCGGCGCGCCGTCTCGCGTCCATGCGTAAGCCGGCGTGCCGCCCTCGACGGTGGCAACGGCGACGAGGGCAACCGACTCGCCCCGGTGCACGGTCTTGCCATCGGGCAACGTCACGAAGACTGGCGCCGCCACGACGGGATTGACGGTGAGCCTCGCCTGGGAACTGAAGATGGAGCCACCGCTGTTCTGGACGCGCACCTGGTACAGCCCGGCGTCGCCCAACTTCACCGGGTTCAACGTGAGGGTGGAGCTGGTGGCACCGGCCAACTCCAACCCGTCACGCAGCCATCTGTAGGTCAATGCGCTCCCGGTCGCCGTCACGCTGAACGTGGCCACGCCCCCCTCGTTGACCGTCTGCGGCAAGGGCTGGACGGAGATCACGGGCGGACCGTCCACCACGGTGAACGTCACGGTGGCGGTGTATGAATCGCCGGTGCGATTCGAGAACTCCCAACCGGTGACCTGGGCAGAGAATGTACCCGGGCTGGAGGGCGATCCCGAGATGATCCCGCCGGTCGAACTCGACACCACGACTCCCGGCGGAAGGCCCATCGCGGAGTAGGACTTGGCCGTCCCATGGACGTCGCTCGTGATCTGCACCCGGTAGCTCATGGAGACTCCATTGGTCCCGCGCACCGCAGCCGACGTCACGAGGCCGGTCGCCCCGGACAACGCATGGGCGCCGCCCGCGACGGCCGACGCCGCCGAAAACCAACGCAGCAGGACAAAGACCGGCTGAAGCACGCCCGTCATCGCGGGCTCGACCGTCCGCAGCAGGGGCGCGAACTGTAGGAACAACGCCGCCATAAGGGACGGCAACTTTCTTGCATTCATGGTTCAGATTCCTTTTGGCATGACTCAAATCCCAACGACGGCCCCGGCCCGGGGCCACCACTCAATTGCACCCGCAACCACCGCCCCCCACGCCGCGCCCGCCCATGGCAGCCTCACGTGAAAAGAAGACGTGCTCCGCCAAGGCGAGGCCCAAGGGGTCGCGATCGGGCTTGATCAACGGGTCGGCCAATTGGCCCCGTTGCCATGGCTTCACCGCCTGGCAACCGGCCCCGGTCATCCCGAGCAGCAGCAGTCCCGCCCACAGTGCCGTCCGTTCCATCCGTCTCCGCTTCATGGCATGCATCCTCTCCTCCCGCCTCACTACTTCTTCAGCAACCCGTCGATCTCGGCCGACAACTTTCCTCGCGCCTTGTCGCCCAGCGACCCGCTATGCACGGACGCCACCTTGCCATCCTTGCCCAACACGACCGACGTCGGCATCTCCTGCACGCCCACGGCCTCGGCCAGCTTTCCCTTGGGATCCCGTGCCACGACAAACGGCAGCGGGTTCTTCTTCAGGAACGCGTCGTAGTCCTTGCGGTTCTCGTCGAGGCTGACGGCGACGATGACCACGTCCTTGCCGGCGTATTCCTTGTGCAACTCGGCGTACATGGGCATCGCCTTCTTGCATGGCGTGCACCAACTCGCCCAGAAGTCCACCACCACCACCTTGCCCTTCAGGTCCGGGAGCGTGCCCTCCAACCCGGCCTTCGCGAGGTCGGGGAAGTCCGTTCCCGGCTGGATCAACCCGGCCGCGATGGCCGAGGTCCATCCCGCCCAACATGCCCCGGCGATCAGCCGAAGCCCGAAGCTACGTCGTGACGTGTTCATGAAATCGCGCCGTTCCTACCACACCCTTGCCCGTGACCAAGCATCCTTCAACCCCCGGAGTGGCGAGCAGCAGCCGGCGGCCGGCCTCGGCTCCCAAGACGCATGCCGCCGTGCTCAGCATCCCCGCCTGGGTGCAACTCGGGGCCATCACGCTCGCCGCCAGCACGTCGTTGTCCGACGGCCTTCCCGTGCGCGGGTCCAAGATGTGGCCATAGCGCCTGCCCCCCGACTCAAACCCGCGGATGTAGGAGCCCGAAGTGGCCACGGCGCCGTCGCGGATGACCAGGTGGGTCCACGCGGTCCCGGGTTTTTGCGGGTCTTCCAACCCGATCTTCCAGGCCGGCCGACCGTCCCAAGGCCGCCCCAACACCCGGATGTCAGCGCCAAAGTCCACCAAGGCCGACGCCACGCCCAGGCGCGCCAGCAGCAGGATGACTTGGTCCACCGCGTATTCCTTGCCCACGCCACCGAGGTCGATGGCCATGCCCAGCTTGGCCAAGCGCACCTTGCCGGGGGCCATTTCAACGTTCTTCCATCCGACCATGCCCCGCGCCGCATCGACCTCCGCATTCGACGGCACGCGGGCCGCCTTCCAGTCCCACAACTGGACCAAGGGCAACGCCGTGGCGTCCAAGGCCCCGTGGGTGAGATACGCCAACTGGCCGCACAAGCGCATCAAGCCCTCCGCCTCGGCATCCATCGGCAGCCAGTCGCCGCCCGCCGCCGCGTTCACTTGCGACACCCAACTGGCGGGAAGGAAACGGCTGTAGCGAGCCTCGAATGCCCCCACCCAATCGATCACCGCCGTCGCCACGGCCTCGGGCCCCGGCCCGCCCTGAAAGGACACCCGGCAACGCGTGCCCATCGCCGCAAACTCCAG
Organism: uncultured Verrucomicrobiota bacterium; assembly: GCA_903880005.1. Taxonomy (GTDB): domain Bacteria; phylum Verrucomicrobiota; class Verrucomicrobiia; order Limisphaerales; family UBA9464; genus UBA6176. Next base: position 6,628 of record CAIRNV010000017.1, on the reverse strand, counting down.
TTCACTCGGGCCAGGACCCTTGCCCAACCTTGCCCCGTCACGGATGCGCGCGCGGACCTCGTCCACCGGCAGGCTCCGGAGGACGGCGAGGGCGCGGCGGTCGGGTTGTGGGACGATGGTCATGTCGGCCTAGAAGCTGGCGCTCAGGCCGACGTTGAAGATGTGGGCGTCCGGGTAGGTGGCGTCCGCGATGCCCGGTTCCAGCCCCTGCATGTCATACCTTCGGTAGCCGAGGACCACGGCCACCCGCTCGTGGACCTGCACGGCCACGTTCACGCCGTACGTGAAGGATTGCAGCTCGCTGAGGCGGTAGTCGGCGGAGTAGTAGGTCGGGTACGCCGGAATGGAGATGATCTGGTAGTTAGAGGGGTCGGCGAGGGCGAGGTCGAAGCCGGGGTCCACGCCCTCTTGCCCCACGAAGTTGTTGCTCGCGTCGAAGGCCACGCGGCTGCCGGCGAAGGCCGGGTCCGAGTTCACCCGCACCGCGAAGAAATCCGCCGCCGTCTGGTGGTGGTACCGGAAGATGGGCGACACCGTGACCCGTTTTCCAAGCTTCTGGGCCCAGCCGACCTGCACGGTGTTGGCCAGGACGCCCCAGTCGTCGCGATGAAACCGGTAGCTGGCCTCGACGGCGCCGTTCACGGCCGGCACGAGGTGGTTGATGCTCGCAAACACCACCTGCTTTAGCTTTGTCGAAGGACGCTTCTCCGCATCCACCGCATACCATGGCGTGGCGTCGAACACGTCGCCCGGCAGGTCGAAGTACACGTTCACGCCCTTGTAGGGATCGCTGAGGTAACCGTCGGCGTAGCCCACGGTGACGTTGAACGTCGCATAGGTCCGCGGCCCCAGCACTTGGTTGATGCCCACCAGGAATTCCCACGTTCCCCGGTAACGGTACGTCCTTTGGAATCGTCCCTTCACCGCGTCCGAGTTCCGGGACAGGCCGAGCACCAGGGATGTGTTGCGTTGGTTGAAGTCGATGGTCTCGGTCAGGGACAACCCGGTGGACTGGTAGTCGCTCTCCTCGCTGTAGGCGACCTGCGGGGTCGTGAGGGTCCGGCCCGCGCGGATCGATGCCTCGACATACCCGGCGTTGCGAAGGTCGCGCATGTTGACCCATTCATACCCGGGGCCGCCCGGCTCGCCCGGCCCGCCCGTGGGCGTCGCCCCCGACAACGCATCGCGCGTGTAGGAGGCCCGTGCCGTGACCTTCTCGTGCAACGCGTACTCAAACCACGCCGAGTGCGTCTGCACGTCCATGCGGTTGCCGTCCTCCCGGTAGTCCTCGTAACGGTATTCCGCGCGACCCTGTGCCAGGACGCGGCGCGGCTTGAGCAAGACCAGCGTCAGGCACAGGAAGGTGATCATGGCGGGGCCGGAAAGCCCCCGGCCCCTGTTGTGTCGCGCCTCGTGTTCCATGGAGATTTGATGCCGAGTTTGCGGCCTCGCCGCGTGGCCTCGCGCTGCCACCATGCCCCCCTATCAAGCCTTGTGAGTCTAGCCAATTCTTGGCCGGGTCCCGCCCGTCCCCAGCACCTCGCCCACGCCCCGTCGAGTCGCGGCGCGGCATCTGCCGCCCCGTGCCACGCCCCCAACTCACGTTTCTCCAAAGGACACCCGTTCGACCTCAACAAGCACGCTTCATGCCGAACCCAAGGCACGAATCGCATGACGCGGATCGCCTAGACGAACCAAAACATCACCACCGCCATCGCGGTGGGAAAAAGGGCCCCCAGGAAAAGCCCGAGGGGACTGATGCCCTCGTCGCCGAACGCCTTGGAATCCTGCAGGATTCCGGCCCCGGCTGGATTCGGGGCATTGGCGATGACCGTGAGGCCGCCGCCGGTGACGGCCCCGGCCACGAGCGCATACTTGAGCGGGTCGGAGATGCCCTCGACCAAGGATCCGAGATAGGTGAGGGCGGCGTTGTCCGTGATGGCGGTGAGACCCGTGGCCCCGAAGAAAAGGGCGGCGCCCCCGAGCGACTGGATGAGGGGCTTCAGCCAGTAGTCCTGAAGGGTGCCCAGCACGACGAGGCCGGACAGGAAGAATCCCACCAGCAAGCCCTCGCGCAGCTTCAGCTCGTCCTGGTACTCACGCGTCGCCTTCACCATCCCCAGGAACATCACGAACACCCCGAAGCACACGTCGGGATAATGGGCGAACGCCACCACCAACGACAGGGTCACGACATGAAGCAGGACCAACCACCACGGGACGCCCGGGCCGGATTCCTTGGCCTCGGGCAGCGCGCCCAACTCACGTCGGAACCACATCGTGACCAACGCGGCGCTCGCCAGGCAGGACAGCACGGCGCGCCATCCGAAGTGGGTGGCCATGTGCGTGATGCCCCAGTTCCATTTCGTGGCCACCATCAGGACGGGGGGGGCCGCGAAGTGCGTGAGGACGCCGCCAATGGAGACGTTGACAAACAGGAGGCCCAGCGTGGCGTACGCCAGCGTGCGGCCAATCCCCGCGTCGAAGTAACGACGCTTCAGAACCATGGCCAGCAGGGTCATGGCAGCGGGCTCCGTGATGAAGCTCCCCAGCAGCGGGCCCACCCCCAGCGCCGCCATGTAGAACGCCACCGGCCGCGGCCCGGGCACGACCCGCGAAATCGCCACCACCAGGCTCTCCGCCAACCACACCACCGGCCGCGTGGCCGCCACCACCATGACCACCAACACGAACTTCGGCTCCGTGAAGTTCAGGCCCTCGACATACTCCACGGCCGCGTGGACGGACCGCTGCACCGCCATGATGGCCACGAACAACGCGGCCGCCCACAGGCCGAACACAACCTCGGTCTCGGCCAGGAAATGAAGGAGGTTTTCCTGGATGGATCCTTCCGGGTAACGATGCGCCCATCGCGCAAACCGCTTCACGGCGAACGTGTGTAGCACCGCCAGCCCAAACAAGACCGTCGCCAAGACCTGCACCGCGCTCGGATTCATGCGCCGTCCGTGTACCCGAGACACGCCCCCGTTGGAAGCACACGACGGCCGGACCGCACTTTTTGCCCTGAAGATGCCAACGGCGGGCGAGCGAGCCGCCACGCCACGCGCGTATCCATGGTGCCAGCAACCGGGGCTTGCGCCCCAATACGAAAGGAATCACATGACCGCCGCCTACGCCGTGTTCGCCCTCGCCGTCGCCATCGCCGCCACCTTCCTCCTGACCCTCCGCGTCTGGATCCGCCACGAGGAGGCAGCGCTGCGGCACTGACCCACATCAAGACGCCGGTCACGCACCCACCCCTCGCGGTTTAGCCGGAACGACGCAGGTGGATCGGTCGTGCTGGCTCGATCTGCTTGCGCAACTCCTTCGTCATCCGCTCGTGACGGGCCTGGTACTGGCCCACGCCTCGCTCACTCCTCGGCTTGGGGAAGCATCGGCCTCGCAATCACTTCCCTCCCAACTGCATCGTTCCGGCTTATCGAGGGGAGGCGGGCGGGCCATTCCCCAGGCGCGCGGCGGGAATCTCCAGTAGTCGATGCCCCATGCAGGCGACGTAGCTCGTCACCCCGAGGCGACGCGCCCACTCCCCCATCATGGGACGCCGTCCCACGACGCTCCCGGCGGCCCAGGGTGAGAAGGCGGGCAAGATGATGCCGCGTTCCCCCACGACAAAGGCCGGGACCCGCACCTCCCCCATCCCGGGCCGGCCCACGTCCACCGAGGGATGTTCATGGCCGCTGAGGACTCGCTCCCCGGGCGCGGCTTCCGGCCACACGTCGCCATGCACCCCCATCCAGCCAGCCTCCCTCCATGTGTCGCCCCATGTGACCCCGTCGATGGCCAACGCTCGAAGGACCGAGCCCAACCCGCGATCATGGTTCCCCAACACCAATCTCCACTCCAGCCCCGGGCGGGCCCGTAGCACCTGCTCCAATGCGGCCCGAACCCCCTGTATGCCCGCCTTCCCATGGACGAGGTCGCCCAACACCACCACGCAACGGGCATCCCAATGCTTCACGAGGGCCCGGATGCGAGCGGCCGTGTCGTCTGGCTGTGCCAAGGGCAGCAAGTGCCCGCGGGATCGTTGCACCCATTCATAGCCCAGGTGCAGGTCGGCGAGGATCAGGGACCTCGACGGTCCATGGAAGGCGGCGCGGCTAGGGTCGAGCTGGATGTCGCCCACCACCGTCGGATGCCCTGGGGATGCCATCCGCGCCATCCTGCCCATGACCCGCCGTCACGCGAGCCTTGCGTTTTAGCTATTTATTGGTATTAAACATTTATTCCGTCTCGAAATAGTCGTTTCTGATTATCACGCATGCGCCCCATGAAGCCACGCCCTGACGAATTTTCCCCACGCATCGTCGTGGTGGAGGACAACGGCCCCACCCTGCGCATCGTCTCCGACTTCCTCGCACAGTCCGGGTTCGACGTCGCGAGGGCCGGTACGGCTTCCGAGGCCAAGGACGCCATCGGCAAGGAGCCTTGCCACGCGCTCCTGCTCGATCTCCACCTCCCGGACTCCAACGGGAACGCCTTCGTGCGCGAGGTTCGCAACCATCCGGACCCCGGGGTCAGCAACATCGTCATCGCCCTCCTCACGGCCTCGTCCCTGAGCGCGGACCGGGACGATTGCCTCAGGGCCGGGGCCGACCTTTACCTCACGAAACCGATCCGGCTTCGGGAGCTTGCACGCCTCCTGAAGGGATACATCCGATCCCGATTTCCGTAGCCGGGACGATTCGGTTGGGAGGGAAGTGATTGCGAAGCAGATGCTTGCGCAAGCCGAGGAGTGAGCGAGGCGCGGGCCAGTTCGAGACCCGTAACGAGCGAGCGACGAAGGATTTGCGCAAGCAGATCGAGCAAGCACGACCGATCCAACTGAATCGTTCCGGCTTCGCCGTAGCGAGTCAGCCGAGTCGGTCGCGCTGGCCGCGCAGGTGCGGGAAGCCCCGCCGGGGGACGAAGTGACTTGCGGGGAGCATCGCGCGACGGACCCGAAGGGAGTCGCTCCAGAGGAGGCGGATCGGCCCATCCCCATTTCCCCACGGATCCCCTAAATACCTAATTTCTCAAATCCCTATTTGACCTCCGGCGGCTCCATCCCCTTATTCCTTGCGGGAGGGCACCTTTTCCAAGAACGAGCCGGCCATGACGCCTCAACGCAACGCCGCAGCGACGGAGATACCGTGGGATTTGTTCCACGCCGTCCTGCATGAGGCTCGCTCGCCGCTGACGGTGGCCGCCTACGCGTCCGAAATCCTGCTTCACACCCCGGGCCCGTTGTCGTCACGAAAACTCCGGGCCAACATCGAGGCCATTGACGCTGCCTCCCGCGAGGCCTCCGTCTGCATCGGGCTCCTCGCGCGCACCATCGAGGTCGAGCAGGCAGGGCACGGGCCCCTTCCCGAGCCGTTTTCGCTGGATGCGTTCCGCGACCCCCACGCCTTGAGCCCGGGACCGGCCATCGACGCCGGGGCCACGGCCTGGATCGACCCGCGAATCGGCTCGGGGTTCGCGTCCACGCTGTGGGAGCTGGCGTCCTTGTTCCCGTCGCCGAGGCCCACCTTGGACGCCTTGCGGGTGGAGGATGGGTCCATCGTTCTCCGCCTGCGGACCCGCGGGAGCGGGGGGTTTGCGCGGGCGATCTTGGAGGCGGCCGACAGGATGCGGGCGCCGGGACGCGCGCGAGCGGTGGCCCAGCCACCCTTCCACGTCCATTTTCGCGCCAGCCTCCTGCGACGATGCCTTGAATTGCTGGGTGGAACGACCCAGACCCCTCGGCCTGCGCGCCAGGCCAACGAGATCATCGTCCAGATCCCCTGCCACGCGCGCGGAGCCACGAGTCAGAGAACATCCCCCACATCCCATCCATGCAAGTGACGCTCGCCATCATCGACGACGACCTCCAGCTCCTGTCCCTGATCGGGACCCATTTCGAGCAATGCCCGGGGTTTGCGCCGCCCCTTTTGTTCAACGAAGGCAAGACGGCCATCCAGAAGCTCGCCCGGCGCAAGGTGGACATCGCGCTCGTGGACCTCCTCCTCCCGGGCGACTCCGGGCTCAGGGTGATCCGTCGCATCGCCGAGAAGGGGCTGGCCCGGCAAATCATCGCGTTCACCAATTGCGACGACGACGCCACCATCGGCGAGGCGTTGGCCTCGGGGGCGACAGGCTACCTCCTGAAGGGCATGCCGCTGGCAGACCTCGCGCATGGGCTCCTGCGTTGCCTCCGGGGCGAGCCCGTCGTCTCGCCGCCCGTCCTTCGATCCCTCATTGCGAGGTACCGAAAGCCCAAGCCCCCGGGCCTTTCCGAAATCCTGTCCCCGGCGGAGCTGCGGGTCATCGAGCTCGGCGCGGCCGGGCACGACTGCAAGACGGTCGCCTCGCTCCTTGGCCTCTCCGTCGCGACCGTGTACGTCCACAACAAGCGCATCGCCAAGAAGCTGGGCGTTCCCAACCGCCTCGCGGCGATCGTCAAGTTCAAGGAATCCGGCGGAGGAGCCTCCGCCAACGCCGCCCCCGCCACAGCCGCGGCCTAGCCGGACCGCGTCGTCCCAGCCTAGTGTCGTGTCTCACAAATGGCTGGTGTTTCGCCGCGAGGGATTTTCGTGTCCAACGAGGCGCGAGTGACGAGCAGACCCGCAGAGGTCTGTGAGGAGCGAGC
>CAIRNV010000016.1 GCA_903880005.1 uncultured Verrucomicrobiota bacterium | reverse complement strand
GCGGTGTACATGCCGCCGCACGAGCCCGCGCCGGGGATCGCCACCTCGGCGACCGCCTCGACCTCCTCCTCGCTGCATTGCCCGGCCGCTTGCTTGCCCACGGCCTCGAAGATGTTCACCAAGTCCACGTCCCGGCCATGGTGCTCGCCCGGCAGGATCGTGCCGCCGTACACGAAGATCGACGGGCGATTCAGGCGGGCCATCGCCATCACGCAACCCGGCATGTTCTTGTCGCAACCCCCGACCGCGACGAACCCGTCAAACCCCTGGCACCCCACCACCGTCTCGATCGAGTCGGCGATCACCTCCCGGGACACCAGCGAGTACTTCATCCCCTCCGTGCCCATCGAGATGCCGTCGGAAATCGTGATGGTGTTGAACACCACCGCCTTGCCGCCCGCCTCGTTGATCCCCTGCGCCACGCTCACCGCGAGCTGGTCAATGTGCATGTTGCAGGGCGTCACCATCGACCACGTCGAGGCCACGCCGACCTGGGACTTCCTGAAGTCCTCCTTCTTGAAGCCCGTGGCGTACAACATCCCGCGGCTCGGCGCCCGCTCGATGCCGTCCACCACCGCCGATGAATAGACCCGTTCCAACGACTTCCCCTGCGTCTTCTTCTTCATGAATGGGGCCAACTCTTAAGAAGTCCCGCCACGGAGCCAACCCCGTTTTCCATCCTCGTCCTTGCCGAATGCCGACGACGTCCGCACGGTGCCCTTCATGAACCGGCCCGGCCTCCGGCATCCCGGCGGGATCGCCTTCACGTTGGTGGAGCTCCTGATCGTCATCGCCATCATCGCGATCCTGGCGGCGATGTTGCTCCCAGCCTTGTCCATGGCCCGAAGAAAGGCCCTCGAGGCGTCGTGCAAGAACAACCAACGCCAGCTGGGAATCTCGCTCCACCTCTACGCCACCGACCACAACGATGCCCTGCCCCTCAACAATTACGTCTATGACGTGACCAGCCTCGAGCCCATCACCCGATCCAACTCCTGGGCGCCCGGGCTCGCCCCCTACGACCTCACCGCCTCCAACATCCAAGCCTCCGTCCTGTTCCCCTACCTCAAGACCGTCGCCACCTTCCGCTGCCCGGCCGACACCTCCCGCGTCGTCCGCCCCGATGGCTCCCCGCTTCCCGGTGCCCCGCTTCGCACCCGTTCCTACAACCTCAGCCAGTCCATCGCCTGCGACGTCGCGCCCACCTTCCGCCGGCTCACCGAGATCAACAACCCCGCCCCGGCCAGCCTCTTCACCTTCATCGACACCCACGAGGACGCCATCCTCGACTCCGTCTTTGGAACCCCGACGCCCCAGTCCGCGTACCGGGACTATTGGTTCGACATCCCCGCCAACCGCCACGGGCAAGGCGCCAACCTCGCCTTCGCCGACGGCCACGTGGAACGTTGGCGCTGGCGCTTCCCCAAGTCCGGCAGCCTCTTCTTCACCCTCTCCAAGCCCCCGGACGACCGCGCCGACCTCCGCCGCTTGCAGCAGCATGTGAAGCCGGGCTTCCCGTGGGACTAGCCCGGGCCGATGCAGTGGGGAGGAAAGTGATTGCGCCGCAGATTCTTTCGCAAGCCGAGGAGTGAGCGAGGCGCGGGCCAGTACGAGGCCCGTAACGAGCGAAGGACGAAGCTCTTGCGAAAGAAGATCAAGCAAGCACGACCG
>CAIRNV010000015.1 GCA_903880005.1 uncultured Verrucomicrobiota bacterium | reverse complement strand
GCTCGCTCCTCACAGACCTCTGCGGGTCTGCTCGTCACTCGCGCCTCGTTGGACACGAGAATCCCTCGCGGCGAAACACCAGCCATTTGTGAGACACGACACGAGGCGATCGAAGGCCCCACCGCCGCTTCCGGATCAAAGATCACCGCCCTCATCCCGCATCACCCAGGCCGGATGGTCCGCGCCCGACCCATCGATGCCGCGCGTCACCATGCGCGGGCTCGTGCCGTCGGACCTCATGACCCAAAGCGCCGGGGACTCGCCCGTCCGGGCGCGGCAAAAGGCGATCCAGCGGCCATCGGGGGAGGGCGTGCATCGGAAGTCCCAGGCGACGGGTTCGGTGGTTCCCATAACTTGGGCTTCCCCGCCATCTGGGGCCATCGCGCAGACCTGCGTCCCACCCCTTGCGGCCTCGGGTTGATAGTCCCGGTTGAAGTGGTCGGTGTCCGGCCGGTTGGCCTGGAACGCCCAGGGCACGCGCGTCCCTGGCAAGCGCCGCGGAAACAGGACGCGTCCATCGCGGGTCCATGCCACGAGGTTGGATCCGTTGCCATGGCGATGCGGCGGGCCGTACGTCGCGGCGAACCACATCGACTGGCCCGTGGTCAACACCCGATGGCCCGAGCCGTCGGCCCGGGCCACGCAAACGTCGGACCAGTCATGGCCGGGGTCCTCGCGCTCGTGGCAATCCTGGTACGCAATCCAACGACCGTCCGGGGACCACTGGGGTCCAAAGTATAGGTGGCCCGGTTGCCCGACGACGCGGACGCGATCCCGGCCCATCGTGTCGCTCGTCCAGATCTCGTAGCCGCGCGGGCTCGCGAGGTGAAAGGCGACGCGCCGGCCGTCCGGGCTGAGGCTGAAGCCGTAGGGAAGCCCCTCGTCGTTCCGGGTGAAGTCCCGGGGATCGGACCCATCGAGATTCATGTTCACGATGTGGCCGGGGCGCTTGGGGATCACCTGCATGAGGATGCGGCCGTTTCCCAGGATCAGTTGCGGGGCCTGGAACGGCGCGATGCGCTCGCGCGTGGCCAGCTCGACCAACGACCCGTCATCGAGGTCGTGCGCCCAAACGTGCGTGGGTGTTTGATGGTAGTACTGGTCGAACGGGCGCCCCGGCCCGTCGCGCCGAGCCTCCATGCTGAGGAGGAGCAACCGCCCGTCGGGGAGCGGCCCGCACGGCTGCCACGTGACCTGGGCGGGTGCATGCACATCCAGGACGCGCTCGCCGGTGCCATCCACTTGGACCACGCAGGTCTTGCCCGAAGACGTGAACAGGAGGCGCGGCGGCCGGCGAGTCGCCGCGGCCGGCCCACGGGACACGCATCCCGCCAGCACGACGGACCCCAGCCCTGCGGCGGCGACGAGGAAATCCCGGCGCGTCCCGATTGCCGGTGGGATGGGCTTGGAATTTCCAAAGGGGCGAAGGAGAGGGCCGCGTGCGTTCACCACGAGACGATAAGCGCGGAGGGTGAACGCGGATCACGGAAAAAAACGCACGCTCCCACACACAGTGTATCCCGAGCTTGTGGGTGGCATCTGGGCGGGCAGCGGGGATCTGACCGGTCCCGCAGGGCAGGAGCATGGCGTGGCGGCCGGGGACGGCCGCGCTCCGAGGGTTGAGCGCGCACGACGTCTTCGGGACCACGCACAACTTCGGGATGCGCGGGCTCCGACGTGGCCTTCCGGGCCTTCGTTGACGTCGTGGCGGCGGGATTCGTAGCCTGCGGGCCGATGAACGAGCTGCTGGAATCGTTGGTGGAGCTGATTCGACGCACGTCGGCGGAGATACCAGATGACGTCAACCGGGCGCTGGTGACGGCGTTGGAGAACGAGAGGAAGGGATCCATCGCGGAAAGCGCCCTGAAGATCGTGGAGCGCAACATCGAGCTGGCGAAGCGGAAGTCGCAGCCGATCTGCCAGGACACCGGGAGCATCCTTTTCTACGTCGATGCACCCATCGGACTGGACCAGGTCGCATTCGAGGAGACGGCCCGCGAGGCCGTCCGGCGGGCGACCGCGAAGGGCTATCTCCGGCAGAACTCCGTCGATTCGATCACGGGCGAGAATGACGGGACGAACGTGGGCCCGGGGTCGCCGGCCGTGCATTTCCACCAGCATCGGGGCGACGCCCTCGAGGTGCGCCTGGTCCTCAAGGGGGGCGGTTGCGAGAACGTGGGCGCCCAATACTCCCTGCCCTTGGAAAAGCTCAAGGCGAACCGCGACCTCGACGGATGCCGGAAGGTGATCCTCGACGCCGTGTTGCAGGCGCAGGGCAAGGGCTGCGGCCCCGGCATCCTCGGGGTGTGCATCGGGGGCGACCGCGCCACGGGCTACGAATGGTCCAAGAAGCAATTCCTGCGGTTCCTCGACGATCGCAACCCGGACCCGCGACTGGACGAGCTGGAGCAGGACATCCTGCGCACGGCCAACGAGCTCGGGATCGGGCCCATGGGCTTTGGAGGGAAGACCACCTTGCTGGGGGTGAAGATCGGCGCGGCCAACCGGGTGCCGGCATCCTTCTTCGTGAGCGTCAGCTACATGTGCTGGGCCTACCGCCGCCAAGGCGTCGAGCTGGGCGCCGCGGGCGCCATCCAGCGGTGGTTGTATTGAACGAGACCAGTCCACCTTCGGGAAAACCATCCATGAAAGAACTGATTGCACCCTTCAACGAGGCGCAGGTGCGGGCATTGAAGGTCGGCGACGAGGTCGCCATCACGGGCGTCGTCTTCACGGGACGCGATGCCGTCCACAAGTACTTGCACGAGGGGGGCCAACTGCCACCCGGCGTGAGCCTGCGGGACGGCATCATCTACCACTGCGGCCCCGTCGTGATGAAGGAGCCGGATGGGAGCTGGAAGGTGACGGCCGCTGGCCCGACCACGTCGATCCGCGAGGAACCGTATCAGGGGCAGATCATCCGCGACTTCGGCTTGCGCGGCGTCATCGGGAAGGGGGGCATGGGCGAGCGAACGTTGGCGGCGTGCAAGGAGCACGGTTGCGTGTACCTGCACGCGGTGGGCGGCGCGGCGCAGGTTCTCGCCGAGTGCGTGCGCCGGGTTCGCAACGTGTACTTCCTCGAGAAGTTCGGCTCGCCCGAGGCCATCTGGGAACTCGAGGTGGAGCGCCTCCCGGCCGTCGTTACGATGGACTCGCACGGCGGCAGCCTGCATCGGGACGTGATGTCGGCCAGCAGCGCGGCCCTCGCGGAGCGGCTGTGAGTGGCCGACGGCGGGGTCAGCCTGCTTGGCCTGGCCGGGGCAACGCGCGAGGGACGAAGCCCAGGAGGAAGAAGAACCCGCCTACCACCGCGCAGGCAGGGCCTGCTTTGGGGTGAAGTCGCGCCGGTACCGGCGCAGCAACGCCTTCGGGTCGTTGGGCAGGAGGTACAGGCGCTGCCGCACGCGCCGGACCTCTCCGGGTTGAAGGCCACCAATCCAGGGATCGCTGTGCAGGCACACGTACACGCCCTCGAACAACTCGAAGGTGCGGTCGGACGCCAGCGCAAGGAGCCACCGGTTGTCGCCGGAGACGCACCCGATGACCCCGTTCGTCACGCGATCCAGGGAGATGGGACGCGGGTTGGCGTCGGCGGGATCGACCCATGGGGGGAGGTACACCTGCCCGCCCCGGTAAAGGGCGTCCTCGCGACGACGCGTCTCGGAGAGCCATGTCAGGCCGCGCGACGTGAAGACGAACGCGCGTTGGGTGTAGTTCGACTGGGAGGCGCCCGTGAAGGCGTCCACCCGGACACATGCGGGCTGGAACCACTGGACCTGCCATGGCTCCGTGCCCTGGTTGGACAGCGTGAAGTCCATGACGAGGCCGTCCTTCGTCACGCGCACGCCGTGGTCCACGACGACGCACTTGCCCACCTTCGTCTCGAAGCTCAGCCCGGAGCCGTCGGGCGCCCGACGGGTCATGCGGGTCGTGTGGGGCAGGCGGGTCTGGTCCCATCGCCGTTCATGGCCACCAGGAAGGCAGAAGGCCTCGAGGTAGTAGATGTCGAGCTTGCCGCCGGGGAGGCGTGGGTCGGCCCATGTCAGGAGGTTGTTGGTCCAGGCCAACGACGGGCCCGCGACGGACCGAAGCCCTGCGATGCCCGTGGCCACGCACGCGACGAGGAGGGCCAAGCGGAGCGAGTTCATGGCGTTGGATTCATCCACGAGGCGCGGTGGATGACGAATTGAAAGTTGCCCTTGTAGAGGCCCAGCTCGCCGATGAGGCGAACCTTCTCTCCCGCCTTCCACGCACGCAGGGACTCGCGCAGTTCGCGGTCGAACGAATGCAGCAGGTAGCGGCGTCCATCCACGTCGATCGCGGCCGAGCGTCCCCGTGCGACGGTGCCCTCGACGACGAAGATCTCGCCCATGGCGCGCGCCCAGTCGTCGCGGCTCGCCTTGGCGAGGACGGTCGCGGGGCGCAGCCGTGAGCGATCGAGCTTCTCATAACCGACCCGGAGTGCCTCAGACGTCGGCGCCGACATGGCGGGTGCCTGCGCGAGGGAACGCGGGCGAGGCGCTTCCTGAAGCCGGAACGACGCGACCAGCGGGAAGTGGTCGCTGGTGCCCGCGCCAGTCCCGACGCTGGTCCAGCGCCATGGAAGCCCGAGGGGAGGCTGCGAATTCAGGCCCGGGACAACCCAGGGCTTGAATGATCCATCGACGTATTCCACGCCCGTGCCGTCGAGGAGCCCGGGCGTCACGATGAGGTGCATGAGGGTGCCCCATTCGCCGTTGAACTCGTCCGAGTAGCGACGTTCGGGCGGCAGTTCATGCCAGAGGTTGTACAGCACGGGGCCGTTGGTCCGCGCCGTCGCCGCCTTGTCCCCCTGAGATCCCAGCACCTCCTGGAGGGCCGTGCGCTCCCATTGCGGGAAGCGTTGGCGCTGGTTGTAGTGCGAGTTGAGGTCGCCGCCGATGATGACCTCCGCGTTGGGATTCACCCGGAGGATCTCGTCGAGCCTGTTCCGGAGCACCCGCGCGTTGCCGATGCGCGTCTCCTCGGCGGCCGGGGTGCCGGCCCCGCTCTTCCAATGGTTGGCAAACACATGGACGCGTCGCCCCTGGACGTTGAGGACGGCCTCCACGATGCCACGAGCCCCGGCTGTTGGATGCGTCTTGGACGACTCGATGGGGAAGCGCGAGAGGACGATGTTCTTGTGCGCAATGTCCGTGCGGCCCGTCGGGTCGGGGAAGTCCTCGCCCACGACCACACGGTACCCGCGGAGCCCCTCGTCCGAGAGATGCTTGATCAGCCAAGCCTCGGACGGCAGCCCCCGGTGCTCTTCCACCCTCGCGGGCGCCAGCATCTCGCGTGCGGTGACGCCCTGATGCCGAGCCAGGAAGGCGTCCAGGTCCGGGACCTTTGACTCGGGCGTGAAGTCCAGCTCGAGCTCGGACATCAGGACGACGTCGGGGCCGGCGCCGTTGCCCACCGACTTCATGACGCGGCTGATGCCCTCGAGCTTCCGCAGCAGCTTCTCCGGCCCGTAGCCGTTGGGGTCGCCGGGCTTCTCCTCGTAGTCCTCGAACCGCGCGACGCGGTCCACGTCGAAGAGGTTCTCGACGTTGTAGGTCATCACGACGAATTCCCGCGCGAGCGTCGCGGGTGCGGCATCCCTCGGCCTAGGGGCGGGTGCCTCGGTCTTCGCTGCGAGACGAGCCGTGAGGACGCCAGCCCGCAAGGTGGGGACGACACGCGACGAGTGAGGCTCTCGGTTGGGAAGACCCCGCGATGAACGCGGCCCCGAGGCCGTGTCGGCCGTTGCGGGGACTAGGGGTCCCACGGCCAGCAGGAAAAGAAATACCCAGCGATGCATGCCCGGATGAAACACGTCGGCGAACGCACGCCTAGCAGAAATGCGGTCGCGCGATGGGAGGCGGAGCAATGGGGGACGCGCCGCATCGCGCGCCGTGGCGGCGACCGCGTCCTTCGGGACGGAGACGTCCCGCGTCACGAATCCCGAGGGTGTTGGGACGGGTGGGTGGGTGCGGACGTCGCGTGGGGCGTGGTTTCCGGGGATCGCCCAGATCTTGTTGAGCTGTCCAAGGCCCGACCAGCTTTTGGGGCTGCCTACGCCACCGCCGTTTCTTGGGTCATGGGTGTGCGCGGCCCACTTCCTCGATCGCCTCGTCGAGCGCCTGGACCAGCTTTCCCCACTGGGGCTTCGTGATGCAGTACGGGGGCATGACGACGACCACGTTGCCAATCGGGCGCGTGAGGACGCCTCGGCGGGCCATGGCCTCGCAGATCCGAATCCCCATCCGTTCGCGCGGGGCGAACGGCTCGCGCGTGGTCCGATGCCGGACGACCTCCACGGCCGCCACGAGCCCGGCGACACGGACGTCGCCGACCATGGGATGCCGCCAAAGGCCTTGGAGATCCCGCGCGATCCAGGAGGCAAGCCGCGCGCGTTGCCGGCGCGAGGCTGCGGTGTCCAGGATGGCCATGCTTTCCAGCGCCACGGCGGAGCCGAGGGGGTTGCCCGTGTAGCTGTGGCCGTGGAAGAAGGTCTTGAACTCGGCGTACTCGCCCAGGAAGGCGTCGAAGATGGGCTGGCTCGCCATGGTGGCCGCGATGGGCAGGTAGCCACCGCTCAGGCCCTTGGCCAAGGCCAGCAGGTCGGGGACGACGCCTTGGTTGTGCCCCGCGAACAGCGAGGCGCCCCCCGTCCTCCCCATGCCGGTCATGACTTCGTCGGCGACCAGGAGCAACCCGTGGGCACGCGCGGCCTCGGCGACGCGTGGAAGCCATCCTTCGGGTTGCATGACCATGCCGGCCGCGCCTTGCACGACGGGTTCATAGACGAAGGCCACATGGGGCTTTCCCTTCGCGGCGGATCGCTCGATGGCCCGGGTCGCCTTGCCCACGCATTCCCACTGGCACTTGCGATAGGCGCGGGCATCGCCGGGCTCCGGCCGGGCCCGGTTGAAGGGACATCGATAGCAGTAGGGCGACATCACGGCGTCGGCAGGAAACAGCAGGTCGCGATACGGCCGGTGGAACAAGCCGACATGGCCGAGCGAGACGGCGCCGACGGTGTCCCCGTGGTAGGCTCCTTGCATCGAGAGGAAGCGCCCGCGGACGCGGTCGCCGTGTGTCCGGCGACCATGCTCGTGCGCGAGCTTGAGGGCCGTCTCCATCGCCGTGGAGCCGTCGTCGGACAGGAAGGCCTTGGGGAGGCGCGAGGCCCGCGCGAGCGCCGCCGCGAGCCGGGCGGCGGGTGGGTTGGCAAAGCCGAGGGCGGACACGTGCGCGACCTTCCCCAGTTGTCGTCGCAGGGCCGCGTCGAGGCGCGGATGCCGATGGCCGTGGAGGTTGGTCCAGATGGAGGAGTTGGCGTCGATGTACGTGCGACCGGACTCGTCGGTCAACGTGGCTCCCGACCCGGAGACGAGGACGACGGGCCGGGAGCGGAGCCAGTCGCGCATCTGGGTGAAGGGATGCCAGACATGCGCGTGGTCGAGCCCGGCCGTGGACTTGGGCGGGGTCTTCATGGCGTTGGCGTGAAGGGCCCTGATGCCACGCAGGCCAGGGCGTCGGCAAGTTGATGAACCTGTCCAGGTGAATGGGCGGCGGACATCGTCAACCGGATGCGCGCGGCGCGCCTTGGGACGGTGGGATAGCGGATGGCGGGGGCGAGGAACCCGGCGTCCAGCAGTAGCTGCGCGGCCTGCATGGCGCGGTCCTCGTCCCCGAGGATCCACGGCAGGATGGCCCCTTGCGGGTCGGGGCAGGGGATTGGAAACCGGGACGCAAGGTCCCGGATGTTTCGCCACGCTTGCTGGCGCAAGGCCTCGCCCTCGTTGGATTGGATGATGCGGATGCCCTCCGTCGCTGCCGCCGCGGCGGCGGGGGCGGGCGCCGTGGAGAACACGAACGAGCGAGCGGCGTTCACCAGCCAGTCCACCAGGGTCCGGGACCCGGCGATGAATCCACCGGAGGCTCCCACGGCCTTGCCGAGCGTCCCCAGGTGAACCTCCACGCGCGGGCCGAGTCCACGCGCCTCCGCGAGGCCCGCGCCCCGCGGTCCATGGAGGCCCGTCGCATGCGCCTCGTCCAGGAGCAGCCATGCGCCGTGTCGATCCTTGACCTCGATGATGTCCTCCAGCGCCGCCGCGTCCCCGTCCATGCTAAAGACGGCCTCGGTCACCACGAGGACCCGGCGACGGCGCGTGGCTCGGGCGGCGGGATGGCTGGAATCCGCCTGTTGCAGGAGGCGCTGGAGATGGTCCGGGTCGTTGTGGTGGAAGGGGCGCCATGTGGCGCCGCTGGCCTTGGCGGCGTCGATGCAGCACGCATGGGAAAGCCGGTCCAGGAGGACCAGGTCGCCGGGCCCGACCAGCGCCGGGATGGTGCCGCTGGCGGCCGCGAAGCCGGAGGCGAAGGCGAGGGCGGCGGGGGTTTGTTGCCACGAGGCGATGGATTCCTCCAGGTCTTGGTGGGGTGCATGCGAGCCGCAGATGAGGCGCGAGGCCCCCGATCCGGCGCCCCAGTCCCGTGCCGCGCGGGCGGCGGCCTCGGCAAGGGCGGGGTGCGTGGAGAGGCCGAGGTAGTCGTTGGACGCGACATTGACGACCTTGCGCCCGCCCAGGGTGACGACCGTGCCGTCGCGGGCCTGCACGGGCCTGAGCTGGCGCCGCAAGCCCGCGCGTTCCCGCTCGTCGAGGGCCTCGCGGAGCGCGAGGTCCAGGGGAGGCCGGCCGTGGGATGCGTCACTGGCCATGCACCAGCGTCTGGCGGGCCCACACCCGGGGGCCATCGCAGACAAACAGCGTCGAATGCCCCGCGCCTCCCAGCGTGCAACTCACGATGGCCTTCGAGCCCGGCGGACGCGAGAGGACGCCTCCGAGACGACCCGTCCAATCAAACACCTGGATGCCCGCGTGCGACGTCACATAGACGCGCCCGTCGCGGTCCGTCGCAGAGCCGTCGCCGCCGGAGTTCTTGCGGTCCGGCGGCACGACGAGCGTCCCGTATCGCTCTCCAGAGGACAGCGAGCCGGGGATGGGGGCGTTGGCGCCACCGGGCGCGGGGGAGTCCGGGGCGGACGACGCGTCGATCCGGAAGGACCAGAGGTGGTGGCCGTTGTACTCGGACACCCACAGCCATTGATGGTCCGGCGACAGCGCGATGCCGTTTGGGGCGACGATGCCGCCCGCTACAGGACGTGGCCCGGATAGGTTGCGGGCGGTGCAGGGCACCATGACGACCTGTCCGGCCCCGGTGTCGGTGAAGTAGATGAATCCGGACCGCGTCACCACGAGGTCGTTGGGGCGGACATTGGACGCGACGGTCTCGATGGCCTTGGTGGCGGGGTCGATGACGATGACCCGGGGCTTTTCGTCGCCGGGCCCGCCTTGCGACGCGGCATAGAGGCGGCCGTCGGGGCCGGGCTTGAGGCCGGAGATCCTCGGGCCGCCCTCGATCCATTTTCCGGGCTTGCCGCCGGGAGCGATGCGCCAGAGGTCGCCCTTGGGCAGGTCGGAGAAGAGGACGGTGCCGTCGGGGAGGGCGCAGGCGCCATCGGTGAACCCGTGGCCCTCGGAGACCACCTGCCAGTCCCCGGGGTTGCCTCCTTGGGCGACGATCTTGTTGAGCGCCTCGTCGCCGGGCCAGTTGTTGGTGCTGGGGTCGGGCGGGGTGGATGCGGGCCGCCACAACCACCGCAGGGCCTCCGGCAGCAGCGCGGCGCCGTGGCGGTCGTTGTGGGCGCCGTCGCCGAAGTCGAGGCGGTGGTCGTAGCCGGCGAAGGCCAGGGCCGCGGCCATCTGGCGGTTGGAGAGAGGCCAGTCGCCGTGGAGGTTGTTGAGGTCGTTGGCCCCGTCCTGGAGATAGACGCGAAGGGGCTTGCGCTCGGTCTTGCGGATGAGGGCCGGGTAGGCGTGTCCGCCGCGGATGTTCACGAACGAGCCGATGTGCGAGAGGACCTTGGAGAACGAGTCGGGACGTTCCCATGCGGCGGTGAAGGCGCAGATGCCGCCGGACGACATGCCGCAGAGGGCCCTCAGGCGCGGGTCGGGCGACAGGTTCAGCCGAAAGCGATTCGTGACGAATGGCAGGAGTTCATCGGTGAGGAAGCGGGCGTAGTCGGGGCCCAGTCCGTCGTATTCCAGAGATCGGTTGCTGCGGGGGCCCCAGCCATTGGCGTTGGGGGCGTTTGATCCGCGGTGGCCTGGGTTGATGAAGACGCCCACCAAGACGGGCACGTCGCCGCCGGCGATCAAGTTGTCGAGGACGACGGGGGCCCTCATGCGCCCTTGGGCGGAGACATAGGCATGGCCGTCCTGGAAGACCATCAGGCCGGCCGGCTTGGCGGGATCGTATTGGGCCGGGATGTAAACCCATCCTTGGCGCTCCGTGCCGGGGAACACCTTGGATTCATTGAAGTCGAACGCCTCGACGCGGCCGGTCGGGACGCCCTCCCTCCGGGCAAGGGCCTCGGGCGGGATGGGGTAGTCGTCCGGGGTGCGCGTCGGGGCTTGGGCTGCGGCCGTCCAGGCGAGGGACGTCGTGGACAGGGCGATGGTGAGGAGGGTGCGGTGGATCATGGAATGGAAGGGTGGGGTTGGAACCTGGTGGGGTGTGCGAGCAACGGCCGGATCTCTGGGAGGGGTCATGGGAATTGCTCAGGAATCCATGCCGGCCTCGCGTCGAAGGAGGTCGCAGATGGGGCGGGAGAGGCGATCCAGCTCGGCCGGGTCCGGGCCCTCGACGAGGAGGCGGGCCTTGGGCTCCGTGCCGGAGTAGCGCAGGAAGACACGGCCGCCCTTGGGTCCCAGCGCGGCCTCGGCCGCCGCGACCAGGGGCTGGAGCCCGTCGATGTCGTCGAAGGGGCGCTTCTCCCGGACGCGCACGTTCGAGAGCAACTGGGGGAAGCGCGTCCAGCACGCGGCGAGCCGAGACAAGGACGCGCCACGCGCCTTCATGATGGCCAGGACTTGAAGCGCCGCGACAAGGCCGTCGCCGGTCGTGGAGTGGTCGCCGAAGATGATGTGCCCGGACTGCTCGCCGCCGAGGTTGAGATGGTCCGCGACCATGCGGTCGATGACGTGCTTGTCGCCGACGTCGGTCCGGATGACGTGGCCGCCGGCGGACCGGAGGACGGCGTCGAGCCCGGCGTTGGACATGACGGTGGCCACGAGGGTCCGGCGCGCGAGCCGGCCATCCTGGAGCATCTGGAGCCCGCAGATCGCGAGGATGTCGTCCCCGTCGATGAGGTTGCCGTGCTCGTCGCAGAGGATGACGCGGTCCGCGTCGCCGTCGTGGGCGATGCCGATGTCCGCGCGATGCTCGCGGACGCGGGCGCACAGGGCGGCGGGGTGCATCGAGCCGCAGTCGAGGTTGATGTTGGTCCCGTTGGGCTGGTTGCCGGTGACGATGGCCTCGGCACCGAGCTCGCGGAGGACGGCGGGGGTGGACTTGTAGGCCGCCCCGTTGGCGCAATCGACGACGACGCGGAGCCCTTCGAGCGTCAGGCCGCGCGGGAAGGAGGACTTGGCGTGCTCGACGTATCGGCCGAGGGCATCGTCGATGCGGACGGCCTTGCCGATCTCGCCCGCCGTGGGGCGGATGCTTTGGATCTCTCCCGAGAAGACCAGGTGCTCGATCCGCTGCTCGATGTCGTCCGCCAGCTTGTAGCCGTCGGGCCCGAAGAACTTGATGCCGTTGTCGTCGTAGGGGTTGTGGGAGGCGGTGATGACGATGCCGGCGTCGGCCCGCAGCGAGCGGGTGACGTAGGCGACCCCCGGGCTGGGGAGGGGCCCGATGAAGACGACGTCCACGCCCATGGAGAGGATGCCGGAGGAGATGGCGTTCTCGAGCATGTAGCCCGAGAGCCGCGTGTCCTTGCCGATGACGATGCGGAATCGCTGGCGGTCGCGGGCCACGAGGTGCGGGGACTTGAACACATGGGCGACGGCCCGGCCGAGGCGCAATGCCGTCTCGGCGGTCACGGGCTCGAGGTTGGCGCGTCCGCGGACGCCGTCGGTTCCAAAGATGCGCGGTGCGGTGGAGGGGTTCATGGGCGATGGCGTGGGTCCGGGGCTGGCGGTGAGATGCGCTCGATGGAGACGTCCCGGGGCGAGAAGGAGAGGACCTCGGCCCCCTCGGCGTTGACATGGACGCTGGCCTGGCGATTGGCCCCGAGCGGCCCGTCCGCGAGGTTGACGTAGGCCTCGATGGTGCGCGGGGTGTGCTGGGCGAGGGTGTCGGGCTTGCCCCGCAGGATGACGGTGACCTCGGCCGGGGCGACCCGGAACTGGTCCAGGTCCGACGCCAGCGTGAGCACCCGGATGGGCACGTTGGAGACGGTGCGGTAGGCGGGGCCCAGTCCGCGGTCCACGCCCTGCCGGACCGTGAACCAGATCAGCGTGGCGAGGAGCAGCGCGAAGAACTTCTGCCAGCGGTTGTGGGAGAGGAAGTGTCGAAGGGACATGGCTCAGGATTCCCTTGGGGTCGATGCCTTGGGCCAGAGGCGCTGCATCCACGGGCGCTGGGACGTGCGCCGGACCAGCACCTGCGTGAGGAAGGATCGCAGGTTCTCCACCGACACGTTGCGCGTCAGTTGGCCGCGATGCGCGTAGCTGAGCTGCCCCGTCTCCTCCGAGACCACCACCACCACGGCGTCCGTCTCCTCCGTGAGCCCGATCGCGGCACGGTGGCGCGTGCCCATCGACCGCTGCAAGTCGTCGCGCTGGGCCAGCGGGAAGATGCAGGCGGCGCGCAGGATCCGGTTGCCCTTGATGATCACGCCGCCGTCATGGATGGCGTTGTTGGGGAAGAAGATGGTCTCGAGCATCTCGGGGGTCGCCTCGCAGTCCACCGTGATGCCGGACTCCACGACCTCTGAGAGCTGGATGTCCTGCTCAAGGGCGATCAACGCGCCGATCCGCACCGGGGCGAGCCGGTCCACCGTCTCGCAGATCACCTCGATCTTCTCGCGTTCGCGCTGCGCGTTGGTGGCAACGGGCAGGGTGCCCACCTGGGCCAGCATGCGTCGAATCTCGGGCTGGAACAGGACGACGATGGCGACCGCGAGGACGGCGAAGAACTGGTTCAGCAAGAGGCTGAGGACCTGGAGGTCCAGCAACCGGCTGCTCAAGGTCAGCGCCAGGAGCACGCCCAGGAACCCCGTCACGATGGGCGCGCCGCGGGTGCCGCGCAGGAACACGAAGGCCTGATAGATGCCCACCGCAAGGATCAGGATCTCGAGGACGGGTCGCCACGCCTTCAGAACCCATGCCAACAGGTCGTTCATGCCGCGCCCTCCGGTCGCTCCAGGGCGGCCCACATCCGCAGCGCCTGCACGGTCGGGGCCACGTCGTGCGTCCGCAGGATGGCCACCCCGCTCCGGGCCGCATGCAGCGCGCACGCCAAGCCCCCGGCCAAACGCTCCGAAGGCCTCGCCGCGCCCGTCACCGTGCCCACAAAGCCCTTGCGCGACACGCCCAGGACCACCGGATGCCCGAGCGACACGAACTCGTCCAGCCCGCGGAGGAGGGCGAGGTTGTGCGCGAGGTCCTTGCCGAACCCAATGCCCGGGTCGATCGCAATCCTTGCGCGCTCGATGCCGAACTCGGCCAACGCGGCCAATCGCTCCGCCAGGAAGGCCCGAACCTCGGCGACGACATCCCCATAGACCGGGCTGGACTGCATCGTCTCCGGGGTCCCCTGCATGTGCATGCAGATGTAGCCTGCCCCCGCGTCGCGAACCGCTCGCCACATCTCCGGCCCCCGCCTCCCGGCCTCGATGTCGTTCACGATGGATGCACCGGCGGCCAGGGCGGCCTCGGCCACCTCATGATGGCGGGTGTCGATCGAGATCGGGATCCCGACGGAACGAGCCAAACCACCGATCACGGGCAGCACGCGTCGAAGCTCCTCGGCAACGTCCACGGCCTGTGCGCCGGGACGCGTGGACTCGCCTCCCACGTCGAGGATGTCCGCCCCTTGCGACGCCAGCTCCATCCCATGCCGTATCGCGGCCTCCGGGGCCATGCATTGGCCCCCGTCCGAGAAGCTGTCCGGCGTGACGTTGATGATGCCCATGACCCGGGGGCAGACGCGGGCGTCGAACCGGTGGTTGCCGGCTCGCCACGGGGGTGTTCGCCCCAAGTTTGCCAAGTGCGTCGCCAAGCCTTGGGCCTCGTCTAGTACGTCGCGTTGCCGCCCGCCGCGACGGGCGATCGCTGGATGAGCTCGATCTCGTAGCCCTCCGGCGCGTCGATGAAGGCAAATCCACCCGAGCCGTCGGGCTTGTACGTGGGTCCGTCGGAGTACGCGAGGCCATGGGCCCTCAGGTGGTCCCCGAAGGCCGCGAGGCTCTCCACCTCGAAGGCGAGGTGGGTGAGGTCGGCCTGCACCCGGACCGGGCCGCTGGCGGGGAAGGAGCACAGCTCGATGGTTTCCTCGCTGCCCCTCGCCTTGAGGAAGACCAGCTCGGATCCGCGCGGCGACTTGTGCCGGCGGATCTCCTCGAGGCCGAGGATGTCCTGGTAGAACCGGACCGAGCGCTCGAGGTCATCGACGCGATAACGGGTGTGCAACAGGCGGGAGACGCGCATGGTCTTGATGCTTTGCGTTGCGGCACCTGAGGATCAAGGCCGGTTTTCCCCGACCCGCATCCGGTCCCGGGCGCTGGGGGTGCATCGGGACAATCCTTGAAACCGGAAGCCCGAACTTGGAGCCTCCCCCCATGTCCTTGCATGATGCCTACGTCGAGCGCGTGGTGGATCTCCTCGACCCGGCCCTGAACCGCTTCCACAACATGGACCTGGCCGAGGCGCGCGCCCGCGTGCTGTCCGGCGACGCCGCGCGGGTGGGCGCCATCGATGGGTCGTTTGCGTTGCTGGCCCGCGATGGCAAGACCGTGCGCATGGCGCGTTCCATGGACCGGCCCATGCGGTATTTCCTCGCCAAGCGCCAGGAGGGCCCTGCGTTGATCGTGGCCGACCGCATCGACGCCATCCACGAGCAGCTTCGGCGCGAGGGGTTGGCCGGGCAGTTTCATCCGTCGTACACGCGCATGGTGCCGGCTCACTACGTGGTCGAGATCCAGCTGTTGGGTTGCCCGGATCCCGACCCCGTTTACACGCGCTACTTCACGCCGGAGCGCAACACGTTGCCCGCCGACCTCGACGAGATCGGGCGGCGCTATGTGGGTGCGTTGGCGAGCGAGGTCTCCAAGTGGGTTCAATCCCACGACACGGCGGAGCCCATCGGGGTCGCGTTCTCCGGCGGGATCGACTCGGGGTCGGTCTTCCTGGTGGCGTACCACGTGCTTCGGGCGCTGGGCATGAGCCCGGCGCGGCTGAAGGCCTTCACGCTCGACTTCGGGGACGGGCCGGATGCCGGCCAGGCGCGGGCGTTCCTCGACGCGCTAGGACTGGGGCTTTTCCTTGAGACGATCCCGGCAAGCCCCCAGGACATCGACATGGCCGAGACGGTGCGCGTGATCGAGGACTACAAGCCCCTGGACGTGGAGTGCGCGGCCATGGGGTTGGCCCTGTGCCAGGGCATTCGCCAACGGTACCCGGATTGGAGGCTCCTCGTGGACGGCGATGGCGGCGACGAAAACCTCAAGGACTACCCCATCGAGGAAAACCCGGAGCTGACCATTCGTTCGGTCGTCCACAACCTGATGCTGTACCACGAGGGATGGGGAGTGGGGCGCATCAAGCACAGCCTCACCTACAGCGGCGGGCTGAGCCGCGGTTATGTCCGGTCCTATGCCCCGGCACGACGCCATGGATTCGACGCCTTCAGCCCGCTCACGCGGCCGTCCGTGGTGGCGGTGAGCGAGGGCATACCCTTCATCGATCTCACCGGGTACGACGTTCCCACGCTCTATTCACTCAAGGGCGAGGTGGTCCGACGCGGCGTCAAGGCGGTGACCGGCCTCGACATGCCCGTTTTCGAGAAGCGTCGCTTTCAACACGGCGCCGTGTCGCAAGGCACGCTCCGCCAACGGTTGCCAGCCGAGGAGGCCCTGTACCGTAGGCAGTTCCTCGCCCAGTACGCGTAGTGGATCCGGGACGACCCGTGGTCGAGGCACCCCGCCGGCGCCCCGCCGGCATGGTGGAGGCCAAGCCCTGATTGGCGAGACGGGGATCCACGCCATCCTCGACTAAGCCGGAACGATTCAGTTGGGTCGGTCGTGCTTGCTTGATCTTCTTTCGCAAGAGCTTCGTCCTTCGCTCGTTACGGGCCGCGAGCTGGCCCGCGCCTCGCTCACTCCTCGTCTTGCGAAAGAATCTGCGGCGCAATCACT
>CAIRNV010000014.1 GCA_903880005.1 uncultured Verrucomicrobiota bacterium | reverse complement strand
GGCGTCGCGATGATGGCGGACATGACCATCGACACGAGGATTGCCTCGGTTCTCAAGATCAAGGCGGCGGGCAAGTTCTTGGTCAACACGGGTCCGACGGCCGTGGTCCTGAATGGCGTAAGCATCCAGGCCAAGCGCGTGTATTTCACGTTGGTGGGCAGCCTCGAGTTCATAGGGATGCTCAGGGTGGACGTGAGCATTACGGCGCAGGTTGGCGGAGTATTCCGGCGTCCGGCCAATGCGATCAACCCGGTTTGGCAACGGGACATCGTTCTCGGAGATGGCGAGTGGGCCTTTAGCGTGCAGGCATCCGGCTCCCTGTTCGGCCTCATCAACGTGAATCTCGCCGGATGGGTCTGCTCGGACGGCTCATTTGGGTTTGGCGCGGTTGGCGGACTGAAGATCGGCAACGGATTCCTTGGAGTCGATGTGCGTGCGTCGTTGACCGTGGCGTACGACAACCGGATGAAGTCCTACTTCTTCGCGGGGACATTTGACGGCAGGATCTACCTGTTTGGCTTTAGCATTTCGCTGTCGGCAAAGCTTAAATATGATGGCACGGACGGCCGGATCACGCTGTTCGCGAGGGCGACCTTCAAGGTGTTGTTCTGGTCGGTCACCAAGGAGAAGGAGTGGGAAATTGGGTACATCCAGCCACCACCGCGGCCGATCTACCTTGGAAGCACGGCGCCGCAGCAGAATGCGGAGGGGAAGTGGGTCGTCGGCAGGTACTTGGAGGACGGTGACAAGGTGAACAACGACGGCGAACTTCACCTGACCATCGACAACACGTTTGCCCGGGACCCATGGCTTGAAACCTATGCGCCACGGTACGGCCCGCCTCCTACCACGCTGGAGTATCATGTCTTCCACGTCAGGACCGACGCCGACGGAAGCGAGACGGTCCGGGTGATTTGGAATGGGCGCTTCGCGGAGATCAGCGGCGTCCGCAAGATCGTGACCCGTGGAGGGCCCGAGGACGCAACCGTGTATGTTTACGGAGGCGTGACCTCCCAACTGGATCTCAATGGCGGGGATGGCGCGGATAGCTTCTTCATTTCGGGCGGCTCACGCACGTCGCCCAACAAGATTTCTGGCGGTGCTGGCGACGACATGTTCGTCATCGATTCCACGGACGCGGCGATGGCCTTCGAGATCGACGGCGGGGAGGGCAATGACCATATCGTGGGTGGAGCCGGAAACGACATCATCACGGACGTTGCGGGGAACAACCTTGTCTGGGGTGGGATGGGTTCGGACACGATCCAAGTCGGTGGCGGCCGTAACTTGGTATGGGGCGATGACGGCGAGTACAGCAATCCGGCAGATTCGGGCGAAGTCCCCGAGGAAGCATCCGAGTTCGACTTGATGCGGGCTGATTCGGCGGCCGGCGGCGACGACATCATCATAGCGACATCAGGGACGAACTACATCATCGGCGGCGCAGGGAACGACACCCTGCAAGGGGGTGCCCGGAATGTGTTCGTGGGCGACCTCGGTCGCATTCGAATGGCATTGGCGGCGAGTGGTGAGCAAACCATCGCATGGATTGAAAGCCTCGACCAGGGCGGTGAGGGCGGGAATGACTCCGTCACCCATGTGTCAGGCGGCATAACCCGAGTCCCATGGGATGCGATCTACATGATTGGCGGCGGGGGGAATGACATCCTTCGAGGTGGCCATTCCGCCGACGTGCTTCTCGGAGATCGTGGGCGCATCGAGTTTGGGTTGGGAGGCGTGGTGACCCGGGTGGAGGCCGTGGGCGGCGAGGGTCATGATGTGATCGAGGGCTGGGGTTCGGACGACATGCTGATTGGTGGGTCCGGCAACGACATCATCACGGGAGGAAGTGGTCGTGACCTGATCCTCGGTGACGAGGGGGTGATCACGAGGACCGCGTCTGGCAAGCTGTCGTCAGTGGTCGGCGCCGGGGGATTGGGGCATGACACGATCACGGTTGGTGACGGGCGGAACGTCGTCATTGCGGGCTCGGGCAATGATGTTGTGACGGGCGGTGTGGCCTTGGATGTTTTGGTCGGGGACGCGGGCTTCGTGCAGTACACCTCCGAACAAAACCTCGCCAAGGTTGAGGACCGGGGCGGGTCCGGGGATGACATCATGGACGGGGTGTCAGGAGCCGACGTTTTGGTTGGCGGAAATGGGACGGACAAACTGGCGGTGGACGGCGACGCGGCGGTTGTCCTAGGAGACGCGGGGGAGGTGACCTATCGCACGGATGGCACGCCCGTGTGGACTCCTGCGACCATGGGCAGCATTGCATTGACAACACCAACGGCTCCGACGCGGTTGACACGGGTTGACCCGGCGTCTGTTTGGATCACGTCGATCGTGGCCTCCTCGTCGGAAAGCAAGGAGCATGAGGCTGTCCAGTATGCCATCGATGACAACACGGCGACCAAGTACATGAACTTCGATGGTCCTGGCAGCGGTTTCGTCGCGACGTTGAATCGGTCCGTGGTCGCGAACTCCATTACCTTGACGACCCGAACGAACGAAAACATCTGGGAATGGGATCCTTCAAGCTATGCGCTTTACGGAGCGAATGGCTCGACGGCTCCAGCCTGGAACTCGCAGGCGTGGTCGCTGATATCCCAAGGGCCGACCAACCTTGGGAATGGAAAGGGCGTGTCAGCAACTGCCGGCTTCTCGAATGCCCAGACCTACCAGCACTACAAGTTAGTATTCACAGCAGTGAAGGGCTCGTTCCGCGGGGTGCAATACGTGCACATATCCGAATTCAAGCTGGGGTTCGTATCCATCCCGGAGCAACGGGTGGTGGACAACCTTTACGGGAACGCGTCGTATTCGATTGGATCGTCCGGGGCGGGGTTCTGGGGGGGCATTCTTTCGGAAGCCATACCGACAGCGGAGCGGGATCCTGCAAGGCTCCTTGACAATGACGCAGGAACGGGTTGGTCCTCGTGGGGGTCGAATCCCGTGTCCGAGGGAGTGGGTCCCGTCGAAAACGACTCGGCGGTGAACATCGTGCTCGATGCTCCTGCCCCGGTGAATGCGGTGACGCTGACACGGTATCAGGGATTTGGCTACGATGGCGCCGGTGATCCTGAATCGATCATGGTTTGGGGCAGGATCGGC
>CAIRNV010000013.1 GCA_903880005.1 uncultured Verrucomicrobiota bacterium | reverse complement strand
TTGCCACGCACCGTGTCCGTCCCCAACGCCGCCACGGCCTCGAACGCAAACTCATCGTCGCCGGTTCCGCCGATCAAGGTGTCGTTGCCGCCCCCGCCCGAGAACCGCACCGGGCGCGAGTACAACGAGGCATCCAAGACATTCGCCCCCGCGCCACCGGCGAGTCGCACATCCTCGATGGAGCCCATGTGATATGTCGCGCCCGAGTTCAGCAAGGCCGCCGCATCCTTCCAATAACCGTACAGAAGGCTAAACAGGGCGCCCTCAACAAGGCTTGCGTCCTTGAGGACGACATTTCCCGAGGTCAGCAACCGGAGGGTGTCCCGGCCCCCGGCACCGGAGAGGTACGCCGAGCCATTCCACGACTGCACATCAAAGGTGTTGTCGAGCGCGCCGCCATAAAGCCTCGCAACCTCAATCCTCGTCAGGGTGAAGGTACCCAACGGGAAGGCGCCTTCCGCCTCGCGATGCCTAAGAACCGCGGTCGAGGGCCCGGTCGTCGTCAACTCGGTCCAAGGCACGTCCCGCGTCGAAACCACCGTGTCGGTCCCATGCCCGCCGTCGATCACGTCGTTGTCCAAGTCCACGCGCACGACGTCGTTGCCCATGTCCGCAAGGATGACGTCCTCGCCCGATCCGCCCGCGATGTCGTCCTTGCCAAGTTGCCCGTTGATCCAATCGGGGCCATCACCGCCGAGGATCACATCATTGCCCAAGCCGCCCACGAGGAGGATGGGGTCGATGGCACCGGAGGCGTTTGCAAAGGTCTTGCTCGCTGGGATCGCGCCCGAGTCGCCCAGCACCATGTCCCAGTCGCCACCCGCGTCGATGACATCATCGTCGGTCAGCTCCCCAAACGACGGGCCGCCGATGAAGATCGTCGCGGTGTTGTAAAGGCGGCCGCCCGCATCCCGAAGCTCAAGCGTCAGCGCCTTCGGGTCCGTGCAAAGCCCCAGCGTGTTGCTGTTGATGATGGGCAGCGCGACGAGCTTCTCCTGCTCGCCAACACCGAACGAAAGCACGGCGATCATGGACTGGTAATGAACGCCAGGGAGGGCCGTCCCAGCCACCGTGCGCACCACCGCGGCTCGCGCCTTGGACGAATCCCCTCGAACCACCGTCACCCAAAGCGTGCCGCCCTCGACAGTCTCGGACACGCCATAGGCAGGCTCGGCAAACCTTAATCCGCCGGTGATGGCGGCCGAGGGCAAGCTCGACCCGCGGATGCCGGCGTCCACGTCCGTGGCATTGGGGTTTGCGGAATCCAAGATGAGCAACGTGGTGCGCCCCCCCACGACCACGTCGCTATCGATCGTCTCGGGCTGGGCGACGGGCGAGACGAACGTCTTCCCATCCGGCAGCACAAACTCCACCACGTATTCGGAAGGCGAGCCGTCGGCATGGATGGGCAAGCGGGTGAACTGGTAGCTGCCCGTCGTGGTCACGACGGAGTTCACGGGGTTGCCCTCGCAATCGTAGAGGTTGACGACCACCTCGCCGACGAACAGCTCGCCCAGGTCTTGCTTGCCGTTGGCATTCAAGTCCTCCCACACCTGGCCGGAGATCGTCCCCCCCACCGGAAGCGCCGTGAGGTTGATCTGATAGATGGGGCCGCTGTCATGAACGGCGTGGATGCCCGTCACAACGGCCGTCACCGGCGCGGCATAGGAGTCCCGGTTGACGTCCGTGTTGTTGTCCGTCGCCGTCATCCAGTGACCGCCCACCACGAAGTCGTCGCCGGACCCTGCCGACATCGTGTCGTTGCCCGGCCCGCCAAAGAGGGTGTCATCCGTGCCGCCCCTGCCGACGGTCTCCTCGGATTCCTCGGGCAAGGCGAAGGTGAACGTGCTGTGATACCCAACCGGATGGAACGCAGGCAGACCGCCGATTCCCTGGAATTGAATGGTTTGGTTCTCGTTATCCGTGGTGCTCTCGTAGTCACCGCTCCCCAGGAACAGGGCCAGCACGCCTTGGTAAGGCGACGTGACCGAGCTGCCATCCACCTCGACGCTGACCGCGCCCAGCAATACTGACGCGGAATAGATGCCCGCCGCGTCGGTCAAGACGGTTTGGCTCACGGGACCCGCCAGCCCGTGATAGGTCACCTTGACGGAGACATCCTTGATTCCCGCCTCGTCAAAGTCGCGCCAACCATTGCCGTTGGAATCGTAATAGACCTCACCCGACAAGGGCGTGAGGTCGTCATCCTTGATTGTGGCGACCACAAACTCCTCGTTGGCTGCAATCGTGGCCCCAACGGGATTTGAAAGCGCCACCGCAAACGTCTCCGGCATCTCGGGGATGTTGTCGCGGATGATGTCGATTTGGATCGTTTGGGTGCCGACGCCCGATCCGAAGACGAGGGTGCCGGTCATGGCTGCGGCGCCGAAGTCCACGGGGGCGCGGGCGGTGATCGGCACGACCCTGTAGGCAACCTGGATGCCACCAGCCGGGGCCAGCACCGGGTTGCCCGTGGCGGGATCCCTCAGGCCGACGGTGATGGATTGGCTGTTCACCCCGCCGCCGCTCTGCTCGGTGAACACCGGCGATCCGGGGGCATAGGGGAAGTACAATTCGGGTTGGTCCTCGTCCCGAATCTCAATAACCGCATCGCCGGGTGATCCGCGAACCGGCCCGCCCGTCGGGTTCCTCAAGGACAGGTTGATCCGCTCCGTCCCCTCCACGACCGAGTCCGCAAGGATGGTCACCGGGACGATTCGCTCCAGCTCGGTGGGGCCAAACACGACCAATTGACGGAAGATGCTGGTGTAATCAGCCCCGGCTGTCGCCGTGTCGCCCACGGTGGCAAACACGACGACTGCATTCGAGCTGCCCGGGGTTCGACGCAACGTCACGGGGACCGTCACGCTGCCGCTCTTGGGTTCGTCCACCACCCACAAGCTGCGGGTGAACGTGACGGCCCAGGGTCCTTGGTCAGGCCCTCCACCCGGCGCGTCGTCGTCAATGATGCGCACCGTGACGTGATTGCTTTGGGTGGGAGATGGATTGGGCGCGATGTCGGCCCCGTCGGCCGCGAAGAGGTTCACGAAGAACGTCTCCATGCGAACGGCGGGGTTGTCCGGGTTGGTCTGGCCCTCGGCTTGCGTGTCACCTCTGACCCGAACGTTCACCTTCTTGCAGATCTCGCCCGGCGCGAACCGGACGGTCCCCTCGTCCTCGGCAGACCCGGCAGGCTCGGTCTTGATGGCGATCATCGGAGCTTCGTAATCGACGGAGTCCGTGCCGCCGCTGAATGCCGATTCCGATGCGGTCCCCGGGGCGGTGTTGTAGCGGACGACGACCTCCTTGCCGCTGACGGCGGAGAGGGTAATCCAAAACTCAACCAGCTTGCTCCCGAAGTTGCCCTCGACCACCTCCGTTGCATCCGGTGACAAGGGAGCCGGGTCAACAGGCTGGATGCTCACGCCGACCGGCGCGTCGTCATCGGCAATGACGCCCCAGCCTCGGCTGTCGGAGATCGACGCATACGTGGGCTCGTAAAGATCCACCACGAACGACTCGTCCACCTCGTCCAAGGCATCGCCGTAAACCGTCACCTGGATCAGCTTGCTGGTTTCGCCCGGCTGGAACGTCACGGTCCCCGTCATCAGTGCGAAGTCCGCGCCGGGGAGCCCTTGGGGTGTTGCGGCACCGGGCAGCGACGCGGTCAGGAACTCGGGCGACACATCGCTCCTCCAACCAACGGTGACGACATATTGGCTGGGGTTGGACAACGTCACGACAAACTCCGCCGTCTTTGAC
>CAIRNV010000012.1 GCA_903880005.1 uncultured Verrucomicrobiota bacterium | reverse complement strand
GCTCGCTCCTCACAGACCTCTGCGGGTCTGCTCGTCGCTCGCGCCTCGTTGGACACGAAAATCCCTCGCGGCGAAACACCAGCCATTTGTGAGACACGACACTAGGACCTGGGCGGGCAGCGAGGAGCCGACCGGTCCTGTAGAGCGGGAGCATGGAGTGGCGGCCGGGGACGGCTGCGCTCCCAGGAGGGGCCCACGACGTCGCATGGCGCCGCCCGCGCGGTGGAAGCCGTCGTTCGGTCCGGTTCAGCGCCACAGCCACACCAAGGTGTCGGCCAGGTCTTGCTGGAAGACACGTTGGTCGCAATGCCCGGTGGCGCGGCTGAACACGTAGCGATAAGGGTAGCCCTTGGCCTTCAGGGCGGCGGCGGTACGATGCCCGGCCATGACCCAGTTGTGGTAGGTCTCCTCGGGATCCTTCGCGCGCAGGTCGTTCTCCGAGACATGGGTGAAGATGCGAAGCGGCTTGCGGGGGCCCTTCTCGATGAGCCGCATGCTGGAGTGATATTCCCAAGCCCCCAGGGGATACGTGGCCTCCTCGGGCGCGTCGTCGTCCTGCTGATCCACGAACGTCCCCGAATAGGCCGCGACACGGCGGAAAAGATCGGGACGAAACCACGCCATGCTCAATGAGGCGGCCCCTCCGGAGCTGCAACCCAGGACCGCCCGGTCCCGCGGGTTGGACGTCAGGCGCAACCGGGGGTAGGCCCCACGTATCGTCGGGTCCGCCAAGACGGCCGCGAAGACCTCGTCGTGGATGAACCGGGCAAGGCGTCCGGACATCGTGTCGTATTCGAGCCCGCGCTCGCTGTTCTTGCCGTCGTCGCCACCGTTCTCCACGGCGATGGCGATGAACGCCGGGAGACGTCGGCGTGACGGCGAGGACGAGCCGGTGCCCGACAGGTTGTCGAGGGCGTTGCGAACGAGGGGCAGGGGCCCCGGGCCGTCGTGGATGACGAGCACGGGGGCGGCGTCGCCGTCGCGGTAGGAGGCCGGTATGTACACGAAGACGCGTCGCTCCGTGCGGACGGGCTTCTTCCACGGCTCGAGCGTGGGGTCGTCGCCCCGGAACACCTTGCTGTCCGCCATGCGCAGGCGCAGCTCGAAGGATCGGCCCTTGGGACGTCCCTGGTCCTTGAGGTCGGGGTCCACGTGGTACTCGGGGCCGATGACGACGTGGCCTTGGGCCGGGCCCGCGGACGCATGCGGCGTCGCGGTCTTGTGGGCGGCACATCCAACGACCAAGAAGGCAAGGCCAGACCACAGCAGGCGAAGCGCGAGGCGCGGCCGACGCGAAGGGGTGGAATCCATGGGGGACATCATGAGGCAGGAGCCACGCGCATGACCAGCGTGGTGAGGTCGTCGTCGGGGGCCTTCGGTGCGGAGTGGGCGCGAACGGCGGCCAGCAACTCCCGAACCAGGTCCGCGACGGGACGGTGGGCGCATGCGCGCACGACCTCCCCGGCGCGTTCCATCCCGAAGCATTCATTCCCCGTGGGGTCGAGGGCCTCGTCGATGCCGTCGGTCACGAGCAGCAGGGAGTCGCCGGGTTCCAGCCATTGCTCCGCGCTGCTCACGTACACGGCGTCGGGCCGTCGTCCCAGCGGCGGCCCGGTCCGGCGCAGCGAGGCCCGCGGCCTGCCATCGGGGGCGAACAGGATGGCCTCCGGATGCCCGGCGCTCGCGTACTGGATGCGGCGGGCGACGGGATCGACGCGGACCAGGACCATCGTGATGTACCGATCCTTGCCGAGGTCCTCGGACAGCGCGCGATTGGCCGCGGTGAGCAGGAGGCCCGGGTCGCCCACGTCACGGGAGAGGAGCCGCAGGTAGGCGCGCGCCTCGGCCATGAGCATCGCGGACGCCACCCCATGGCCGGAGACGTCGGCGACGACGAGGCCGATGGCTCCACCGGGCAGGGGCAGGTAGTCGAAGTAGTCGCCGCCGGCGGACTCGGCGGGGTTGGAGGCCCCGGCGAACTCCAGGCCCGGGATGTGTGGCGGCGCGTGCGGGAACAGGCGCTGCTGGATTTCCCGCGCCGCCGCGAATTGCTCCCGGTTGCGAACCAGCTCCGCCTGCTGGGCCAGTCGCAGCGAGATGTCGCGGGCGAAGGCCACGACCCAGCGCTGGCCGCCGGTCGCCATGTCCGTGAACGCAATCTCCACGGGGACCAGGCTGCCGTCGGGACGCCCGGCGGCCGACTCGACGACGCGGGTGCCGCCCTGGGTTGCGGCGGTCCACCATGAGCCCGGGGCCAGGCCCGGGGGCTGCAAGGCGTCGAGGGTCAGGCCGACGACTTCAGACGGGGCGCGGCCGAAGACGGATAGGACGGCGGGGTTGGCGAACCGGACGATGCCATCCAGGTCCACGAGCAGGACGGCGTCGGTGGAGTTCTCCCAGACGGAGCGGTAGCGCAGCTCGGACTCGCGGAGGGCCTGCTCTGCATCGCGTCGCGCGGCGCGGACGCGGGCCTCTCGCAACTCGCGGGCGACGGCGGGGGCGAGGCGTCCGAGCGAGCCCTTGGTAAGGAAGTCGTGCGCGCCGGCGTCCATGGCCCCGATGGCGACGCCCTCCGTGATCTCGCCGGACACGATGATGAACGGGATGTCGAGGCCGGATCCCTTGAGGACTTCGAGCGCCTGCGGGGCGCTGAACTGGGGCAGGTTGTGGTCCGAAAGGATGAGGTCCCACGATTCCTCGGCGAGGGCCTTTGCGAGGGCTCCGGGGGTTTCCACCCGTTGGTAGTGCACCTGCCACCCCGCAGCGCGGAGGAGGTTGTTGAGGACCCGGGCGTCGATCTCGGAATCCTCGACGACCAAGACGCGCAAGGGGGGGCGAGCCGCGGGGTTCATGGGCTTCGACGGGCGACACGGTTCCATGATGACGAGGAGGATGCCTGGGTTGAAGGCAACGGGACGTGGGTGCGTTGGCCGGGGCGCTTCAATCGTTCGGGAAGGCATGAGCCACGGCGTGGCTGGGCCGAAACGAACGGTGCGACCGGCAAATCCTCCATGGGTTTGAGGGTTGCAAGAGGAGGCCGTCGTCGTCACGCGCCCAGTTCTCCCGGGGAAGACCCCGGCTTTCAAGGACGGCTCGGGCTGACTTCGAGGGCCGGGGGGGCGAGAGCCGGGGGGCGGTGCCTCCCGAGTTTGTCGGCGGGCTCTGCACGTGCAGCGGGGATTTGACCGGTCCCGCATGGCGGCCGGGGACGGCCTCGCTCCCATGGTTGAGCCCACACGACGTCCTCGTGACCACCAACCACTTCGGGATGCAACGGCGATGGGGTGGGACGTGAGGGCACGATTGCCTCGATGACCGGGAATGGTGGAGGCTCGCGCATGGTTGAAGGAGGGCGGTCGATTCGCTGGGTGGCCATGGGGGCGTCGATGGCCTTGGTCGTGCTCCTGGGCGCATGCCGGGCGCCCGTGGGGGTGGACCGGCAGGGACTGCTCCGGGTGCAACGGAGCCTGGAGACGGGCTACCTGTCGGGACGACCCAGCGACGATGCACGGATGGTGCTGCAACGGCGTGGATTGGCCGGGCGCTTCGAGCGGGAGCCCGAGGAGACGCTGGGGCGATTGCACGATGCCGTCGTGGCGGAGCGGCGGCGTGACGAGCTTCACGCCTTGGCGGACCTGGCTTTTGTCCATGCGCGCGGCCTGGCCCGGAGCCCGCGGCCCGGCAACCGGGAGAGGGCAGGGGACTGGTACCTGGCAGCGGCGGCTTACGCGTGGTTCTTCGTCCTCGGGGATGGCTCGGGGACGGAGATCGACCCGTTGGATCGTCGTCTGCGCGACGGATGCGAGATCTACAACGCCGCCGTGGGACTGGCGTTCCAGGGGCGAGTGGGCACCAACAGCGTGGTGCGGCCGCAGGGCGGCGAGCGGCGAGCGGGTCCCGGGTCCCTGCGCGTGGCGTGGGATCCCTCGCGTTCGATGCAGGGGATCGAGCACCTCGCGATGTTCCTGCCCTCGGCGGAGTTTCGGGTCCGGGGGCTTTCGGTGCGGGATCGTGTGTCGGGGCTGGGGACGCCCTTGATCGGGGTGGGGCTGCCGGAGGCCGAGCGCGGACGCCTGGCCCGGCGACTGCCGGCCACGCTGCTCCTGCGTTTTGAGGGGCAATTGGTTGACTGGAGGACGCGCGGGCTGGACGCCTCGTTGGAGATGTATTCCAGCCACGAGGTGTCGTCGGTGGACGTGGGCGGCCGTCGGGTGGCCTTGGAGGCGGACTTCACGGCGCCGTTGGCCCACGGTTTGAAGGGCAACGAGATCTGGGCGCTGGGCATCCTGCAACTGTTCACCGGCGAGGAACGCGTGCGGAGCAACATCTACCTCACGGAGCCCTACCAACGTGGGAAGATCCCGGTCGTGTTCGTGCATGGAACCGCCAGCAGCCCGGCGTACTGGGCGGAAATGTGGAACACGCTGCGGTCGGACGACGTCGTCCGCAGGCGCTTCCAGTTCTGGAACTTCGTGTACAACAGCGCCAACCCGGTCGGCCATTCGGCGGCGGCCCTGCGTTCGGAGATCGAGCGGAAGCTGCGGCAACTGGACCCGGGCGGTCGCGACGCGGAGCTGCGGCAAATGGTGGTGGTGGGCCACAGCCAGGGCGGGTTGCTGGCGGAGTTGACGGCGAAGGACACGGGCGATGCCTTGTGGCGCGCGGTCTCGACCAAGGACTTCGGCTCGCTGGACCTGCCGGAGTCGGAGCTGGAGGAGGTTCGGCGCCGCTATTTTTTCACGGCGCTGCCGAGCGTGCGACGGGTCGTGTTCATCTCGACGCCTCATCGCGGCAGCCACCTGGCGTCCTCGTTGGTACGTTCGGTGGCCATCCGCGTGATCCGCCTGCCGGCGGACGTGGTGCGATCTTCAGCCCGATTGCTGGCGTTGCGGGATCCGTTGGGGCTTCGGCCGGAGCATGACCGCCGTGTGCCGAGCAGCCTGGATGACATGTCGCCGCGCAATCCCTGGCTGCTCGCGTTGGCGGACATCCCGCCTGCGCCGGGGGTGTCGGCCCATTCCATCGTGGCGCTTCGCGGGCGCGGTCGTCCGCCCAAGGGCGGGGACGGCGTCGTGGATTACCGCAGCGCGCACGTGGAGTATGCGCGTTCCGAGTTCGTGGTGAACGCCGGCCACAGTTGCCAGCGACGCTCGGATGTCATCGAGGAGGTGCGGCGGATCCTGATGGAACACCTCGGGGAGGTCGATCCGGGCCGGGGCCCGTGACGAGCGAGGCGTCACGCGGGTTCGGGATCGCGGGCGAGGACCGGACTCGGATTTGGCTGGCCCTGCATCGCGGCCTCCCTTGTGATGCCGACGTGAGCGACCCCTCTCCAGTCGTGGCCGTGGTTGGGCTGGGCTACGTCGGCCTCCCCCTCGCGCTTCATTTTGCCGATGCCAACGCCCAGGTGGTGGGGGTGGACATCGACCCTGCCAAGGTGCGAAGGCTCAACGCCGGGGAGTCCTACATCTCCCATCTCCCGTCCGAGAGGATCGCCGACGCGGTGCGCCGGGGCCGGCTCGTGGCCACGACGGACTTTGAACGCCTTCGACATGTGGACGCCGTGCTCATCTGCGTTCCCACGCCGCTGACGCGGCAGCAGGAGCCCGACTTGTCCTTCGTGCTTGCCACCGGCGCCGAGGTGGGACGACGCCTGCGCCCGGGGCAGTTGGTGGTGCTGGAGTCCACCACGTATCCCGGCACGACCGACGGGGTTTTGCGGGATGTCCTCGAGGCCGAGTCCGGTTGCATCGCCGGCAAGGACTTTCACCTCGCGTACTCGCCCGAGCGCGAGGACCCCGGCAACCCGAGGAGCTGCATCTCGGCCATTCCCAAGGTCGTGGGCGGACTCACCCCGGCCTGCCGGGACGCGGCCGCCGCGTTGTACCAAAGGGTCGTGCAGCGTGTCGTCGTGGTCTCGTCCTGCCGCGCCGCCGAGGCCACCAAGCTCCTCGAGAACATCTTCCGGTCGGTGAACATCGCCTTGGTCAATGAACTCAAGCTCGTGTACGAGGCCATGGGCATCGACGTCTGGGAGGTCATCGAGGCCGCCTCCAGCAAGCCGTTTGGCTTCATGCCCTTCTACCCCGGGCCCGGCCTGGGCGGCCACTGCATCCCCGTGGATCCCTTCTACCTGGCGTGGAAGGCCAAGGAGTTCGGGTTGCGCACGCGGTTCGTGGAGCTCGCCGGCGAGATCAACACGTCCATGCCCGTGCATGTCGTGCACAAGGTCGCCGACGCCCTCAACGAGGTGGGCAAGCCCCTCAAGGGCGCCCGCGTCCTCGTCCTGGGCATCGCCTACAAGCCCGGCATCGACGACGACCGCGAGTCGCCCAGCTACGCCCTGATGCAGGGCCTCGCGAGCCGCGGGGCCATCATCTCCTACCACGATCCCCATATCCCGACGCTCAAGCCCACGCGGGAGCACCCCCAATGGGCGGGTGTCAGCTCGGTTCCCTTCGACGAGGAAACGGTGTCCCGGCAGGACGTCGTGCTCATCGCCACCGCGCATCGCGCCGTGGACTACGATCGGTTGGCCGACTGGGCGACGCTCGTCGTGGACACGCGCAACATGATGCGCGGCGCGCGCAGGGAGGGCGGCAAGGCCCGCATCGTCCGGGCATGAACCCGCCCGGCGCATGCCCGCCGCCGACCGCCTCGCGAGGCTCGCCGCGCCTTGCCCGCGTCGCGCCCTTGCTGTTTCCTGCTCCATGGGCATGACGACGGAAACCATCCACTTCGAGAACGCGCGCGCGGCGCAGGGCGTGTTTGGCGGCGACGAACGCAACCTCAAGTCCCTGGAGAAGGAGCTGGGCGTCCAGGTCACCGTGCGCGACGGCATGGTTCGCATCGAGGGGCCGGCCGAAGCCGTGGCGACGGCCAAGCACTTGTTCCAAACCCTGGGCGACCACCAGAAGGCCGGGAACGTCACGCGCGCCCGCGACTTCACCCACGCCCTCCACGTCGCCCGCCATGATGGCTCCGAGGCGCTCCAGGACCTCTTCAGCCAAAAGCTCGCCACCTCCACCAAGAAGGCGCCGGTCTATCCCAAGACCGTCGGCCAACGCCGCTACGTCGAGGCCATCCGCGACCACGACGTCACCTTCGGGATCGGGCCGGCGGGCACGGGCAAGACGTACCTCGCCATGGCCCTGGCCGTGAACGCCCTCAAGGAGGGAAAGGTCGGCCGCATCATCCTGACCCGCCCGGCCGTCGAGGCGGGCGAGGCCCTGGGGTTTCTCCCCGGCGACCTCTACCAAAAGCTGGATCCTTACCTGCGCCCCCTGCACGACGCCCTGCATGACATGATGCCCGCCGACGAGATCCAGCGCAGCATGGAGAAGTCCGTCATCGAGATCGCCCCCTTGGCCTACATGCGGGGCCGTACCCTGAACCAGTCGTTCATCATCCTCGACGAGGCGCAGAACACCACGGGCGAGCAAATGCTCATGTTCCTCACGCGGCTCGGCTTTGGCTCCAAGGCCGTCATCACCGGGGATCCCACCCAGATCGACTTGCCCCGCAACAAGCGCTCCGGGCTCATCGAGGCCGCCCAGGCCCTCCAAGGCGTCGATGGCATCGCCTTGGTTTCCTTCGACAAAAAGGACGTCGTCCGGCATCCGCTCGTGCAACGGATCGTCCATGCC
Organism: uncultured Verrucomicrobiota bacterium; assembly: GCA_903880005.1. Classification (GTDB taxonomy): domain Bacteria; phylum Verrucomicrobiota; class Verrucomicrobiia; order Limisphaerales; family UBA9464; genus UBA6176. The sequence goes on along the minus strand of CAIRNV010000012.1, from coordinate 16,131 downwards.
TACGAGAGGCACCGCGGCACCCAACCCCCGGCCTGATTCACCCTCGGAGTCACCTTGGCCAACCTCGCCACGCCCGCCGCCCCAGCCGCCGCCCCGCGTGCCCTCGTGGCCACGTTCAATCGACAACGGTCCCGGCGCGTGTCCCTGGCCTTTGCCCGGCAATGGACCCTGGCCGTCCTCGCCGCCCTGGGTCGCGATGCCGAGGTCGCCATCCATCTCGTTGGGACCCGCGAGATGACGCGCCTCAACCAGCATTACCTCCAGCACGAGGGTTCCACCGACATCATCACCTTTGACCATGGCTCCGGCCCGGGCCGATTGGTGGGCGAGCTCTTCATCTCGATCCCGGATGCCGTCGCACAAGCCTCGGCATTCAACACTTCCTGGGAGCGGGAGCTCGCTCGCTACATCATCCACGGCCTGCTCCACCTGGCGGGCGAAGACGACATGGAGCCCGCCGCCCGGCGCCGCATGAAGCGCCGCGAAGGCGACCTGCTGCGTCGTGTGGCGGCCCAACTCCCGCCCGAATCCCTCGCGTCGTCCCCGCAGGGGTCGCGGCGAAACCCCGTCCGCCCCCGCCGCGCCCGCTCGGCCCCACCCGAAGCCCATGCATGAGCAAGATCATGGGTTGATCCTGCGCGTCCGGCCCCTGTCCGAATCGAGCCTCGTGGTGCAATGGCTGGCCTCGGGCCTTGGGCGCATCTCGACCGTCGCCAAGGGCGCCCGTCGCCCCAAGTCCCCCTTCCTCGGCAAGCTCGACCTGTTCGTCTCGGCCGACCTCAGCGTGGCGTGTTCCACGCGCTCCACCTTGCACATCCTGCGCGAGGTGGTCGTGAGCCGCCGGCGCGAGGCCTTGGCGCGCGACCTTCGGCCCCTGTCGATGGCGGCCTATGCCGTCCATGCCATCGAGTTGGCCACCGAGCCGGATACACCGGTCCCCGAGATCTACGAGCTCATGACGGCGTTCCTGGATCATCTCGTGGAGCACCCACCCGCGGCGCGGTCGCTGCTGGCCTTCGAGCTCAAGCTTCTCGCGTGCCTGGGATTGGAGCCGGACCCGGCCGAGTCCTCGTTGCCACCCGCGGCGCGCGAGTTGCTCATGGCGCTGCTCGACGCCGATTGGATGGACCTACCGGGATTGAAGGCCGACCCCGCCGTCGCGCGGTTCATCGGGCCGTACCTGCATGGGTTCATCATCCACCACCTGGGCCGTCTTCCCAAGGGTCGCGCCGAGGCGCTGGGGAGGACCTAGACGGAACGATCCAACCTAATCCTGAACGATTCAGTGGGATCGGTCGGGCTTGCTCGATCCCTTGCCGCAAGAGCCTCGTCCTTCGCTCGTTACGGGCCTCGAACTGGCCCGCGCCTCGCTCACCCTCCGTCTTGCGGAAGCCTCCCCTTCGCCATCACGGCCCTCCCAACTGTAAGGCACGGGGCAATGCGGCCCGGCTCCGCCGGAACGTTCGTGCGGTCCCAGCCCCCCCCCCGCCGGTTTTTGCTAACACGTCCCTCGGTCTGGTTCGGCGCTGGCGCCCGGGACTGGTGGGATGCGGCGTGCTTGCAGGTCGCGGGCGACGCCTCCGCCGCCGCAGGATGAGCCGGCCAATTGGAAGCATTCGGGGCACAAATGGCCGTCATCGATCGCATGCGCGTCCTCGGCGCCGCATCGGTCGCACGTTGGCGAGGCACTTGTGTGGGGCTGGGTGGGGGCTTGGCTCATGGCTTTGTTGGGTTTGAGCGCTTCATGGAAGGGGAGGCCATGAGGCGGCGGCCGGGCTTTTCAAAACCCTTTTCCAGTGGCGGATGCCGTGCACGGGGCTGGGCCGGGACGGCTTCCTTGAATCTTCCCGGAAAAAGCAAGGCCGGCGGGGGGCGTTTTGCGTGGGGACGGGGATCCCCACCCAGCACGCCCGGCCCGCCGGCCGGGTCACCGAACGGGCTAGGAGTTCTTGTCGGAGCCGTAGGTCAACGGCTGGATCTCGCGCCCGGAGCCGTCCGTGACCTTGCGGGTCTTCTCGTTGAAGTAGCACATGACGCCCAGGCGGTCGGAGGTCTCGGCGAGGCTGATGACGGTCTGGACCTTGACGGCGAGGTCGATGCCGGCGTTGGGCTGCTTGTTGGCGCGGATGGACTCGTAGAAGTTCTTGTGGTGGGCGGCGACGCTCTCGCCGGGGAACCCCTCGGAGGTCTGGGGGTCGATTTCCTCGGCGAAGGGGCGCTCGGGGTTGAGCTGCACCTTGTTGCCGGACATGTCGAGCGTGGCCATGTGGCCGCGGATGCGCTCCTGGGTCCCCTGCTCGTTGACGGTCGAGGAGGTGATGTGCATGACGTACCCGGAGGGGAACTCGGCGATGAGCTGGATGATCTCGGCGACGTCGCGCTCGTACTTGGTTTCCTGCTCGGGCTTGCGGCCCTCCTTGCGGAGGTCGGTGTGGAACTTGCGGCTGCCCACGGCGGCGACGCGAACCGGGAACTCGGGGTTGCCGGTGGCGAGCATGTAGGGATGGAGCTTGTGGGGGAACAGGTCCCCGAGGAGGCCGGAGCAGTAGGGGTAGTACTTGCGCCAGCGGAAGTAGTGGTCCGCGTCAAAGGGCCGACGCGCCTTGATCTGGTTGCCGAGCCAGAGGTTCCAGTTGATGTCGTCGGGCGTGGCCCACTTCTGCACGTTGTAGTTCCACTCGCCCCAGGGGTTGTTGCGCATGTAGGAGCCCTGGAGCATGGCGATGGGGCCGATCTTGCCGGCGCGAATCCATTCTGCGGCCTTGTGCCACTTCAGGTCGGAGCAGCCTTGGGAGCCGACGTTGAGGAGCTTCCCGGTGCGCTTGACGGTGTCGTAGAGCTCGAACGCCTCGCCGAGGTAGCGGGTCATGGGCTTCTCGACGTACACGTGCTTGCCCGACTCCAAGGCGGCCTTGGAAACGGGGGTGTGCCAGTGATCGACGGTGGCGCAGAAGATGACGTCGATGTCCTTGCGCTCCATGACCTTTCGGTAGTCCTCGTAGCCTTGGACATCCCCGCCGGCCTTGGCCTTGATGCGGGAGACGTGCTCCTGCACGCGGTGCTTGGAAACGTCACAAACGGCGGCAAAGGCGAGGTTGTTTTCCTGGAAGTGCTCGAGGTTGAGCCCGACGTGCGCGCCGCCGCCTTGGTTGCCGACGCCGACGAAGCCGATGACGAGCTTGTTGTTGGCGCCCAGGACGTTGGCCGACGGGGCTTGGTTCTGCCCATAGACGGGCGTGCGAAGGCTTCCTGCGGCGGCGAGTACGGAGGCGGCGGCCGTGGAGCGCTTGAGGAACTGGCGACGGTTCGTCGCGGGAGTCGGTGTTTCGGAAGGCATGGTGATTCCTTGATGCTTGTTCAAACGGTGGATGTGAAAAAGAAAGGGCATCGAGGCGGGCCGGTTCAAGAGCCAAGTTGATCCAACAACCGGCCGCGCCATCGATTCCAAGCCCCGGGATCGTTCCGGACCGGGGCCTAGCGGGTTCCCACGTGCTCGATCTTGAAGATCTTCGTGTCCTTGTTGTTGCCCCAGTCCTTGCCGAACTCGATGCCGTACAGGCAGCCGTCCGGGCCGAGCTCGAGGTCCATCGGGCGCTTGGTCTTCGTCGAGGGCATGAAGCGCTTCATCATCAGCTTGCCATCGGCCGTCTTCGCGATGTTGTCGTTGGCGTCGAGCTTCACCGCGATGATCCAGTCGCGCGACCACTCGTAGATGAAGAGGGTGTGATCGAACTCCTTGGGGAGCTTCGTGGGCGAAGGATTGCTGGGGTCAAAGTAATAGACCGGCCCCGCCATCGCGGTGCGGCCGCCGGAGCCCACCTCGGGGAACCGCGTGGTGGGTGCCGCCGGGTAGTAGATGAACGCGGGCTGCGCCGGGGGCAGCTCCGAAGGGCCGGTGTTGTGGGGGGATAGGTTGACGGGCCGGGCGGCGTCCCAGAAGTCGCCCGTGGGCTCCCATCCGGCGGGTTTCTCCGGCAGCGCGGGCAGGTTGTTCGTCTGGCCCTTCTTCGTCAGTTCCTCCCGTTCCTTGCGGACCTTGTCGAAGGCGGCGCGCTGGTCCTGGGATTTCTGGCGGTCCACGAAGTTGACGCGGCGGTACGGGCGGTTGTCACCCACGAACAACGGCCAGCCAAAGAAGCCCGCCTTGCGGGCTTGGTTGACCTCGTCGAAGCCCGCCGGGCCGCGCTTTTCGTTGGGGCCGCCGGCGTCGGGTCCCACCTCGCCCCAGTACAAGTATCCGGTGCGCGGATCGAGCTGGATGCGGAAGGGGTTGCGGTTGCCCATCACGAAGATCTCCGGCCGCGTCTTGGGCGTGCCGGGCGGGAACAGGTTGCCCGGCGGGATGGTGTAGCCGCCGTCGGCCTTGGGCTTCACACGCAGGATCTTGCCGGCCAGCGAGTTGGCGTTGGCCGAGGAACGTTGCGCGTCCCACGGATAACGACCCTTGCGCTCGTCGCTCGGGCTGAACCCGTCGGAGTCGAACGGGTTCGTGTTGTCCCCGATGGAGACGTAGAGGTTGCCGTCCTTGTCGAAGGCCAGGGACCCGCCGACATGGCAGCATTGCTCGCGCTGGACCTCCATCTCGAGGACGACGGACTCCGAGGCGACGTCGAGCTTGTCGTCGCGCAGGGTAAAGCGGGCGACGCGGATCTTGCCGGCCTTCCCGTCTGCATCGTTGTACGTCTCGGGAAGGGAACGATTGAGGTAGATCCAACCATTCTCGGTGAACTTCGGGTCCAGCGTGATGCCCAGCATCCCTTCCTCCAGGCCCGTGAAGACGGGCAAGCGACCGATCTCCACCGTCTTCTGCGTCTTCGGGCTCCACATCTTCACGATCCCGGCGCGCTCGGCCCAAAACACCCGCCCATCCTTCGCCACCGCCAGCTCCATCGGATCCACGATCGTGTCCGTGGCCTTTCCATCCACCACTTGGTCCTCGTCCAGGACGACCTTGCGAAACGCGGACTCGGGTGGAAACCACGCATCGCCCGATGACGGGCCGCCGGAACCGGTGGTGGGCGACTGTGTTTGCTGGCCCCATGCGAGGCCGCCGGAGAGCAGGAGGGAACCTGCGACGACAAGGGAGTGCTTCATGCGCGTCAGTTGACGACAGAAGCGCCGGGATAATCAATCGCTCTTGTTCCAGCTTGCGGCGGTCGTTGGAAAGGGACCGTCGGGCCTGTAGGCCGGGTGCCCTCACCCGGCCCCATGGATGAAGAAAGGGGGGCGGTTTTCCAACCCGCCGATCCCAACCCACGCCGCACCCCGCCGCCGCGTGAGGGCACGCGGCGAGGGATGGGGCCTTCCAGTCCGCCTGGAGGGGCAACATGAAAAAAGTCGCGGGCCCGCTGTTGACCCGCGACGGGCGTTCGGGCACAACGGCCGGCGAAAGATGGGCGCGATTCTTGTAAAGACCCTGGTAGTAGGCCGCCATGCGGCCGCGGGGTCTTGTCGCGCCTAAGCAGGCTTTCGCAAGAACCCACGGCCCGAACGGCCGTGGGTTTTTTGTTGCCCACGTGCCGCGTTCGCCGCGCATCCTATCCGACAATGAGCAACGCCACCGCAACGTCCGCCACCGCCACCGCCGCCCGCGAGACCGGGCCGGAGATGTTCGGGCGAGACATCTTCGTCCGCGCCCTCGAACGCGCCGGGGTCGAGGTCATCTTCGCCTACCCGGGCGGGGCCTCGATGGAGCTCCACCAATCGCTGACCCAGTCGTCCATCCGCACCATCCTTCCACGGCATGAGCAAGGCGGTTCGTTTGCGGCGGAGGGTTATGCCCGCGCGACGGGCAAGGCGGGCGTTTGCATGGGCACGTCAGGCCCCGGCGCCACGAACCTGGTCACCGCGATCGCGGACGCCTTCATGGACTCCTGCCCGTTGGTCGCCATCACCGGCCAGGTGCCGCAGGCCATGATCGGCCGCGGCGCGTTCCAGGAAACCGACATGATCGGCGTGACGATGCCCATCGTGAAGCACTCCTACCTGGTGACGGACATCCACGACATCCCGCGCATTGTCGCCGAGGCCTTCTACATCGCCGAGTCCGGCCGCCCGGGACCCGTCGTCATCGACTTCCCCAAGAACGTCCAGCAGCAGAAGGCCCGGCCGGTGTGGCCCACGATGGAGGACATCAAGAAGGGGCTGCGCGGGTATGACGCCGGGCCCCGTGCCCAGGACGCCGACCTGTCGCGCATCCTCGAATGGATCGAGGGCGCGAAGCGCCCGGTGCTTTACGTCGGCGGCGGCATCATCACGTCCGGTGCGGCCGGCGAGCTCCTGAAGTTCGCCCAGGCCTGCAACATCCCCGTCACCACCACCCTCATGGGCATCGGCGCGTTCCCGGAGGAACACCCGCTGTCCTTGCGTTGGCTCGGCATGCACGGCGCCGCCTTCGCCAACTGGGCCGTCAACGGCGAGTACCAGCAACGCAAGTCTCCCTCCGAACCCCTGGTCAAGCTCAAGGACGGAGCCGACCTCCTCCTCGCCTTCGGCGTCCGATTCGATGACCGCGTCACGGGGGCGTTCTCCGAGTTCGCCAAGGATGCCACCATCGTCCACCTCGACATCGACCGCTCCGAGCACAACAAGAACAAGCGCGCCCACCTCGCCGTCCACGGCGACGTCCTCGACGCGTTGGCGCGCCTGAACCAAAAGCTCGGCGAACGCGGCGGCATCAAGGCCACGTTCGAGCCCTGGCACGCCCAGGTCGCCGAGTGGAAGGCCAAGGCCCCCTTCCAATACACCACCAAGGCCCAGATCATCGACTCCGACCACATCAAGCCCTTCGTCAAGGAGGGCGAGGAATTCATCCTCCCGCAGATGGTCATCGAGGAGCTCCATCGCCTCACCCAAGGCAACGCCATCATCACCACCGGCGTCGGCCAGCACCAGATGTGGGCCGGGCAATGGTACAAGTACAAGAACCCGCGCCAGTTCATCACGTCGGCCGGCCTGGGTTCCATGGGCTACGGATTCCCGGCCGCCCTCGGGGCCAAGGTGGCCTGCCCGGACAAGCAAGTCGTGGACATCGACGGCGACGGCTCCTTCCTCATGAACATCCAGGAGCTCGCCACGGCCACGGTCGAGAAAATCGCCGCCAAGGCGATCATCCTGAACAACCAGCACCTCGGCATGGTGGTCCAGTGGGAGGACAACTTCTACGGCGGCAACCGCGGCCACACCTACCTCGGCAACCCCGCCCAGCGCAGCGGCATCTACCCGGACTACGTGAAGGTCTGCAACAGCTTCAACGTCCCCTGCGAGCGTGTCGTGTATCGCAAGGACCTCCGTGCCGCCCTCGAGCGCATGCTCGCCTCCGAAACCGCCTACGTGCTGGACGTCATCACGCCCTACACGGAGCACGTGCTCCCGTTCATCCCCGCCGGGCGCACCGTCGCCGACATGATCTGGCGCTAGCGCCGACCTCGGGCAGCGGCTGGCCCCGCTCGCCAGGCAGGGACGCGCGGGGAACCCTCGTGTCCCGGAACGAAGCCGTGACGAAGCCGTGGGGTCGGCCATGCTGGCTGGATCTTTCCTTCGCAAGAGGACCGGCCGGCGCCTCGCTTGCTCCGGGGCTTGCGAGGCATCTGTGCGCCATCAGGTGCCTCCCCAATGCCTCGTTGCGGCAAAGTCGCCCCAGACCTTGGGAAAGGTGTGGTTCCGGCGCGTCCCTTCTCGTATTTTTTCCGAACGAGTCCTCGTCCATATCACATCTCATGAGCGTCAAACGAGTTCCCTCCCACGCTGAGTTTACTCAGATCATCCAGGATCATGCGCGCGTTGCGGTCTTTTTCTCCGCCAGTTGGTGCGGGGTCTGCAGGAAAATGCGGCCCGTATTTGAGGAGTACGCCGCCAAGTTTACAGACGTTCATTGCGTCGAGGTGGATGATGAAGAGAACCCCGACTCCGTCGCACGTGCCGGCGTGCAGTCGTTTCCCACGTTCAAGTTCTACAAGGATGGCCTGCTTTCCATCTTGGGCGACGTGCAGGCCGACTCGGGACAGCTTCACGAGAAGATGGAGCTGTTGTCGGAGCCTTGACCGGAGCGACCGCCCCCCGGGAATCGTCCCGGCGAGGATCATGCCCCGGGGGCGGCGTCCGGTCCCGGTTCCGAGCGAAAGCACCCTTCCCACCGGGCCATGACGGCGGTGGAGAGGCAATTGCCGACGAGGTTGATGGTGGTGCGGCCCATGTCCATCAACTCGTCGATGCCCATGATCACGGCGACGCCTGCCAACGGGAGGTCGTAGGTGACGAGGACGCCGGCGAGAATGACCTGGGATGCCCTCGGGATGCCGGCCATGCCCTTGGACGTCAGCATGAGGGTGAGCACGATGGAAACTTGCTGCGCAACGGAAAGATCCTTGCCGGCCGCCTGGGCAACGAAGACGGACGCGACCGCCAGGTAGAGCGTGGAGCCGTCGAGGTTGAACGAATAGCCCATCGGCATCACGAACGAGACGATCCGGCGCGGCACCCCAAACGCCACCATCCGACGCATGGCATCGGGCATGGCCGCGTCCGACGACGTGGTGGTAAACGCCAGCATGGCGGGCTCCTTGATGGTCCGGAGGAACTCCATCACGGGCAACCGGGCCCACCATGCGATGGGCAGCAATACAAGGACCGAGAAGACGGCGAGGCCGAGGTACAACGTGCCCACGAGCGACGCGAGGTTCTTGAGCACCGCCAGCCCGGAGTGCCCCACGGTGACCGCCATCGCCGCACCCACCCCGATGGGCGCAAACTTCATGACCAGGCCCGTGAACCGAAACATGACCTCGGTCAGGGACTCGCAGAAGCGCAGGACCGGCTCGCGCTCGGACCGGGGCACCTGCGCCAAGGCAACGCCAAACACGATCGCGAAGAAGACCACTTGCAGGACGTCGTTCTCCGCCGCCGCCTTGAAGAAGCTCGTGGGAACCAGGTGGTCGGCGATGCTTTCCCACGTGACCTCCTTGGGCGTGGGCACGTCGCCCGACGACGGCGGCAACGCCAGGCCCACGCCGGGCTTGGTCAGGTTGACGACCACCAGCCCGATGATGAGCGCGAGCGTCGTGACCACCTCGAAGTAAAGGATGGAACGTAACGCCAGCTTGCCCACGGCCTTGAGGTCGTCGGTATGCCCCGCGATCCCCACGACCAACGTCCCGAACACCAGCGGGACGAGGATGCACTTGATCATCTTGAGGAACAGCGACGAGAAGACCTTGAGGTCCTGGCTGGAGATGGCGTGGGGCACGCCGCCCCAGGTCCAGGTCGTGCCCTTTGGGAACGCCGCGCCGACGACCACCCCCAGGACCATGGCGATCAAGATCCAATGCGTGAGGCTCAACCTCCGAAGCGCGCGCAACATGGCTGCGGAGCCTACGGACACGGTCGTGGGAACCAAGGCGGTTTTGCGGGCGTTGGTACGAGGGGGCGGGTTGGAAAACCCTCCCTCCCTTTGTCGAAGCGCAGCCGTCCCCGGCCGCAAGACGATCGGGAAACCCCGAGGCGGCGCCCCGCGCGTGCAGGGCGCGATGCCGGGCCTTCTCGATTCCCGGACCGCTTCACCCCCCGCCTTTGATTGAAGTGGCCGCTGGAAAAAACGGGTGGAACGTCGGTACGCTGGCGGTCATGAAGAGGATCGCATCATGGCTGGTCGCCGTCGTGGCCGCGTCGTTGCTGTTGGGCGGCACGGTCGGCTGCAAGTCGAGTTCCGGAAGCCGCGAGTTCATCCCCGGCAGGGGATGGAGGCCTGTCTGAATCGGCCGAGCGGTCAGGAGTCTGCTGCCGACGGTCCCGTGCCGAGGGCAGTGCGGCGGGACATCGCGTCCTGCGTGGTTCCCTTGCCTCCGAGGATCTTGAACATCACGACCCCGCAGTCCGGGCACTTGCCTTTCACGGCCTTGCGGCCGTTCTTCATGATCTCTTCAACAGCCTCCGAGATCGGCTTCTTGGCTTTGCACTTGACGCAGTAACCTTCGTGCATGGCGGGATGCCGGGTGGCCCCGGGCGGGACCTACCGACGGCGTCGCAGCCTACGGAGGGCGAGTCTGGAGAGTCAACCACGCGGGCCGTCCATGAACGGCGGGCGTTCGGCGCATCCTAAGCCGTAACGATTCAGTTGGATCGGTCGTGCTTGCTCGATCTGCTCCCGCAAATCCTTCGTCGTTCGCTCGTTACGGGCCTCGATCTGGCCCGCGCCTCGCTCACTCCTCGGCTTGCGGAAGCATCTGCTTCGCAATCACTTCCCTCCCAACTGAATCGTCCCGGCTGCGTTTGCGGGTGATCCCGAGAACGTCTTGAGCTGCCCAACCCTGGGAGCGCGGCCGTCCTCGGCCGCCCCTCCATGCTCCTGCCCTGCGGGACCGGTCAGCGCTCCGCAGCCCGTCCAGATCCCGCCGACAACCTCGGGACGCACGGGCCCTGCATCGCCCTCCATGAATCCCATCGACGCCGTCCTCGCTCGGCGGGCAGCCTGACTGGATGGAACGATCACCGCACGCGAGTCGCCGGGGCATGATGCTGGCCGCTGCCGGGGCGCTCCTCCTGACGGGGCTCGCGCTGTGTGGGTTGCAACTCCGGGAACGGGCCCGGTACCCGCAGGTGACGTTCCCCGACGGCACGGTCCTGATGGTGGAGGGCCTCACGAGCGGCCCGATGCAGGAATTGAGGCTGGAACCCGAGTTTTGGACCGTGCTGAAGAAGGTGCTCCCGCCGCGTTGGCATCGCGTGACGGGGCCGCCGTTGCTCCCGCGCCGAGTGGAGGGGCACCAGGGGCAGCACGCCCTGTGGTTGTCACGAAGGGACCCTGCGTCGGGCAAGTACTTGTCCTTGGACCAGCCCTTCAAGGTGGAGGCCGTGACTGCCGGCGGCATCTTGTTCGAGGCGGCCGGCAGCATGGGCTTCGGTTCCGGCGAGCGCGCGGGCTATGCCGCAATGCTGCGCGTGCTGGATTGGCGCGCGGACACGCTCCGCCTCCGCGTGTCCAAGGGCGACTGGCAGTCCGAGTTCTCCATCCCGAACCCGAAGCGTGGGCAACGCTTCGAGAGCTGGGAGGCCCAACCGTTGCCTCGCACCAATCGGGTCAAGGGGTTCGACATCGTGCTCAGGGGACTGCGCGCGTTTGGGGACACCAACCAACCGTTCTGGATGCCCCAAGGCGAGATCGAGCGCGACGGTCGCTGGGCCGGGTCCTGGTTCACGACCCATTGGACCTTCGAGGATCCCACCGGCAACTCCGGGTGGCGCGGCCTGCCCTCGTCCGAGCCCATCTGGAAGGTCCGGCTCGTGGCGTTGCCGTCGCCCCAGTTCCCGTTTTCATCCGACGAGTTGTTCCCGATCGGGCGCATCGAGATGCCCGGCCCCGGTGAGTTTCGCGTCCTGCCGGGCAGGTCCGACTGGACGAACGCGGGCTTGCACGCGGTGCTGCTCACGGGCCCGGGCAACTTTGCGTTCACCGACGGCCGAAACACGCTGGCGCAACGTCCCGGCGAGGGGGCGGCGGGCATCTCGACGTCGCTGGGATTGGGGGCGGGCGGATGGAGGTTCACGTCGGATCGTCTCCAGCCCATGTTGCACGTCCTGATCAGGTCGCCGCAGCTTGGGAACCGCCTCATGCCCGGGGGCAAGGCGAACGTTCCCTTCGTCCTGTGCGCCCGACGTCCGGATGGCGAGCCATCGGCGTGGAGCATGCCCAACAGTTCGGTCGCCGGGGATGGAACGGAGACCGTCCTTCATCTTTCGTTCGTCTTGGATCCCAGCGAGACCCACCGGGTGTTCGACGCGAGCCTGGCGGTGGCGCCCACGCGTGTCGTTGAGTCGGAATGGATCATCGCGTCGCCCTACCAGCGGTGAAGGGCAGGGCAGGGGGAAGGGAAGGGGAGGAGAAAAGATTGGTGGGCCCAGCAGGGCTCGAACCTGCAACCAAGGGATTATGAGTCCCCTGCTCTAACCATTGAGCTATGGGCCCTAAACCTACAACCCTTCCAAGGCTCGCACAGGGGCGGCCAAACATTCCAGCGCGCAAATGACGCCCAGACGATTTCGTCGGATCGGCTGAAAGGGAGGCTACACGACCGCTGTTGTTTCCGGGGCACCGCGTCCGAGGAACGGCCTTGCCATGGACCCGATGGGCAGGCGTATCTTTCGGGACCGTTCCATGGTCCTTGTCACCGCGTTCCCCGGAGAGCGGGGCGGCAGGGTCCGTTTAAACGAGTGCACATCCCATGAATACGTTTCGTTCCAACCGCTCTCGCGGCTTCACCCTGATCGAGCTGCTGGTGGTGATCGCCATCATCGCCATTCTCGCTGGCATGCTCCTGCCGGCCTTGGGCAAGGCGAAGACCAAGGCCCAAGGCATCGCGTGCCTGAACAACGGCAAGCAACTGATGCTGGGCTGGAACCTCTACTCGGGCGATCACCGGGACGAGATCTGCCTCTCGTCCGGCCTCGGTGGCCTGGTGGACACCCATAGCCCGACCAGGAATTACCCCCTCAACCAGTGGTGCATGGGCACGATGCACCAAGGGCCCAGTTGGACGAACACGATCCTCATCCGCGACTCGTTGCTGTTTAAGTACGTGGGTGCCTTGCAGGTCTATAAGTGCCCGGCCGACCGCGCCACCACACGCAGCCCGTGGGGCAGTGGCGCCGGAATCCCCAAGGTCCGCAGCCTGTCCATGAGCTGCTTCATGAACCCGATCCGCGGCCAGGAATGGAGCGTGGGCCGCCCGTACCGCAAGCAGGGCGACTTCGTGCTTGGACCGGCCAACACCTGGGTGACGATCGACGAAAACCCCGCGTCCATTAACGACGGTTGGTTCGTCCACGCCTCGAGAAACTCCTTCGTGGATTATCCCGCCTCCTATCACAACGCCGCCGGTGGCCTGTCCTTTGCCGACGGTCATTCGGAGATCCGGAAGTGGCGCTCGCCGACGATCCTGACCTACGGCCGGCAGGCCCGCACGGATGCCAAGCTGGACACCATCGACGCCACCTGGTTGTACGAGCGTACGACCACGTACTGATCCTTCCGTCGGACAAAAGCCGAGATCGGTCGGAGATCGTCGGATTCCATTGGATCGGGCGATTACGGGGCGACGAGACCGTCACATCGAGGGTCGCGAACGGCGCTGGCTTGATCGCGTCCGGACGGGGGCCCGCTGTCTGAGCCGTAACGATTCAGTTGGGTCGGTCGTGCTTGCTTGATCTTCTTTCGCAAGAGCTTCGTCCTTCGCTCGTTACGGGCCTCGAACCGGCCCGCGCCTCGCTCACTCCTCGTCTTGCGAAAGAATCTGCTTCGCAATCACTTCCCTCCCAACTGAATCGTTACGGCTTAGGGCGGCGTGGAGCCGAAGTGCACCTCCCAGCTTGCGTAGGCTTGGCTGTCCGAAAGGAGGGCGTCGATGGCGGCGGCCAGGGGATCGACGCCGTGGAATCCGGACAGCACGGCGCGGTCGCCGATGTCGTTCTCAAGGACGAAGGTCGGCCTTTGCGTGGCGCCCAACTGAACGAACTCGTCGGTGGTCTCCTTCACGCGCCGACGCACGGCGTCGGTGGCGGCATGCGCCGCGAGAAGGTCGGCGTCCAGGCCCGTGGCGAGGGCGGCGATGCGCGCCGCCAAGATGATTTGATCGACCCTCCGTCCCTCCACCATGGCCGCGTGGGCCATCGCGAGCCGCGCGCGGTCGTCGTCGGCCCCCAGGTCCCTGGCTGCCTCGGCCACCAGGTTGGGCGCGCTGTAATCACGCACGCCCTCGACGAGCCAAGCGCTGCTGAGGCGGTGATTGGCCCGGGTGATGACGCCGGAGCGCCGGTAGAACCAGTCGCATTGCCCACGGTTGGCCGGGATTCCCGCGGGGTCCATGAGGGCGATCTTCCACTGGAAGGACACGGCGTCGCCGTAGCGTTGGCGCAGGGCCTGCCATGCGGGCTCCGCCCAATGGCACCAGGAGGACAGGACATCGAGGAAGTAGGTGGCGGACAACCGGGGTGCAGCGCTCATGGGGCAAGGTTCGCGGGCGATGGGGCCGCATGGCCAATCGAATGTTGGCGAATCCGCCGCCGTCCCCAAATGAGGGCGCGTTTGACACCGGGGCGAACGACCGGTGTACGCTGTCCCCCACGTTGCATGAACCGCGTTGCCGTCCTTTCCGCCACCTTGTTGATGGGCCGACTTGACCTGCCCGCCGCCGACCCCGTCGATTTCAAGCGCCAGGTGCGCCCCATCCTTGAGGCGTATTGCCTGAAGTGCCATGGCGAGGAGAAACCCAAGGGGGGCCTCAGCCTCGTGACCTTGGCGGGGGCGTTGAAGGGCGGCGAGGACGGCCCCTCGCTGGTCCCGGGCGACCCCGCGAAAAGCCCGTTGTACACGACGACGACGTTGCCGGCGGACCACGACGACGTGATGCCCCCGAAGGGCGACAAGCTGACCAAGGCCGAGCAGGCGACCCTGAAGGCCTGGATCGAGCAGGGGGCGAAGTGGCCGGAGGAGATCAAGCTTTCGCAGAAGGAGAAGGTGGACTTCGTGAAGCACGTGGTCCCGGTCATCGAGGTGCATTGCGTGCAATGCCACAAGGAAGGCCACGCCAAGGGCGGCTTGCGGATGGACGTGAAGTCGGAGTTCTTCAAGAGCGACGCGATCGTCGTGGGCGATGCCGAGAAGTCGAAGGTGTACACCACGATGGTCTTGCCGGCCGACCACGATGACCTGATGCCGCCGAAGGCCAAGGGAGGGCCGTTGTCGAAGGAGAAATGCGACACGATCCGCAATTGGATCGACCAGGGCGCCGCCTGGCCGGACGGACTGGTGCTGTCGCAAAAGGAGCCCACGAGCCTCCTGGCGCGCGACGACGCGGCCATGCTCCAGGCCATCCACGCCAAGATCGTTGCCACCAGCAAGGAGAAGGCCGCGGCCGACATGAAGGCCTACAACGGCAAGGTCCCGGGCACGGACATCACCTTCGACATGCTCGTCATCCCGGCCGGCGAGTTCTCCATGGGCAGCCCTGCCGGCGAGAAGGGACGCAAGGCCGACGAGGGACCGCAGCGCAAGCTCAAGATCGAGCCGTTCTGGATGGGCAAGACCGAGGTGACCTGGAACGAGTACGAGGTCTTCCAGTTCCCCAGCATCGAGAAGGGGACCAACGTGCCGACCGAGCGCGTGGATCGGGAGTTGCTGATGAACTACCCGGACCTCCTGCCTTCGGCGGCGAAACCCGGCCAGAACCTCTACACCGGCAAGGAGGCCGATGCCGTCAGCCGCCCCACGACGCCTTATGTCGAGATGAGCTTCGGCATGGGCAAGGACGGCTTCCCCGCGATTTCCATGACGCATTACGCGGCGACCCGTTACTGCCGTTGGTTGTCCGCCAAGACCGGCCACTTCTACCGGCTCGCCACGGAGGCCGAGTGGGAGTACGCCGCGCGCGCCGGCACGACGACCCGGTATTTCTTCGGCGACGACGAATCCAAGCTGGACGAGTACGCGTGGTACTTCGCCAATGCCGATGGCAAGTACCGCAAGGTGGGGACGAAGAAGCCCAACCCCTGGGGGTTGCATGACATCCTGGGCAACGTCGCCGAGTGGGTCATGGACGGCTACGTGGACGACTACTCCAAGGTGGGCGACCGCCCCTATGTCGCCATCGACACCGAGTACCCCAACGTCGCCCGAGGCGGTTCTTGGGACGACGACCCTGACCTCCTCCGCAGCGGGTCGCGCCGCGCATCCGAGGCAGCATGGAAGATGCGCGACCCCCAGTTGCCCAAGTCAAAGTGGTACCTCACGGATGCCCAGTTCCTCGGATTCCGCATCGTCAGGCCCTTGAAGGTGCCGGAGACCCCCGAGGAAATGGGCAAGTGGTGGCCCGCCTACCCGACGAAGCGCTAGGTCGGCTCGATTCAGTTGGGCCGGTCGTACTTGCCCGATCTGCTCGCGACAATCCTTCGTCGCTCGCTCGTTACGGGGCTTGAACTAGTGTCGTGTCTCACAAATCGCTCGTGTTTGGTTGCTCCAAGAATGCCCCGGGGCAAGGCGTGAGGACGGAGCCTACCCGCAGCGGTCTGTGACGGACGAACCACGAAGCCCCGGGGCATTCTGGGAGCAACCCGAAGGGCCGCGGCTCTTTTCGCGTCCCACGT
>CAIRNV010000011.1 GCA_903880005.1 uncultured Verrucomicrobiota bacterium | reverse complement strand
GTGCCACGCGAGACGGTCCGCGGCCTCCTCTTTGCGCAGTCCCCGTCTCCGTGCGACCCACCCGGCCTCCAGCCTTTCCAGGTCACGCGCCAACGCCTCGGTCACCAAGGTCTCGTGCAGTCCGCGCCCGGGCTTGCTCATGGTCCGCCAGGATGAGGATGCCCGTGCCGGGGCGTCCAGGATTTCGGGGCAAAGGGGTCACATCTAAACTGTTGACATTTGTTTCGACACCCCCGGTTGAAGCGGCCTCCATGGAGGCTTTAGGGTCCTTCGTGCACGACGCATCTCTAGTCCGGCCCCGCCGTTGGGCCAGCGTCTGCCGCTGGATGCATGCCGCCGATTCATCCATGCGGGGGATGCCCCGCCGGGACGTCAGATCCCAGCGACCACGGGTCGGCGAGGGATTCGGTGCCATGCTCCGGGCCGGATGTCCCCACCGCCCGGCTGGCGTCAGCGGTTGGGTGACTGGTTCGCGGGAGGATCCCCCGCCGGGTGGCGTGACCCGGGCAACCCGTGCAGGCCAAGATGTCAATAGTTTAGATGTGACCCCATTGCCTGTCGAAGCGCCCGCCGGGGTCAGAGTGGCAGCGGCTCCCGACCGCCGATCCGGGACCCGGCCCGGGCCGACACGGCCCTGCCACGCAAGCACGACCGACCCAACGAAAGCGTTATGGCGCCGTCGTCGATGCGGACCCCTGCCCGGCGGCTTGGAGCTGCTGGTACAGTTCCATGAGGGAAGGATCGAGCTGGCAGCCTGCGGCGATCATTTCGTGCACCACCGTGAGGCCGCCGACGCGGTATCCATGCACCAGTTCCTCCTTCCCGGCTGCCTGGGCACGCTTGGCGGCCAGAAACAAGGCGATCGCAGCCGTGCGAGCGTGAAAGGCCGATTCCGGATTGGCCTTGCGCAGCCCGATTGCGATGTCCAAGGAACGCTGCTGGAAGCCAAGGGCCCGCTGTGCGGACTCGAAGCCAGGCTGTGTGCCGGTGACTTTCGCCATCCGTTCCAGCGACACCGACACGTCGCGCGCCGCCTGGGCGCTGTGCGGATTGGCCGCCAGGAGGTCCTCGCTCACCTTCAGGCTGCGCTCGTAATACCCCAGCGCCTTCGTCGCGTCCCCGGCCTGCCCGCGCATGACCATGGCTTCGGCCAAGTCATCCAGCGTCAGGCTCATGGCGCGTGCCGTTCGTGCGGCCGCGGGGTTGGCGCGGAGCAGCTCGTCATGCAGGGCGAGCGCACGATGGAAGACATTCAACGCCTCGTCCTGGTGCCCCTTGAGTTGGTGAAGTCGGCCCAGGGCCCGGAAGAGCAGGGCCCTGAGTTGGGGTGGCCATGACCCTTGTTCCATGGCCGCAAGGATGGATTCCGCCTCGCCAACCATCCCTTCATCCAACACCGCGTCCAGCAAGGGAAGCCCCACGCCCTCCACCTGTTCCGCGGTGAGGGGGATCTTGCTGGAGACGATCTCCTTCCACAGCGGCGCCAACGCCATGTGACGCAGCCGGTCGGCATCGCTGGGGCCGTCGTGGGCCATCAGACGCTCTGGAGAGCCATGGGCAACCCCGGCTTCCCTTGCCATGGGTTCGTGCATCGCATGGATCTCGAACTTGGGCATGCACCACGAGAGAAGATCCATCGCGTGGTGATGGGCGAAGGGATCATCGTCCGGGCTGATTCCAACCAGCACCCGGGCGTGGAGGCCACCCAGCACCTCGCGTTGACTGTTCAGGCGTTTCCAGAAGCCCGGGACCTGCACCGGGTCGCGGGGTTCAGACCCGTTGAAGTCGGGAAACAACAACACGATCGCCGGCACTGGGCCCGCAGCCTCGCGACATGCCGCCGCGACCACCTGCGAGACGCTGCCATCGGTGCCTTCCCATGCGCCGGGTCGATAGGGGATGCAGACGGTTCGCGCACCGGGACACCGAAGGCGAATGGCATCCTCCAACAGGGCGGGGACCCGTGCGTCCCGGTATCGAAGCAATATCAAGCCGGACGTGTCGTCGCAGAGGCGGGCGGCGACGTCGTCGAGCGTGTCGTCCGCTCCAGAATCAGGGGCCGACGTCATGGCCGAGCTTCCTGAGATAGGCCCGGGCGAGTGGGTGGACCCCGAGCCAGCCGATGCCGTTGTATTCGAGAAGGGCGCCGCTCATGAGGAGCAGTTGCAGGTCGGGGTCGGCCTCGGCAGTGGGCGCATGTCCGGCGTCGCGGTTGGCAGCGTCCTTCGCGAGACGCGCCAACTTCTCCTGCAAGGGCCTCGGGTTCTTCAGCATGCCTTGGGCGTCGGGCGGGTAGGCGATCCTCAGCCCGATGGAGGTTTGCATCCGGCGCAAGGCCTCCTCGATGAACCTGCGCTGGATGACGCCCGACTCCTTGACGGGCAGGAACTGGGCCGCCGTCTGGATGGCCTCGAACACGTCCCGCAAGACCCCGCCGGTCTGGGAGATGAGATGCTCCATGGCGTCGTCGGGAAGGACGTGGGCATCCACCCGGCTGCGCACGATCTCGCGCAAGGCCGCCCGGCCTTTCTCCGAAGGGGTGCCGTCCTCGTTGAACACCTTGATCATCGGCAGCCGCATTTCGACGAAGCCGTAGCCACGGATGGCGGCGGCATCCGGCGAATAAAAGGTGAAGATGGGGATGGTGAAGATGGAGGGGACGCCCACCTCGGCGAGG
>CAIRNV010000010.1 GCA_903880005.1 uncultured Verrucomicrobiota bacterium | reverse complement strand
CGCCGCGCCGTCGCAAGGATCGCATGCCGGTTCACCGCATCCAGCGAGTGGATTTCATCAAGGAAGAACGGCACCTCGCACACCAACGAACGACTCGCGTCCTCTCGCAGCAACGACCGCAGCACGATCAGGTTGAACAACACCTTGATCGTGATGGTCGTCCCGTGCGACTCCACCTGCCGGAAGTCGTTGTAGTGATGCGGGCGCCCGTCGTCCCCGGTCACCGTGAAGCGCAGCGTGAAAAGGTCCGCGTGCCGGAGCAACGGGTTCGCCTCGAACCGCTGCTTGAACGCCGCCAACGCCGCGTTCACCCCGGTCTGGCCGTCAAACAACCCCGGCTGCTCCGACTCCGCCAGCTTTCTCAGCGCGCCCACCACGTCCGGTTGCTCCACCACGTCGAGGCGCAACGACGCAAGATTGGACACCTGCACCCCAGCCAACGCCCGGTTCAGGTGGTTCCCGGCCCCTTGGATGTCCGCAAGGTCCCGCAACACCTCGTCGAACTTCGACCGCACCTCCGTCACCTGCGCCTCCCAGTCCCGACGCAACGCATCCTCCCGCTCCGGCAACGCCTCCATCTCCTCCCGCAGGGTGCGCACCGTCTCCGCGTCGTCCGCGCCCACATGGTCCGAGCCCAGCCGCGTCTCCACCTCGAGCCGGAGCCGCGCCATCGCGTCCCCAAGCCGCCCCGCCTCCTCCTGCGCCCGCAGGTATCCGTCCACCGCCGCGTCGAAGTCCTCCGGGACCGGCTCCGGCGGCGGCGTTGCGTCGGGCGATGCGTCCGGCCGCAGGCATTGCCCGTGCCGCGTCATGGAAGCCTCATGCGAACGCCTCAGCTCGGAGCGTTCCTGCTCCGCCTCGTCATGCTTCCTGCGCTCCGCCTCGGCCTGGCGGCTCAGCTCCTCGATGCGCCCCGACACCGCCGCCATCGACGCGTCAATCCCCGCAAGGTCCGCCTCGTGCCGCGGAAGCTGGGCCGCTTCCTTCTGCAATTCCTCCCACTCGAACATCCGCTTCCTCGCGGCCTCCTGCTCCGCCCGCAGCGCCTGGAGCTTCCCCGCCAGCCTCCCTTGCTCCGCCAGCGCCGCCACCATCGACTCCCAGTACGCCACCCGCTCCTCCTCCTCCGCGATCCGCCGGCGCAGGACCTCCGGGTCCGCAAGCTCCGCCAACACCCGCGACGCATCCGGCAGCGGAACCTCCACCGCCCCGTCCGCATATCGCCCGTCCCTCGCCCTCGCCGCCATTTCCTTGAGCCGTTGCAGCAGCGCCCCCGCGTCCAGCACCCGCACCCCGTCCTCGCCAACCGGCAAGCCCAGCAGGTCCGGGTTGAGCAACCCGGCCAAGGACTCCACCTCCGACGGCGAAAGGTCCCGGCGCAGCACCGACACCAGCGCCCGATCGAGATGCGCGAGGCTCGTGCGAAGCCGCGACGCGCGCTGGCGGTGCGCCTCGAGGTTCTCCTCCGCCTGCGGCATCGTCGCGCGCCCGGCATCGGCAAGCTGCCGCTCGAGCCCGTGCAACGCCTTCTCCCGGTTCTCCATCGCCACCCGCTCGATGTCCTCCACGAAGTCAGCAAGCCGGTTCTGGCGGTCCCGGATCCGCCGGACCTCGCCCATCAACGAGCCCCGCGACTCCGACAACTCGCGCTCCTCGCGGCGCCGCTCCTCCGACTCCTTGCCCAAGGCCGCAAGCCGAGCCAGCGCCGCCTCGGCCGCCGCGCCCAGCCCGGCCGTCCTATCCCCATGCAACCGCACGAAGTCATCCCGCTTCGCCCTCAGGTCCGACCAACGAAACGACAACTCCCGGAGCAACAGCCCGCGGCGCTCGTACGAGTCCACAAGCCCCTGCACCTGAACCCGCGCCTCCTTGAACCGCAGCAGCGAATCCCGCCGGCGCAGGATCGACTCGTACGTGTCCCCCAGCAGGTCGCGGATGTTCAGCGCCGGCTTGTCCACCGGCAGCCCCGCCAGCATCAGCAGCCGGTCGCGCATCTGGTCCTGCGTGATCGTCGCCAACGACAACAGGTTCTTCAGCGTCTCCCGAAAATGCGGGTACCGGTCGTTGTCCTTCAACGCCACCAACCCAAGGCCGCGCGCATCCCCCTTCGTCGGCATCAACAGCAGCTCCCGGTGCTCCTGCGCCGACCGCACCAGCGTGAAGTTCCTCAGCGCCAAGCGCGCCGCCACCGCCTTCGGCTCCCGCACCTGGTGCTTCTCGTCGAGGAAGTCCGCCGCGTCGAACGGCCCGTCGTACGTGAAGCGCTCCGGCTCCCCTCCCGCCGCCTTCGACTGCCCCCTCCATCCCAGCACGCATTGCCCGCGCGACCCAAGGCACTGGAACAACACGTACGAGTACGGGCCCGGGAAGTAGTAGTCCCGCGTCTGCTCGGGCGTGTACGACCCGAAGTCCATGTGCCTCCGGTCATCAAGGTACAGGAACTGCAACGTGTTGATCAGCGTCGTCTTCCCGGTGTTGTTCGGCCCGACGATCTGCACCGAGCCCGTCAGGTCGATCTCGGCGAAGTCGTAGCGCCCGGCGCGTATCAGGATCAGCTTTTGCGGACCGTGGGGCATGGGTTCTTGCAGGGATTAGGGTTTGGAAAAACTAGGCTCGGACCATTCGCCATTCGCCATTCGCCATTCGCCATTCGCTACCCCGCATCCTCCGCGCGTGCCTCCCCAACGCCAGGCCCGGACGCCGGCGCCGGCGCCTGCGCAACCTCAAGGCACTTGTCGAGGAATCGGTGGAACGGGCGCTGGAACCGGAACTCGTCTTCCCCCACCACCTTCGCGAACCCGAACCGCTCAAGGTTTCGCACCACCTGCCGCAGCCCGGCCATGTCCTCCACGTCCACCTGCCGCAGCAACCCCACGTACCGGTCCAGCCCAAGGTGCGGGAGCCGCGGCAACAGGAAGTGCTGGCCGAACACGTACTCCTCCACCGGCCTGCCCTCGTTGGCCGCATGGTCCACGAGGATGAACGCGAACACCGCGATCCGTGACAACGCCTCCCGCTCGCCCTCGCCGCCCTCCGGGTCGAAGTAGAAGAAGTCCCGCGGATGCCGGACCAACGTGATTCCAAGCTGCCGGAACCACGCCGCGTAGTCCTCGTGCCGCGCCGCCACGGCGGAAAACAGGGGCTCGTCCTCGGGTGACAAATGATGTCCGCGACGCAGGCGGTCGAACACGTCCTTCAGGTGGGGAAGCTCGGTCATGGCAGGGAAAGCTGGACGGGGCAGGATTCAAGCGAGCCGTCGGCGGTCTCGTGCACGCGCGGCTCGCCGCCGTCGAAACCCGCCACGAAGGACGTGTCGAACACCAGCCGCGTGAACCCCGCCAACGCGTCGGCCGTCGTGCACCCGGGGTTGCGCCGCACGATCCAGCCCAGCAGGTCGTCGATCGGCACGCTCGCGCCCGCCTCCCCCGGCAGGGCCTCCAGCCACACCCGGCGCTGGTAGTCCGCCGGCGGCGCCTCGGGCTCCCCCAGCCCCAGCACCGGCGGCGGCTCCACGGTCGTCTCCGCCACGTTCCGCAACGCTCGCGTGATCGCGGCGTCCGACGGCACGTGCTGCCAGCGTTGCTGGAACGCCCTCACCGCATGAGCCTCGGCCCAGCCCCCCGCCCCGTCGCGCTGCAATGCCTCCAGCGCCTTCGCCGCGCCCTCCGCAAGGAACGAGGAACGGCGGAGCGACTCGTACAACGGCTGCAGCTCGCGACGACATTGCTGGAACACCCGCAACGCATGCCGCTGCACGATCCGCAAAAGCCGCAGGCTCCGCTCCAGCGTCGGCAGGTCCGTGTACAACCCATGGTCCCGCGCCCGTATCAACAACCGCCCCGTCTCGTCGAACACCGACCTCAACGGCCCGTCCGGACGCACGATGTCCGTCATCGGCTCCACGTACCGCTCCATCCAGTGCACGATCCTGCGGAACTTGTCCCGGACCGACACCGTCCGCCGCTCCGTCTTGTACCGCGACACCTCGTTGAGGATGCATCGGTGCGTCTCGTCGAGGTCCGCCTGAACCCGGATCAACACCTTCTGGATGTCGTCGATCGCAAGGCGCAGCAACGTCAACTCGTCCTGCTCGATCGCCCGCGCCAACTGCCGGCCGCTCGCCTCCATGGACTGGATGTAGCCCCGCACGATCTCCGGCGTCGCCGCCTGCGCCGCGTCGAACAGGTAATCCACCAGCCGCCGCACCGGCTCCGCAAGGAAGTGAAGGTCCGATCCGGGTTCCGTCGGCACCAAGATGTGAAGCTCCCCCAGCCGCCGCCATGTCGTCTCCGGCAGCTCCGCGTCCTCCCCCTGCGTGTCCCGGATCATCCGCCGCACGTCCGCCTCCGAAACCTCGCCGCCCGCCGACGCAAGGCGGCGGAGCAGGGGAACGTGTACCTCGCAGAACCGGAAGAATGACTGGGGCGGAATCCTCATCGCGCTCGCCACGGCCTGCCGCCGCGCGGCCCTCCATCCTGCCGCGTCGCACGTCCACGTCCAGCACGGGAACGCCGCTCGCCGCCCCTCACGTCCAGATGAAGCCCGGGTTCTTCGCACGCAGCCCATGCCGGAGCCGCACGTACTCCGTGGCACGCCATGCAGGCCAGTCACGCGTGGACCCCAGCCTCTTGCCTCCCGGATCCATCACCCAGATCCGCACCGGCACGCGCCCCTCGGCCACCGCCGGATGCACCTTCAGCGCAAGGATGTCCGTGATCTTCACCTGGACCTCCGGCACCGGCGGCGCGTCCGGTTCGTCCTTGTCCACGATGTAGTTCAGCTTCCATGCCTTCGGCTGCGGCTGCCCCGGCACGGCCACATGGATCAAGGCCGGCGCCAGCTCGTCCACAAACGCCTGCTGGGCGGACGACAACACGCCCCGGAATGGCGGCAGCAAGTCCAGTTGCTGGGCCTCACGCCCCAGCGTCAGGCCGTGAAACGACTTCTGGAGCGCCTTCAGCCAGCCGTCGCCGCGCATCGATGGCAACTCCAGCTCCGCCACCGCCGACCGCAGGCACTCCACCCGCGCCACCCATTGCTGCACGCGGTGGTCCATGTTCGGCAGGTCCAGCCAACCCCGCGTCACCGCGTCCGCCAACGCCACCCCGGACGCCGCCGCGTCCACCTCCTTGCGATGCTTCTGATCAATCACCAGCCCGAGGAACCGCGACATGTCGATCGCCGCCACCCGCTTGTGCAGGCGGTCGTACACGTGCTCCAGCCGCGTCTCGAAGTGCTGCGGGAACATCTCCCGCAACCACTCCACCCGCGCCGCCGTGCATTGCGTCAGCAACGTGACCAGCCCCGTTCGCCCCGAGATTTCCCGCACGGATCCCGCCACGAACAACGGCGCCTCCTGCACCACGCTCTCGCGCGCCAACGACGCCTCCCGCCCCCCAGCCACAAGGCAATCCAACGACCCCGTGTTCTTCCGCTGGCACAACTGGTCGATGAAGCCCGCCACAAGGCATCGCTCCAGCGCGTCCGCGTCCGCCACCGCCACCGGCATGGCGTCCGCCGCCGCCTCGGCATGGCCCGAAGCCGGGTCGCCCGGTGCCGCCGGCCCCTCCTCGCCCCGCAACAGGCCCTCGCGCCGCGCCACGTGCAAAAACTGCCGGTACGTGTCCTCCACCTGCCGCGCCGTCGCCGCATGGATGCCGCTGCGGCGGCACGCCTCGACCGAGAACCCCGCGTTGCGCGCGAACTGCTGCGCCCGGAGCAACGTGTGGAAGTCGCTCGCGCCCGTCGCCTCGAACACCTCCCGGCGTTCCCTCAGGTGCACGTCATCCCGCCCGATCTTCTGCAACAAGTCGCGCCCGCTCACCAGTGCGGCGCACATCGCCGCCGCGCGCACGCACCCACGTCGCCCCGCCTCCACCAGCATCCGCGCAAACCTCGGGTGCATCGGCATCCGCAGCATCCGCCGTCCCGTCTCCGTAAGCCCACCCGCGCCGTCGCCGGCCTTCTCCAGCGCGCCCAACGTCCCCAGCAACGCCTCCGCGCGCTCCACGGCAGCCGGCTCCGGCTTGTCCAGCCAATCGAAGTCCACCGCCCGCCGCACCCCCAGCGAGTGCAGCAACAGCACCACCTCCGCAAGGTCCGCCCGCTGGATCTCCGGCGTGTTCCGCTCCGCGCGGTTCAGGTGCCCGCTTTCCGTCCAGAGCCGCCAGCATGTCCCCGGCGCCGTCCGGCCCGCGCGGCCCGCCCGCTGCTCCGCGGACGCACGGCTGATCTCCTCCACCCGCAACGTCTGGATTCCGCGCTCCGCGTCATGCCGCGCCACCCGCGCAAGGCCCGAGTCCACCACATGGCGCACCCCGTCGATCGTCACGCTCGTCTCCGCCACGTTCGTGCTCACCACCACCTTGCGCAGGTCGCTCTTCTGGAACACCCGGTCCTGCTCCTCCGGCGGCAAATCCCCGTGCAGCGGCATCAACGCCACCCGCTCCCCCATGGACGCCGCCCCGATGCACCGCAACGTGGACTGGATCTCCGCCATCCCCGGCATGAACACCAGCAAGTCCCCCTCCCATTCGCTCCGGATGATGTGCTCCACCGCCGACGCCGCCTTCTCCCACTCCGGCCGCTCGTCGTTGTAGTCCGCCCACCTCACCTCGACCGGGAACGTGCGGCCATCCGACGACAACACGGGCGCGGCCGACGCTTCATGGCCGGGCGCCACGGCGTCCGCGAGGTACCGCGCCACGGGCTCCGCCTCCAGCGTGGCCGACATCACCACCACCGCGAGGTCCGGCCGGGTCGTGCGACGCAGTTGCTTGACCAGCGCCAATGCCACGTCGCTCAACAGGTTCCGCTCATGAAACTCGTCAAACACCACCATCCCGACCCCCTCCAGCGACGGGTTGTCCTGCAACCACCGCAGCAGGATGCCCTCCGTCACGAAACAAAGGCGGCTGTCCGGGCCAAGGTGGTCCTCGAACCGCACCTGGTACCCGACCTCGCCCCCCAGCTTCCCGCCACGCTCCCATACGACGCGTGCCGCGACCGACCGCGCCGCCACCCGGCGGGGCTGCAACACCACGATGCGCCCCGTCCCGGCAAGCCCCGCGTCCAGCAGCATCTGCGGCACCTGCGTCGTCTTGCCCGAGCCCGTCGCGGCCACCAACACAAGGCGTCCCGTCGCGCGGACTGCCTCCAACACCTGCGAATGAAGCGACCAAACCGGAAGTTGCTTTGGATCCATGGAAAAATCAGGGCTTCAGCAGGAACGACAGCGCCAGCATCGCCAGCGTCAACGCGATCATGGGCGCACCCGGCATCGGCTTGCCCGTCTTCGCCCAGCGCATCCCGAAGAACACGGCGAGGAATCCCAGCTCCACACGCGCCACGATCAACGGCAACCACCCCAGCGCCACCGCCCCAATCGGCACCGCGCACCCCACCGACGCCACCAACGACGCCTTCGACCTCGCCTTCAGGAAACCCATGAGCCCCCCCGCCAACAGCAGGAACAGGTAGCCCCACAACGCCACGCTTACGTTCATCGGCGCGGAGACTGGACAACCGCCACGCAAATGTCCCGCCTTGGAATGCCGGAATTTGTCCCCGCGCCCACCCCCCGCTTTGCCTGACGCCTCGGCCGGAACGAGGCCGTTGGGAGGCAAGCGATTCCGCCGCAGATTCCTTCGCAAGACGAGCCACCGGCCAGTGACGGGCCCGTAACGAGCGAAGGACGAGGCTCTTGCGAAAGAAGATCCCGCATGCACGACCGATCCCGCTGATTCATCCCGTCTGGGTGAACCGGAGTCGTTCACCCGCCCTGGCTCAGGCGCGTCGCAACGCGGCCATGGGCGACCCCAACCCCTGCCGCTCTCCAGACATCCTCGCCCGGAAAACCCCCTCGGCCGCCAACCTCCATCGCCGCGCCCCAACCCCCTGCCATGCCCCCATCGTCACGAGGCACGCCCCGGCAACGAGGCCCGGCGTCGCGTCCGTGGCCTCCAGTTGACCCATCGAGGCCCAAAACCAGCACATCCCACCCCCCGCCGCCACCCCCATCGCCGGCCATGCCACGCAACGCCCCAGCGCACGTCCCACCGCAACGTTGATCGGCCGCCCCTCCATCACCGCCAACGTCGTCGCCCACCGCATCCCCAGCCACGTCGTCGGCGTCAGCGCCATGCACGCCAGATGCACCCACCAACCCACCGCGACATGGCCCCATGAAACGTCCATGAACGGCACCCATGCCACCACCACCACGTCCAATGCCGTCACCGCCAACACCGGCGCCATCAACATCCGCCTCAGCACCCGCCCTTGGCCCCTCAGGATGTCGGACGCCGTCAGCCCCGAAGTCAGCAGCAGCTCCATCGCCCCGGCTACCCGTTGCTCGTGCAACGTGATCCCCGCCTCGCCCGCCACCCACAGCGCGAACAATCCATGGAACAACACCGTCAATACGCCGGTCCCGGTCGCCGCCACGTCACGCCAGCCCAGTTGCACCACGTTGGCCACCCACAACCCGTACGCCACCACCACCAACGCCCATGGCATCGCCGGCTTCCACCGCTCCCTCAACGACAGCCATTCCCATGCACCCTCCCCAAGCCACCGCCGACGCCACCGGGCCCGCGCCTCCGGGCCCCCGAACCGCACCCGGTTCACCCATTCGATCCAGCGCGCGCGCCACGTCCGCGCCCCGCCCTCCTGCCATGCCGTCCGCACCCAGCGCGACGTCCACCCCAGAACCAGCCACGACATCATGCCCTGCAAGGCCAACGCCCCGAGCGCCAACGGCCATTCCGGCGCAAGGCCAGGCATGAACGCCGCCATGAACGGCACCGCCGGGCTCGGCAGGGATGCCCACTTCGCCACGTCCTCGGGCACCCGTCTCTCAAGGCTCACCAACAGCAGGACCAACGCCAACGGCACCAGCAACAACCCCAGCAACCATGCCACCGCAATCCCCGTCGCCTGCCTCGGGTCTCGCGCCACCAGGCTCGCCAGCAACCCCGACGCCAACGACATCACCAACGCCCCCGCAAGGCTCGCCACCAGCCACCCCACCTGCACCGCCGAAACCCCGCCCAGCAACATCGGCACCATCAAGACCGGCACCACCGACGCCAACTGGAGGAACAGCTCCGTCCCCGCCCCGGCCAGCTTCCCCAACACCACGTCCCACCCCTTCATGTCCGTCAGGAACAACAGGCCCAGCGTCCCGTCCCGCCTCTCCTTCCCAAGGCTGTCCGCCGTCTTTTGGCATCCCACGAACAAGGCCCACCCTCCCGTCAACACCCCCACCGCCGTGAACACCACGCGCCCCAGCGTGCCCGGCCCCACCATGGCCCCGACGCCGTTCATCGCACCCATCACCCACACGGCCAACACCGCCACCGCCGTCGCCGCCGTCGCCGCCACCCAGCGCAACGTCCATGTCCGCGTCCTCCTCGACGACTCCAGCAACTCTCGCCCCAGCATCGCACGCCACGGACCCATCACCTCACCCTCGCCCTTCCCTCGCCCGGCCGCAGCACCAGCCATTCGCGCAGGAAGGGCCCCCGCAAGCCGCTCCACCCTACCCACGCCCACACCAGCGAGTTCGCCGACCCGCCCACCATCGCGAACATGATGTTCCCAACCGGCCCAAGGCTCCGGAACATGGCGTCCCCGCCCGACACCATCACCAGCAGGTACAGCATCAGGCACGCCCATGGCACGCCCATCACCAAGCCCAGCAACGGCAAGGCGGTCCGACGGCCCGTCGTCCTCGCCCCAAGCCACATCCCCATCCAAACGAACGCCAAGCCGTCCGTCGCGAGGAACGCCATCCTCGCGCCCCAGAAGGCCACGAGCTCGCCGACAGGGGCCCCTGCCAGTCCCGCGGTACCCGGACCCCCGCCAAGACCCCACACGACGAAGCCGACGTCCGCCAACAACATCACGCCCACCGGCCCTCCAAACAGCCGGGCCAACGCCCTCAATCGCCCCGTCACCATCTCCTCCGCCCGCAGGGGCGTCGTCACCAACAACTCCATCGCCCCGCTCCTCCGGTCCTCATGGAACTGCCTCGGTGCCTCCGTCGCCATCCACGCCTTCAACACCACGTGCAACACCATCGACGTGATCACCCACAGCCAAATCACCAGCTCCGGGGACAGCCCCTCCACCCACACCACGATCCCGTCCACCCCCACCGCCAGTGCCATGACCCCCCAAACCCATCCGTCCCGCCACCCGCGCCTCCCCGCAAGCCACTGCATCGGCCCCAGCTCCAGCAACCGCGCCCTCCGCCGCCGACGCGCCTCCCTCCGGGCCTCCATCGCGTCGCCGTTCCCGCCCAGCCAACCACGCCACCCCCCGACACGACCCTCGTCGCCCCGTGCTCCCTCGTCCTTCGCAAGCCGTGCCAGCCGCCACGAGGCCCATGCCATCGACGCGACGCCCAGCCCCACCGTGAACGCCATGCCCCGTTGGTAATACATGGCAGACCGGGCGTAGCCCGAGTCAAAGGCATGGAAGTAGGCCGGCACCACGCTCGCCCAGCCCGCCACCTTGTCGAAGATGGCCGCGGCCTCGCTTCCGCCCGCGCCATTCCGGTCCATCCACCAGTACCAGATCCCGCCCAGCAACGGCACGCCGCCCCCGGCCAACAGCAAAAGCAACACCGCAAGCCCCCCGGCCCGCCTCGCGCTCGTCGTCATCGTCGAGGCCAGCAACCCCAGCGCCAGCGAGCACCCCAACGCCGACGCCAACCATGCCACCATCCGCAGGTACTCGCCCGCCGACACGCCCCCCAGCAACATCGAGACCGCCAGCATCGGCACCATCGACGCAAGGTAGAAGACCGCCCCCACCGACGACGCCGCCAGCTTCCCCAACGCCACCTCCCAGCCGCGCAGGTCCGTCAGGAACAACAACCCCAGCGTCCCCTCCCGACGCTCGCTCGCCACCACGTCCGCCGTGAGCAACGGCCCCGAAATCAACGCAAGGCAACCCGCAAGGAAGCTCGTGACCGCAAACAGCTCGCCCCCCAGCGCCCCCGCGCCCAACTCCCGCCTCAACACCGCATACCACACCATCACCACCACCGACAACAACCCGGCCCCCGTCCGCCCCCAGTACGTCCAGCGACGCCGCGACGACACCCGCATCTCCCTCTCCACGACCGGAAGCAAAGTCACCTCCGCCACCCTGCCGGGCCATGGCTATCAAGGTAAAGCTAGCGATTGAGACGCCACCATCCCTGGCTGCCGCCCATCGGTGCTCGTGCCACATGGTGGTCACCGTCGTCCGTCACGTCACCTTCCCATGGCCGCCAAGCGTCTCCTCCAAGGCTTTCACTCGCCTCAAGACGCCATGCGTCCTTGGACATCCAACGCAACACCAGCACGTCGCCATCAACGCTCGCCGCCAACGTCGGCGGCGCATTCACCTCCCGCACTACCAACGTGAAGCTGTTCGTCATCGTCGCGACCCCGTCGCCCACCAACACGTTCACCGTGTTCGTCGAGGGCCCCTGCGCCTCCGTCGGCGTCCATGCCAACACCCCGTTCGTCACCACCAGACCCGACGGGCCCGACACCAACGCCACCAACAACGCCTGCGCCGGGACGTCCCCATCCTGCGGCACCAACGCCTGCGTGTAGCCCATCAACTCGTTGATCGTCGCGTTCGTCCCGCCGGCCAACGTGGGCAACGCGTTCACCTCCCTCACCACCACCGTGAAGCTGTTCG
>CAIRNV010000009.1 GCA_903880005.1 uncultured Verrucomicrobiota bacterium | reverse complement strand
TCGACCTGGGCCGATCTCTACAGCCTGGGAATGGTCCTGTACGAGGCGGGCATGGGGCGGAACCGAAGGGATTTTCCGGAGGTGGCGGAAGGGGTCACCGACCCGGGCGAGCGTCGATTGCTGATGGAATTGAACGCGATCGTGCTGAAGGCGTGTGCAGCGGATCCGGCGCGGCGTTATGCGGATGCACGGGCTTTTCGAGAGGATCTGGAATGCGTGCAGCGCGGGGGTTCGGTGCGACGGAAGCATGTTTTGGTTCAGTGGGGGGGGCGACTGGCTCGGGGAGGGTTGGTGTTGGCTGTTTTGGGTGGGGTGTTGGTTGGCGGCGAGCGGTGGCAATCCGCACGCCAGAAGAAGGCGGCCGCATTGGGACGCGAGGCGAAGCAGCAGGTGGCGGAGGCGTTGCATACGCTTGCCGAGCGCCAGATCCGGGCCGGGGATCTGTCGGGAGCGTTGCTAAACCTGGCCGCCGAGGACTTGGCTCGGACGGGTGTTGGAGAGGTCGAGTCAGGACCCTCCGCCCACTGGAAACGGGTGCGGCAGGAACAGATGTTGGCGACACTGCCGCGATTGACCGGACTGCTCCGGGTCGAAGGCGGGGTGGTTGCCGCGACGTTCTCCCCGGAGGGCCGCCGTTTGGTCGTCGCGGACAAGGGAGGGCGGGTGTCGGTGTGGAGGACGGACGACGGGGCCTTGCTCATGGGGCCGGTGGCACGGGAGCTGAGCCCGTTGAATGCACGGTTCACGCGGGACGGTCGGCGTGTGTTGATTGATGCTGGGGATCCCCGCGGAAACGCCTTCAAATGGAACGGGGGACGAACCCGGGCGTCGGTGCTGGACGCCCAAACTGGTGCCCTTCTGGCCGAAGGCCCCGGCAACAGCCGTTTCGGCGTGTTCAGCCCGGATGAACGGTGGATGGCATCGGTGATGCCCGATCGGAACATCGAGGTGCGAGACATGAACTCCGGATCGGTCCAGTGCGTCCTCTCTGGACAGGAGGGCACGATCGTCTCGGTGGTGTTCAGTCCGGATGGCCGGCGCATGGCGTCATTGGAAAAGGGCGATTGGATCCGCGTGTGGGGATTGCCGGACGGCGAGGCCCTGATGCCGGCGTTCCAGCCGGGGCCGAATGTGCAACAGATTGCCTTCACCTCGGACGGTCGAAGGCTGGCCACGACCCATTTGCTGGCGTCCTCGGCTTCGGTATTCCAGTTGTGGGAGATCGGATCCAAGGCGGAGCGGGTGTTGTGGACGGAGTCGGCCGGCTTCCTGAACGTGATGAATCCCGGGGTTTTGGGAGGCAGGGCGGTGTTGCTGGGGGATGGGGCGCAGGGATGTCTTGTCCGATCGTTGACGGACGGGGGCGTGGTCCGGTCGGGATTCGGAGTAGGTGGAGCGGGATGCTGGGCGGTGACTCCGGACGGGCTTTGGGGGGCCACGGGGGGGCAGGACGGGATGGTGCATGTGTGGGACCTCGAGACCGGCATTTCGCGGATGCCGCCGCTCCCGAACGCGCTGCCCGCCGGTGCGGTGGCATTCAGCGGGGACGGGGTGCAGTTGGCGGTGGGTGCCGACGACGGGGTCGTCAAGATCTGGAACCT
>CAIRNV010000008.1 GCA_903880005.1 uncultured Verrucomicrobiota bacterium | reverse complement strand
GCGAACGACGAAGGATTTGCGCAAGCAGATCGAGCAAGCACGACCGATCCAACTGAATCGTTCCGGCTTAGGCTCCACCTGAGGCTTTGACGGATCCCCACACCCAATGCCGTTTTTCGGTTGAAGGGGCTTCAAGGCAAGGAAGCCCTATGGGATCCATCCGCGACCTCACCTGGCGGGTGAGGTTGGAATGGGCCGGTCAGGGTGGTAGGCCGGGTGCCCTCACCCGGCGGAAACGTGGCAGGGCCGCCCCGGCCAGCGGCAGGATGCCGCGTGCGGGGGCGTGGGCTTGCTCCGGGGGGTTGAATGCCGTTGCATCGAGTTGCTGCCGGCGGTGCCCTGACCTGGCAGTCGAGTGCAAGGGGTGGATCACGGGAGCGCCGTGGGTGAACGAGCGGGCGTGCGGGATCGAATGAGGAAGGGAGATGGCATCGAGGAGGCCGTGGTGGAAGGGTTGCTTGGCAGTCCCGGCGGACGGTGCGCGTGGGCCGGGGCGCTGGGTTTCCTGTCCGTGGCCTCGATGCTGCCCATGGAGGTGGGGGGTGCCACCGGCACATGGCGGGACCCGGTCGCGGAGAACCTCGTCACATGGCATGGGATGGAGGCGGGCCTGCCGTTGGGGGGAGCCACCTGCATGATGCAGGACGTGGACGGCTACCTGTGGTTCGGGACGTTCGGGGGCGCGGCACGTTTCGACGGGATCGAGTTCAAGGTCTTCGACCCGATGAACACCCCCGTGATGACCTCCTACGCCATCGTGAACGGCCATCGGGATCGCGCGGGCACCCTTTGGTTCAGCATGTACGACGGCATGGTCAGCCGTCGTGGTGGCACATGGCGACGCCATGGGCGCAAGGAGGGTTGGACGACGGACTACGTGCGGACGTTCGCGGAGGCGCCCGATGGCACGTTGTACGTGACCGGGTTCGACGGGAAGGTGCTCCGGTTGGCCGATGACGGGCGCTTCCAGGAGTTGCCCACCCCGGGGCAGGCGGGGCTCGGGGGCTTTGGGGCTTGCGACAGGCAGGGACGTCTGTTGGTGGCGAAGGACGGGTTCGTGGGCGTGTGGACGGGTTCGGGTTGGAGGGAATTGCCGGGTGCATCGCCCGGGGGCAGTCCGTCGGAGCCGTTGGCGGCGGGGCCGTCCCGGGACGGGGGGCTGTGGGTGCTGAAGGGAATCCGCTTGATCAAGGTCGATGCGACGGGCGCGGTGCAACGGTTCGAGATCGAGCGGGCCGTCGGGTCCGCGTGGGGGGTGCACGAGGATGCGTCCGGGGATCTTTGGGTCACGACGACCCGGGACGGCGTGTGCCATGTCCAGTTGCCTTGCGTGGGCAACGCCCCGTGCCCGTCCATGGCACGGGTCACCCGGATTGGCGAATGGGGCGGACGATCGTTCAAGTCGTCGCGCTTCGTCTCCGAGGACAGCGAGGGCAACGTGTGGATGGGCACGGCCTCGGATGGGTTGGCGCGGCTGCGTGGCAAGGTGGTGAGCGTCGCGGGCCCCGACGAAGGGCTTGGGCTGGGCAACTTCCGGTCGGCCACGGTGGATGGTCGCGGCAGGCTTTGGGTGACGACCTCCGACGGGGGCGTCTTCCGGTGCGAATCACCGGCCTCGGGCACGCGGTTTCGAGCCATGAACTACACCAACCTGACGGCGCCGGAGGCGGTGTTGGCAGACCGGCAGGGGCGTGTCTGGGCCACGGGGTTTGGCCCCGGGAAGCCCGTGTTCCAACTGGAGGAAGACCATGCGCGGGTGGTGTTTCGCGATGGCGAGGGCGCGGGAGGCCGATGGGGCTTGTTCGAGGATTCCATGGGGCGCGTGTGGGTGGCCGGTGGGGGCGACTTGGTGTGCCACGGGCCCGAGGGCTGGCAACGCCATGCGGTGCCCGGGGTCGTGGGGATGGCCGAGGACACCGGATGGGGTGGGGAAGGCGACGGGCTGTTGGCGTCCAATGACGAGGGGCTGTGGCAGTTCACGGGTGGCAAGTTCACTCGCGTTCATGACGCGTCGGGCAGGACGTTGGATGGGATCGCATGCTTGTGGCCGGCCCGGGGCGGAGGGTTCTGGCTGGGTGGCATGGGGCGGTCCCTGGGGTTGCTGGGACGCGATCTGTCCTTGGTTTGGATGGGCCCCGCGCAAGGGTTGCCGATCGAGAACGTCACCACGGTGGTCGAGGATGCCTCCGGTCGGCTTTGGGTGGGGGGAGACCGTGGCGTGGCTCGTTTGTCGGTGGCCGAGGCACGGGAAGTCGCGGCGGGCAGCCGCACGTGGGTGCATGCGCGGATGTTTGGTGAATGGGACGGGATGCCCGCCAATGGGCACGCCTATTTCGCACGGCAGCCCAAGGTTGCCACCACGGCCGACGGCCGGATGTGGTTCCCCACGACGCGCGGCCTTGCGTGGATTGGGGGCAACCGCGTGAAGCCCAACGAGCGCGCCCCCATCCTGCTGCCCGGGACGGCGAGCTACGTCGATGCAGCCGGGACACCCCATGAGTTGGAGTGGCGACCCGACGCGGAGCTTCGGTTCCCCGCCGGCGCGCGCTCGGTTCGGCTGGCATTCGCTGCGCTCAACTATGCCGCGCCACGACAAGTCATGGCCACCGCCCGGCTCGGGCGCTCGGGAATCACCGTCGCGGAACGCCATGGGGGCGAACGTCATGTCACCTACGAGCTTCTGCCGCCGGGCCGATACTCATGGCATGTCATGGCCGCCAACGAGGATGGCGTCCGCAACGACGTCGGGCTGCGCGCCCGGTTCATGGTCGAACCGCACTATTGGCAGACCGCATGGTTCCGATGGGGGGCGGCCGTGGGGTTGCTGGGCGCGGTCATGGGCGTCGCTGGCTATTGGGTCCGGCATGCGCGCCTCGCATCAAGGCTCGCCATCGCCGAGCGCGACCGCGTCGCAGCCCTTGAGAGCGCCAGCAAGGCCGAGGCCCTCCGCCGCAGCGAGGTCCTCCGACACAAGGCCGAGGCCGAGGCCGAGTGGCGTCGCCAGCGCGAGGCCGTCGTCCGCGACGTGCACGACGGCATCGGCGGCATCGCCAGCAACCTCAAGATGACCCTCGGGCTGGTCATGGAGTCCGGGGACCCCGCCCGCCAGCGGCGCCTGCTCGCCAACATGGACTCCATGGTCCGCCAGACGATGTCCGAGGTCCAAGGCCTCATGGATGCCATGGAGAACGACGCCGTCGATCCACGCTCCCTGTTCGAGGAGTTCCACCGCTACGCGCTCATGGTCCTGTCCCCACACGGCATCCAGCTCGTCACCTCCTTCGACGGCGACCCCTCGGCCGGCCCCGGGTCGTCCGTCCTGTTCCTTGGCCTGTTCCGGGTCGTGAAGGAGGCGTTGGCCAACGTGGTCAAGCATTCCAAGGCCACCCAAGTCACGCTTGGGGTCGTGTCCTCGCGCGAGGGCCTCGGGGTGGTCGTCGCGGACGACGGCGTGGGCTTGCTCCCGGGCCATCGTGCGGGGCGTGGCCTTGCCAGCATGCGCCGGCGCACGGCGGAGCTGGGCGGGAGCATGGAAGTGCAGGGTTGCCCCGGGGTGCGCTTGCGGTTCGACTTCCCATGGTCCTGCGGCCGGGTGGAACCGGCCCATGCCCCGTCCCCGCATGAACTTGGTCCTGGTTGAAGATCATCCCGAGCTGCGCGCCACGTTCGCCGAGATGCTCGCGACGTCCCCGCGCCACAGGCTCGTCGCCGCGTATGCCTCGGCCGAGGACGCCATGGCGGGCATTCCCATGGCCGCGCCGGGCCTCGTGATCGTGGACCTGGACCTGCCGGGCACGAGCGGCGTGCAGTTGATCCAGTGGCTGGGCAAGGCCCTTCCCGACGTCCCCGCCGTGGTCTGGACGATCCATGAGGGTCGGGACGTCGTATACGCCGCGCTCAAGGCGGGTGCGTTGGGGTACCTCGTGAAGAGCCTTGATCCCGCCGAGCTGCGGGCCGCGTTGGAGGAGATCGAGGGCGGCGGCGCGCCCATGAGCCCGCGCATCGCCCGGCGACTTCTCCGGGACCTTGTGGACGGCGTGCCCGCGCCCTCCCCCGGCGATGCCCTCACGCTGCGCGAGCGCGACGTCCTCCGCGCCGTCGCGCGCGGCGAGTCGCACAAGGACATCGCCGACGGGCTCGGCATGAGCGTCAACACCGTCCATTCGCATCTCAAGCACATCTACAAGAAGCTCCATGCCCGGGGTCGCGCCGAGGCCCTGGCCCGGGCGCAGGAGCTAGGGCTCATCGTCCGCCGCTGACCCGCATGCCCAAAAGATGCCCAGCCGAGACCGTTGAACGGCGGGCATCGAATCGCGGTATCGTTCCCGCGTGCGTGTTCCTCGCTCGCCCGCCTTCTCCCTGCCGGGGCCGGACACCCTGTCCCGCGCCGTCGTCCTGGGATGCCATGCCATGGCCCCTGCCCGCATGGCCTTCGCCAGCATCCATGGCGTCATCCTGACCTCGCTGCGCGCGGCGTCGCGCGTTGCCGCCGTCCTTGCCGTCCTCGCATGGCTCGCCGTGCTCCCCCGGGCCGCCGCGCAGAATACCACGTCGGCCAACAATGCCATGGCCGCAGGTCTCAATGGCAGTGGGTCCTTCACCATTGAGTCTCTTCCGGCTTTGGATGGCGCCTTCACGTTTGAGGCATGGGTTCGCCCCACCACCCATGGCAACTATTGGCGCATCCTGGACATCGGGCCGAACACGACGGACAACCTGCTCCTCACCACCATCGGCACGACGGGTCGGCCCTTGTTCGTCGTCAATCGCAATGGAGCCGCGGCCTTGTGGTTGGAGGCGCCAGCCACTTTGGTTCTTGGAAAGTGGACCCACGTCGCGGCCGTCCTGGGCTCCGACCGCTCTGCCCGGCTCTACATCGACGGTCAACTGGCGGCGTCCGGCACGTCCTCGTCTTTGGGGGTCTCGACGGCTTCCACATCGAACTTCATCGGCAAGAGCCGGTACCCGCAGGATTCCCTGTTCAACGGCGACGTGACCGACGTCCGCATCTGGAGCACGGCCCGCACGCTGGAGCAGATCCAGGAGAACATGCCCGTGGGCTCCATCTCGGGCGCCACGACGGGCCTTGTGGCGGCCTATCCCTTCGGCTCCACGGGCGCCTCGGTGCTGGCCGACGTCAGCGGGAACAACCGGACGCTCTCCACCTCGGGAACCGTGTCGTTCAACGTCCCCGGACCTTTCTCGCCGACGCCCTCCCCGGCCATTGCGTCCGCCAACAACGCCATGACCGCAGGCTTGGCTGGGTCGGGTTGGTACGCCATTCCAGCGCTGCCGGCCATGGGTGGCACCGTGACGCTCGAAGGATGGGTGTTTCCCCGGTCGCATGCTGCGTTCGCCAAGCT
Organism: uncultured Verrucomicrobiota bacterium; assembly: GCA_903880005.1. GTDB lineage: Bacteria > Verrucomicrobiota > Verrucomicrobiia > Limisphaerales > UBA9464 > UBA6176. Next base: position 4,182 of record CAIRNV010000008.1, on the reverse strand, counting down.
CATCGACCTGGGAAATGGCGCCGGGAGCGACAACCTGGTGTTGCTTGCGAGCTCGGGAACCTCGGGCAAGCCGAGGTTCACGATCTTCACGGGCACCGCCAATTCCATCTTCCTGGAGACGACCAACGCCATCCCCTTGAACGCATGGACGCATCTGGCGGCCGTCATCAACTCGGACCGAACGGCCCAGATCTTTGTGAACGGACAGTTGGCGGCTTCCGGGACCGCCTCGTCCCTGCCCTCGAACGTCGCTCGCTCGTCCAACTTCATCGGCAAAAGCAACTGGTCCCAGGATCCCGTCCTGGATGCCACGGTTGCCGACGTCCGCATCTGGAGCACGGCCCGCACGCCGGAGCAGATCCAGGCCACCATGCCCGTGGGCTCCATCTCGGGCGCCACGACGGGCCTTGTGGCGGCCTATCCCTTCGGCTCCACGGGGGCCTCGGTGCTGGCCGACGTCAGCGGCAATTCACGCACGCTGACCCAGTCGGGAAGCGTGGTGTATGCGAAGGTGGGCACAGGTTCCCTGACCGCCCAAGGGCTTCCAGGAACCTCTTCCCTCAACGTCTTCGCCGGTTCCCTCACGTTTAACACAACGCAGACCTACACCGGCGGCACTGTCATCGACGGCGGGTCGTTGCTCCTCGCTGTCTCGGGAACCGACGTTGGGGTCATGCGGGGCGCGGTCACCGTGCGATCCCAAGGCAAGTTCCTTCTCCAAGGCGTGAATGCCCTCGGATGGCAGTCGGGTACACGGGTGAGCGCCATCACCATCGATGGCGGCTTGGTCGAGACCACCGCCTCCGGGGATCAAGGCTGGGGCGTGGCCTACCGGTTGAATGGTGGCGAGCTTCGCTCCAACGGCGGGGTCGGCTCATCATCCGCAACCTCCTACTACTCCATGGGCGGCGGCACCACCGTCGCCACCGTCGCCAATGCCAATCCGTCCCTCATCACTGGACGCATCATCATGCGTGACGGCAATCCAAACGACTGGCTGGACTTCAATGTCGCCGACGGCTCGGCCGCCATCGACCTGCTCGTCAGCGCCAGCATCACACCCCAAAACACCACGGGATGGCTCACCAAGAACGGCGCGGGCACGATGGCTTTCACGGGCCAGAACACCTATGCCGGCGGAACCATCATCAGCGACGGCACCATCCAGGTCGGCAACGGCGGCACCACCGGCGACCTTGGAACCGGCCAGGTCATCAACAACGCCCGAGTCGTCTTCAACCGAAGCGACAACCTCACGTTCGCCAATGCCATCAGTGGGACGGGCAGCGTGACGAAGGACGGCGCCGGTACCCTGACCCTTCCCTCCGTCTGGTCGCATACGGGCGGCACGGTAGTGAGTGCCGGGACGCTGGCCATCACGCGGGGCGGCGAGGTTGGCGCCCTTCGCGGCGTGGTCACCGTCGGGCCGGGTGCCGTCTTGTCCCTGCGTGAGCCCAATGCGTTGGGGTACATCGATGGTGCGCAAGTCACCGTCCTGAACGTGAACGGAGGCTTGGTGGAGACCACAGCGCCCTATCAATTCTTCCGGAATGCCCATCGGTTGACGGCCGGGGAAATCAGGGCCAATGGAGGCACCAGTTCCTCCAGTGCGGCCTCATGGTATTGGCTCGACAAGGACTCCAGCGTCACGTCCATGGCCAGCCCCTCGCCCTCCGTGATCAGCGGCCGGGGCATGTTCAGCTCGGCGGGAGCAGCGGTCCCCTTCGTTGTTGCCGACGGCGAGGCTGCCGTCGATTTGCTCGTCTCCGCGGCGCTCACCGAATGGACGGCCAATCAGGGGTCCGGACTCACCAAGTCCGGCGCCGGCACGATGGTTGTGTCGGGCCAGAACACCTATTCAGGCGTCACCACCATCAGCGCCGGCACCCTCGCGGTCGGCGACGGCGGCGCCTCGGGTACCCTTGGAACCGGCAACGTCGTCAACAACGCCACGCTCGCCTTCAACCGCAGCGGCACCGCGACCTTCGGCAACGCGATCTCGGGCTCCGGCACGTTGGTGAAGCGGGGCTCGGGCACCGTGGCCTTGTCGGGTGCCAACACCTATTCGGGCGCGACGACCGTGAGCGAGGGCACGCTCGCCTTGTCGGGGTCCGGCTCGTTGGGAAGCTCCTCGACGATCACCGTGGTCGCCGGCGCGCAGTTGGACACGACCGGTCGGACGTCCCCGCTCGCGCTCGGGAGCGCCCAGGCCTTGGCAAACTCCGGCGGCAACGCGTCGCTGACGGGCAACCTCAACGCCGAGGCGGGCACCCTGTCGCTGACCGCCGACGGAGCCACCCCGGCGCTCACGGTTTCCGGCGGCACGCTCAGCTTGGGGGCAGGCACGGTGGTCAGGCTCGTCAAGACGGGGACGGCACTCGCCGCGGGCTCGTACAAGGTCGTGTCCAAGGGTTCGGGCGGGGCCGTCTCAGGCGTCGCACCCGGCGCGGTGCAAGTGGACGGCGCGGGCATGGCGTCGGGCATGGCGGCGACGGCGGAGATCTCCGGCGGCGAGTTGTTCGTCAAGGTTGCGGCGCCGCAGATGGCGTCGTCGGGTGGCAACAGCGTCATGGTGGCGGGTTTGAACCAGGCGGGGTGGTACCGCCCCCCTTGGCTGGCTTCGTTGGGCAGCGCCGTGACGCTCGAGGCATGGGTGAACCCAAGGAGCCACGTCATGTGGCAACGTGCCATCGAGCTGGGCAACACCCCCGACAACGACACCGTGATGCTGAGGATGAGCGAGGACACCTCCGGGCAGCCCTCGATTTATGTCCAGTCCGGCGGCACGTGGGTCGGGTCGGCCGTCTCGCCCGTGGCGCTTCCCCTCAACACCTGGACGCATCTCGCGGGCGTCGTTGCATCCGACCGCAGCATGCAGCTCTACGTGAACGGGCAGTTGATGGCCACGGGCACGGCGTCGGTCGTCATCCCCTCGGTCGCGAGGTCGGCCAACTTCGTGGGCAACAGCCGCAACAACATCCCCCTCGACGGCTCCTTGGCCGACGTCCGCATCTGGAGCGTGGCGCGGACGCAGGGGCAGATTCAGGCGGCGATGCCCGTGGGATCCATCACCGGGACGACGACGGGGCTCGTGGCGGCGTATCCGTTTGGGGCGACGGGCTCCGGGGTGTTGGCCGACGTGAGCGGCAACTCCCGCAACCTCGCGCAGTCGGGCACGGTCGGGTACCAGAAGCTGGGCGAGGGAACGGTGGCGACGACGCTGTCCGCCTTGGGTTCCTTTCGATACTACCGATTCGCGCCCACGGCATTGAGGGGCGGCACGTCGGCGGACGCGGTGCAACTGGCCGAGTTTCAGATGCTTTTCAATGGCAACCGGCTTGCGGGAGCCACGGCCAGCAACCCGGGCGGAGGGGTCCAGCCGGGACAGACGGCCCAGCAAGCGAATGACAACAGCCTTTCGACCAAGTGGTATGACGGCACCAAGACCACTCCCTTGGTCCTAGACTTTGGTTCTCCCACGTTGGCCACCGCCTATCGGTTTGCCACGGCCGAGGACATGCCAACCCGCGACCCCATCAGTTGGCGGGTGGAGGGGAGCTTGGACAACTCGTCATGGGTGGTTTTGGACACGAGGACGAACTACGCGGTCTCCACGTCACGCAACGTCTATCTGGATGCGGTGCCCCTGACGTCCTCGGCGCTGAGTTCCGGCCTCGCCGTCACGGCGGGCAAGCTCAACCTGAGCGGGGCCAACCTGTTCACGGGTGGCACCGTGGTGAACGGAGGATCGCTCAGCCTCACGGGTTCCATCTCCAACCATGTCAACGGCAGCTTCACGGTGTCTTCGGGCGGCCTGATCTCGGTCGATCAACATGACGTGATCGGGGGGGGTGGGGGACATACGGGAACCCCGCTGAACCCGATCGTCGTCCAGGCTGGGGGCACCTTCCGCAACGGCATCAATTCCGCCACGGGCGGCGGCTTCTACAACATCCTCGGCCCCGTCACGCTCTCGGGTGGCACCCTTCTTTCCTTGGGGTCCAATCCGGTCGCGGGCACCCCCGGCTTCTCCTTCAGCTTCAAGGGCCAGGTGACCGTCAACGGCGGGGCGACGACGTCCACGCTGGACGGGCCGGGCTTCACCCTCGGGGCCGCCGCCGTGACTGGCATCACGTTTGACGTCGCCGACGGCAGCGCGGCCGTGGACCTCAACGTTCCGGG
>CAIRNV010000007.1 GCA_903880005.1 uncultured Verrucomicrobiota bacterium | reverse complement strand
TGGCCGCCGTGTCGTACGTGACCCCAAACCCGCCCACGGCCAAGCTGGGCGAAACCAGCGTAAGCGGGCCCAGCTTGTAGATGCTCGGGGACTTGTTCGGGGCGGGCACGAGCTCGCCCGTCGCCGGGTCCGTGTCCCCTGACAAACCGGCGTCCCTGTCTCCGCCTGCACCAGCCGTCCCGCCCTCCGTCGTCAACACACCCGTGTCCGTGTCTGGAAGCAACCCGAAGTCGGTGATCCCGAAGCTTGTCATCCGGAAGCCCTGCGCACCCCCAAACTCAAAAGAGCCGTTGCCCGAAACCGAGATCAAGGTTCGTCCGTCCATGGCCACGGACAGCGTCAGGTTGGCGAATGCAACCTTCGTGGGCTGGGTGGAGCCTGCCCCAGTCGGGCGAATGATGTTGAAGTTGCCCGCCAACCTCACCACCGAGCCCATCCGGATTTCGCCCCCAACGACCAAGACTTGCTGTGCACCGCCCGAATAGGTCGTTCCCGCCAAGGATATGCTGCTCGTGAATGCCTTGTAGGTAATGGTGTCCGCCGTCAGCGAGAGCACCACCGGATCCCCGAACTCAAGGCTCGCACCGGTCACCACCTTGACGGTCTCCCCGTTTGGTCCATTGGGCCTCGACTCGTACCCACCCCGGATGGTGATGTCGCCAATCCTGATCAGGCTATCGGCCAAGGACACCCCGCCGGAGTCCCCGACGCCAAACGCAACCGGCACGTTCTCCGTGCCCACCCTGACCACCTCGTTCACCACGAAGGCGGTCGTGTTCTTTCGGACACGAACCGTGGCCTCGGCGGATACCCCATCAAGGCCTGCATATCCGGTCATCCTGCCGTCGAGCGCGTAACCCAGCGAAGCCCCGGTCTGCGACTGGCTGAACAGCACCATTCCAAGGGTCCCGCCGGTGATCACGAACTCATCTGCGCCGGCGCTGCCCTTTCCGTTGGCCAAGCCCACCTTCATGAGCTTCCGCTGGCTAGCCGTGTCCGTCTCAAGGGTGAAGGACAAATCCCCGGTGACGCGCACGGTGCCCGCGACTTCCAAGGACGCCGTGCCGCCGATCTGCAACGAAGGTTCCGTGGATCCGATCGATATCCCAGCGGCCGCAAGGGAACCATGACGCCAATCCAGGAAGGCCCCATTGGCAACGGGGGTTCGGTGATATCGGAATTCCAAATTGGACACCTCCAGGTTCAATAGGCTCGCATCCAATCCCACCATGGTCGCAGGACCAAGGCTGCCTTCCACGGCAAGGTACTTCCGCGGCGTTTGGGTCCCGTAATTCGCACCGGTGGCCGACCCCTCCGAAGCCGTGAAGATGCTGAGGTTCAAGGATCCCCCGGACACAAGGAAACCCGTGGCTCCGCTCGACCCGGACATCGGCAGCGTGACCGTCCCCGTAGCTGCATCCAACGCGCCGCCCTCCCCGACGAACACCTGGCTGTTCCGCAGTCGAACCGTCATCAAGTCGCCGCGCATCACGCGGGTGCCCGGCTCGTCGGGATCGTCCACGCCCGCCACCGTGGACCGCTCCACCTCAATGTCTGCACTCGCCATCAAGAAGCCGGCCACGGAGACACCCGCCGAACCCCCGATCCTGAAGGCCGACGCAGGCCCGACGTCGATGCGTGCCACGCCCAAGGAAGCGCCGCGCCAATCCAACAGGGCTGATCCGACTCCGGCGTAGTTGGCCTCAAGCACGAGATTCGAAACAACCACTCGCACCACGTCGTTTTCAATTCCCTGCAGGGTGGCAACACCAAGCCCCGCCCGCAGGCCACGATAGGTGCGCGGTGCAGAAAGCGCGGTGTACGAGCCATGGGCGCCAGTGCCCTCGCGCGCCTCGAACACCGAAAGCTTCAGGCTTGCACCTGTGGCCGAGAAGCCCACCGCGTTTGCATCCCCAAGGCCTGCCACGGTCCCGTATCCCGGCGCTTCGCCATCCGTCTCCAGCCTTGGGCCCGATCCGACAAAGAACGTGCCGTTGGTAAGCGCGAAGGAAAGAACGGCGCCCTTGAGCAATCGGGTACCGTCGCCATCCGGATCGCTAATCCCGGAAACCTCCCCGCGCGTCATGACGAGCGTCGCGCTCCCAAACATGACTCCGCCAATCTCCACGCCCAACGTGCCCCCGATCTCCAATGCTGCCGAGGAGCTCGTGAGATCCAATCCCGCCGAGGCCAACGGATTCGCCGTGATGCCCCCCTGGGTCCAGTCGAGCCTCGGCGCGCCGTCCCCGCTGGAGGAGTTGAGGCGGAAGTGGAGTTGGGTGGCAATCATCGTGACTGATTCCATTCCCTGCAAAGTCGCCCCGGCAATCGTGGCCTCCACGCCCGTGTAACGCGCCGCTCCGGACCTGAAGATGGCGAGGTTCATCGCGGCACCCGTCACGGCAAATCCGACGGCCGCGTT
>CAIRNV010000006.1 GCA_903880005.1 uncultured Verrucomicrobiota bacterium | reverse complement strand
TCGAGCGCCTGGGCGACGTGCGCTCGCGAGCGGTCACGCAGGGCAAGATCGCCGACATCCTCATGGCGCGGGGTCAACTGGAGGAGGCCTTGCGCATCCGAAAGGAGGAGGAACTCCCGGTGTACGAGCGCCTGGGCGACGTGCGCTCGCGAGCGGTCACGCAGGGCAAGATCGCCGACATCCTCATGGCGCGGGGACAACTGGAGGAGGCCTTGCGCATCCGAAAGGAGGAGCAACTCCCGGTGTTCGAGCGCCTGGGCGACGTGCGCGAGCTCATCGTTGGCCGTGCCAATCTGGCTTTGCTCCTGATCCAGAGAGGCCGTGGTGAGGACGCGCAGGACATCTTGCGCCTTCTCGTGTGGAGCTCTCTCGAAGCGCGCCGGCGGGGGTTTCCCGAGGCAGATACCCTCATGGGAATCCTCGGCCAACTGGGGGTGACGCCGGACCAGCTCGCCACGATCGCCCACGGCCCCGCGTCTCCCGCAGGTGGCTCGCCCCAGGACTCACCCCCTCTCTCAACATGAACAACATCCTACCCGAAAGCCTGTTCTGGCAGCTTTGTCTCTCTGCCGCAGAAGACGCCATCGAGCCCTTGTGCCTTGGTGTCCCCAACCTCCGTCCCATGGTGCGTCGCGGGATCTCGTTTCCCCACCGTCAACGTGAGCTGGCTGCGCGGCTTGAAACGCTCGGCATGGAGCCCCAACTGCGCCGAAGGATGACGGCCTTGAACCAGGCATTGCAGACGGCACTGGGTTCAGGCGATGCAGCCAGCCAAGTCCATCGGTGGGAGCTGTTGGCCGGGGCCGTCGCCGCCATCGATGGAAGCGCCCAGCATCTACTGCCCACCTTTCAAGCGACGTTCTGTCACGCGGCCACGGCGCAGGGGGTGTCCCTGCAAGAGGTTGCCCCCGACGCTCCCGGTGGCGCGGTGGAAACCCAAACGCAGCCGTGGGAGACACGCCTTATGCGCCGTGTCACCCAGATGTGTCGAGCGTATCGCAAGTCGGGGACTTGGCGGCTGGCCCCGGCGGACCGCCTGGCTCTCATGTGGGCGTTTCACCTGGTGGAGACGGGGACGCTACCGTGCCCTTCGATGTTGCCCATCCATACCCATCGACGCCGCACCTGCCCCACGTACCTGTCCTTGGCGGATCCTGGACTGGGTCATCGGACCAGCACGTGCCTGGATGCCGAGATGTTGAAGGGGACGATCGTTCACATCGAAACCATCGACCGGCAGGGCATCCAGGAAACCGGGCAGATGGAGGCCTACCGGATCCCGTCGATCCGGGACGTGGCGCGCATCCGGGTGCTGGTGGGGGACGATGCGCCGTGCTCGGTTTACGTGGGGCGCCCGGTGTTTGAGGGATTGCAAGCCGAGGGCGGCACGAGGCGTTCGGCCGACTTCCGCAAGGCGCTCCTGAAGACGGCGCACACGGTGGCGGCGGCGTGCAGCGGGCTGTTCGCGCTTGGGGTTGCCGAGTGCAAGATCGGGCTCGACGGGCTCACGTGGCGCGAGGCCCTGGACTACATGCGTGCCTTGGTGGGCAACACGATCCGGGATCGCTCACGCCAACGACTCTCCGCCGCCTTCAACATCAACAAGCCCATCACCGACGACCGGGACGACGACGGCAACGTCACGGTCCTCCGCGACCGCATGGACATTGCACGCGCTGCCATCGAGATCGCCCAGCAGGGCGGGTTCGAGAAGGTCACGTGGGACGGCGCCATGGACAGCTTGAAGCCGCAGCCCATCCTCGGGCAAATCACCGCCGCGGAACTGCTGACGCTCGTGCATGCCGCCCACGAGCGGGGGTTGGAGACGTACATCTCCGCAGGCATGACGGCCGAGCACATGCTGGTGGCCGCCCAGGTGGGTGTCGGCGGCGTCGGCATCGGCACCAGCCTCCATGACCGGGCACCCGGCCGGGACACCATCACCCACATCAACCAGCCCGCTGTGCTCCGGACGCTGGAAGCCCGCAATCTTGGCATGAAAGGCTTCGCGGGTGTCGTCGCGGCGGAGCTGGCCCAGCTTGACTGGCAGTTCTCCCGCGACTCCGACCTGCCCCCTCTGGAAGCGCAGGCGCGCCAGGATTTCTTCAACGCGTTGCTGCAATTTCATCGAGCAGCCGATCCGGTCGCAAAGGCCGTCTCTGAACAACGCCTGGAAGGGCTGTGGGACGCATACGATGGCATCCGAAAGCTCGCCCCTGCCTCGGTGGCGCCCCGCCGCACCACACTGCCCGCGGCAGCCGACATGGACGTCGTCATGGAGTTGGCCCACAAGGCGCTCAAGATCGCGTCCGAAGATCCGCAACCCGACGCCAACACCCTTCGCATGCTTGGTACCATGATCGACGCCCACGACATCGACGGGCTCAAGTTGTGGTTGGGCATTTGACGTGGTGGACGCAGCCAGCGACCCGGCGCCACGCCTCCTTGCCGTGAACCTACACGTCGTCATTCCCCCATCCGTCCAGCTCCGGACGCTCGGCCGTTTGCACGATGCCGTCCGCCAGGGGGTCGCCGCCGGACAAACCCCGGTTGTTGAAATCGACCTCGACCTGTGCGCCGTCATGCCCCGCCACCGAACAATCCGCGCGCTGGCACGGGTCGCCGACGAGTTCGGGATACGGGAATTGGAAAGGCCGGAGGCGTTGCCGTGGCTCCCGGGATACTCGGACGAGGCATGGGGCGTGTTCCTGGGCGGGACGCAGCTTCCCTCCCGGTACCCGGGTTGCTCTTGGTGGATCGATGGGCGCCTTGACCGGGCGTCCGGCACGCCGTTCGGCCGTTTCCACCAGCTTTACTGGGATGTCGAAGGCATGGCCGAGGACGAGCCCACCCCGGGACTTGGTCGTTTTGTGGAGGAGGTGGAGGCGGCAGGCGGACGGGTCGTTTTCCTTTCGGGCCGTTGGTTGCCCGATCACGTGCAGCCGAGCCGCGAATGCCTGCGTCGCGCCGGAATCCCGGAGCCGCGTCTAGTCATTGGAAACCCATGGCACGAAAGCCTTGTGCCGCGCGGCGCGCCCCGTTTCGGCGACGCGGAACTCAAGGCATGGCGGCAAGCCGAGATCGTCTCCCGCTTCGGCCATCCCCTTGCGATCCTGGACGACCGTCCTGCCAACCGCGCGGCGGTGGCGGGGGCCCTTCAACATCCGATTCTCTCAGTCGCCGTCGCCATTCCGGGCTTCACCAGCGACCCCACCACCGGCGGCGCGCCGCATCGCCTTTCCACGTTCGAGTCGTTCACCACGACGATTCGCACGCGTCCGCTGCGTCAACACATGGCCCGCAAATACCCCAGCGCGGGCGACGGCTGGGACTGGGCCGGGGAACACGCCGGGCTCGGCAAGGGGGGATTGCCCTACGTCCTGCCGCGCATGGATCTCCAACCCATCCTGTTCCCGCAAGGGCGACCGCCCTTCGAGGATTGGAAGGGAAGGCCCTCGCAAGCCGGGCCATCGGAGGACGTCCTGCTCGACGCGTGGAGCAAGACGATCCCGGCGGGTGAACTCGACGCCATCACCCGTGCCATGGCCGACGCCAAGCGTCTCGCCGCCGACGGCATTGCCGCCCCATGGCCTGCGATGGCCAACGCCGACAACATCCTGAGGCGAGGCATGATTTGCGCCTGGCTTCACAGCCGCGACGTGGAGGTGCTCATGACCGCCATGGGCTATCCGATCGCGGCGGCGGGCGTTCATGATCTGCGCGAGAGCGTCGATGTGGCGGAGGTCCGCCGACTCCTGCTTGCCCTGGATCCTCCTTCTCAGGAACGCGTCGGGCGGGCCCGCTACAGCCCCTGGTTGATCCGCTGGGCGGCATCCTTGGGCGATGGCCCGGTCAATGTCGGGTTCCTGAACCCGGCCCTCCTGGTGGATCTATGCCTGTGGCACCCGCGACGCAGCGGCCCCGAGGACGCGATGGACGTCCACCGCCTGAGCGATCATCACGACGGCGACGGCGGCGAGCGCTTCGATCCCATTGAAGCCGGGATCAACAACCTGCTGCATCAACGCGAGGGACGACACGGCGTGCGCAAGGAACCCGTCGAGACATGGGACCAGCTCGCCCTGGCCACGACGACCGAGACGGGCTCGGAGGCCATGGCCAAGAACTCCGCCGCAAGGGTGGCCCTTCGCGACGCCATCGGCCTCGGTCGTCATTTGGAAGCGCAGGGTTGGCTAACCCCATGGGGACTTGTGGCGAGCCCGGCGTCCCTCGCCTGCGAAGGCGAGCAGGGTTTTAGGAAGCCTTCAGCTCGCGCCTTGTAACCTCCCGGTCGGCAGTTCGTGAACCGAAAGGATGAGATCGCCGGAAAGCCATATCCAGCGACTCGCTAGTGAACGTTAGCCCGAAACGCTGCCCCCTCAGAACCCCCCATGAAAGGAAGCCATCCATCCCTGCCGTCCCTGCCGACAGCACGTGAAATCATTACGGCCTTCGACGTCGATTATGACATTCCCTTGGCCCATGACCCCGCGTTGGGTGTCCTTCAAATCCATGGCGCATTCCATCCTCCCGTCATGGACATGGGCGACCCGGTGCGGCGCATGGCATGCGCCACGTTCATCGGGGCGGTTTGGTGCAGGATTGTCGCCGCGGATGTCCAATACCGGATTCTGGATGGACTGGAGGCGATCGAGGACTCGAAGGCCCATGCTGAAGCGCTTTCCCAATGGATCCTCGGCAGGGGACAACATGAGTTCGCCACGGATGCGGACGGAGGGGAACTCCAGTTCATGGCGTACGTCACCGCTCGATGGCTGGATGCCTCGGGCAAGGTGTTGTATCGCGCCGGAAACCACACCGAAGGGCGGATGTCCTTTGAGCGCAGCCATGAGGTTTGCTCGTTGGCCAATCTTTGGTGGTGCAAGCCAGACATCGAGAGCAACCTGCTGCGCGGAAGGTTCGAGGAGCAACGCAACATTGACCCTGCCGCCGCATCCGGCGTGATCGCGAACATCGACCTAGCCATCAAGGTGGCCCGTGGGCACGTCATCCCAAATTGCCCATGCCCCTCGATGCAAGACCGAAGAAACCGGGAGTTTCGTCGCGGCTTGGCCAGCCTGCTTCACAACCACGCCACGGTGGTTTACGCCACCAAACCCGATTTGGCATGGAATCATTCCAAGGCTTCCGAAGCGATATGCGCCGACCAGGGAGACGAGTACCGAGTTGCTCAGGCCATCCTCTTCCGGGCATTGAAGCACCGGTGCCCGGCAAGGCAACTGGGGCTGTACGGGCGCCTGGAAGGCATGAGGTGGCGCCGTGGTCAACTGATCGCCAAGCAGCAAAAGGCAAAGCTCACGGGCCTTCTCCCTTTGTCCGAGCGGGTTCGCCTGCTGACGGCGATCTTTGATGCCATCTCCGCCGACGCTGCCACAAGGAACGGACAAAGCAGCATGGACCTCGACTTCCATGCCTTCACGGTCAATGCCTTGGGGGACGTGCTCCTTGAACCTGAGGCAAGGAACGCCCCCGAGTTTCAAGGATGGGAGGCTCTGCACGAAGCCCAGCGAGAATGGATGCTTCGCCAACTTCGCAAGGTGGTGTTGATTTCGGATTACAAGAGGAAGTTCTCCAAGTGGGTCTGGCCCATCTATCAACAACGCATCGCGCGTGCCTTGGCCACGGGCACGGAAGAAGGATTCCAGAGAGCGCTCGCTGACGTCGAGGAATCCAGCGGCCGCGAGCTCATGGATCTCATCGCTGGCCTGGAGGGCAACGTCGGCCCAGCGAAACCGCCAACAAGGAAGCAGGACCCTCTGGATTTGGCACCAAACCGGCAGGAGCAAACGCCCGCAACCCAGGCAGATGGCACCCCTCCAAGACGTGGTGCGCTTAGAGAACCCGACGAGAAGCAACTCGAGGTCATCCTTCGCGTTCTCGGGGAAGAGCGTAAGGAAACGGAGGGCGAGCTCATGCGGAGGCCCATGGCTTCCATCGCGGCCGACCCTGACATCTACCACCGAACCCGAATGTTCGTCGCAAACCAGGACGATGAGTGCATCGTTCGATTTTTTGCCTATGCGGGTCCGGAGAAGCAAGGGGCAGGCAAGCAACCTGGAGCCGGTGCGCTGCTGGGCGCTTTTGTCTTCAGGGGAAAGCGGGTCGGCCTTGTCCAAGGCATCTCCCTTGACGAGGTCAGGGGCCTCGCTGTTCGGCTAAAGCCTTCCGAAACGAGGCCATGTCCTAGCGCCAAGGATTGCATGGATCTTTGGAATCTCGTGATCCAGCCGCTTGTCCCCGAAATCCGCGGCGACTCGGCTGAGGGGGATGAGTTGGGGTGGCCGAAACGCCTGGTGCTCGTGCCATGCGATGACCTGTTTGCAATGCCTCTGCACGTTGCAATGAGGCCTTGGGATGAGGTGCCCTTGGCGGCGCTCGTCCCCCTATGCCTTTCGGTAAGCCTGACCGCCTACATCCGAGGGCGGCACTTGTATCGGCGACAGGTCATTGAGCAGGATGATGACCTGTGTGCCTTGATCGTTCCTGAGCCCGGGATATCCGGGAACGAAATCGCGGGGGTGCCATGGCCCCAAGAGCAATTCCATTTGGCAGGGCGCCGGCCCTCCGGTTTGCAGGGCCAGCCACGGAGGGTGGCAATTGGCGCTCAGATAGACGACTTGGCAAGGCTGACGGAATGCGAACCCGAATACATGGTCATTGCTGCCCATGGTTACTTCAGTGACGCAATGAAGGATTTTGGGCCCGTGCTGCAACTGAACTCGGCCACCAACACGGCCCCTGAATATCTTAGCCAGTACCGCTGGATCCGAGACAAGCAACGGCTTCGGCTTCCCCACAACAAGCTCACGCTGCTGAATGCCTGTGTCATCGGGCATGGGGCCAATGTGGGCGGGGGAGAGGTGGCAGGGTTTGTCCGGGCCATGATGGCAGTGGGGGCAGGTGCCATCGGGTTGACGCTCTGGAGCGTCCAGGACCAGTACATCGCCGCTGCATCGCAGTCCTTGCTGAATGCAGCCAATCCGGCCTGCGGCCACAACAAGTTCTTTGATTGCATGGATGTCTTGTTTCACACCTGCCGCAAGGCTTGCGCCCAGGAAACCGTGCCCGACATGCGCATCGAGGCGTGTCCCATTGGACTTTATCTGTAGGCTTTCGACATGAAGGCACACCTCCTTTCCAAGGCTTCCGTCCCAATCCCCGGGTTCCACGCAGGTTGGCAACCTGACCCACCCGACGTGATAGCCGCCAACCCAAGGTTTGGCACCATCATGCATGCGGTGGTTCATGGGCCAGACGGGGCCCCCATCTACGACCAGCCGGTGTGGGCGGAGCCCCTTGGGGCAGTCATCGTTCCACTGCAACCCGACGGGTCCGTGGTTTTTGTCGAGAATCATCGACCCGTCGTTGCAGCCGGCCCATGGGAGTATCCGCCTCGAACCCTTGACGGTTGCGGATGCGTCTCGCTCGAGCTTCCAAGGGGCTTTGCGAACCCGGGCGAGGAGCCTCTGGCCACCGCCGTTCGGGAGGCTGAGGAGGAATTGGGCATGGAGGTCGGGGTTGTGGAAAGGCTGGGCTTGGCCAATCCCAATACCACCTACTGCATCGGAGGCCATGAGATCTACCTTGCGCGACTCACGGGGCGGCCTTCTACCAGGCATCCGCCGGACTTGGCGGAGGGCATCGTGCGGACCGTGACCCTCGATGTCCCGGGCCTTCTCCATGCGATCCGTTCGGGACGCATCTTCTGCGGCATCACCAAGTCGGCCTTGATGACGTTCTTCGCGTCCCAGCCCGCGGCAAGGCGTGGATTGGATGAGGGATTGGCCCTTGATGCGCCAACCGGCGAACGAGGAAACCAGATTCCGGCCTGAGTTCAGGCAGACCACTTGGCTTTGGAGCTTGAACGTGTATTTCCCCGGCTGGTGGATGTGCAGCCGGGACCTGCTCGCCGGTGCAAATGCCTCGGGCATGCGCTGCATAGCCAATTTCCTGAGCGGCCGTCACGAGGGGCTGCGGTGGGTCCGCGATGTCGGCGCTCGAAGGTGAGGCTTGGGAGCAATTCTGTTTATGAACCCCATCGTCGCGGGTTCCCCGCGAAGGGCCGCAGCTCCATTCGCGTCCCACGTCGTGGCTCGCTCCTCGTTGGACACGAGAATCCCTCGCGGCGAAACACCAGCCATTCGTGAGACACGACACGAGTGACATCCTTCCGGACTGCCCCGAATCAATTTCGCGGGCACCCGAATCAAACCCCGGGACGTCCGGACAAAACTTCCGCGCACTTGGACGAATCTTCTGCGCTCCCGAGTAATGCTCCGGGGCTCCCCAACAAAACTCCCGGTCTCCAGGACGAATCCCCGACGCGTCCCAACTCAACTCTCGGGCGTCCGATTCAAACTTCGACGCGTCCGGCAAAGTCTTCCGGGCGTCCGGGTAAAACTCGGGCGTGTCCGGAAGACATCCACGGGCTCGGTGACAAGACTCCGGGGTGCCCAGGGTCATCTTTCGGGCGCGCGAGTTCTGTTGCTCCCTCGCCGGGATTCAAGAGGAGATGGTTCACGGTCAGGCTTGCATGCCAGATGCCCTCATCCGGCGGAAACGTGGCAAAGCGGTCTTGGCCGGAACGATGCAGTTGGGAGGGAAGTGATGGCGCAGCAGATTCTTTCGCAAGACGAGGAGTGAGCGAGGCGCAGCCAGTACCAGGCCCGTAACGAGCGAAGGATGAAGCTCTTGCGGAAGAAGATCCAGCAAGCACGACCGATCCAACTGCATCGTTCCGGCTTAGCTCTGGCTGCGTCCCGTCCAGCGGCAGGATGCCGCTGGCACCTTCCATGAAGGCCGGGTGAAAGTGGAAGCGGCTTCCAGCCGCTTGCCCGGCATGGCCCAGCGGCAGGATGCCGCTGCCAATTTATCCGGCCCGATGCACGGGAAGAGGAGGGCCAACAGGGAAGCAAGCGGGGCCACCCGCGTTGGCGGATGGCCCCGTTGGGGGACTCGAAGGTGAGTCGTTGGACTGCTTACTTCTTCTTGCCCTTGGCAGCGGGCTTGGCGGCGGCGGCCGCCTTGCGCCTCTCATCGATGGCGGCTTGCGCGGCGGCGAGGCGCGCCACGGGGACGCGGTACGGCGAGCAGCTCACGTAGCTGAGGCCGATGCGATGGCAGAACTTGACGGAGTCAGGGTCGCCGCCGTGCTCGCCGCAGATGCCCAGCTTGATGTCCGGGCGGGTGGCGCGGCCCTTGGCGATGGCAATCTCCATGAGGCTGCCCACGCCGGTTTGGTCGATCGAGGCGAAGGGGTTCTTCTTCACG
>CAIRNV010000005.1 GCA_903880005.1 uncultured Verrucomicrobiota bacterium | reverse complement strand
GGGGCGGGTGCGGGGGCTGCTGGTGCGGCGGGCTTGGCAGCAGGCGCGGCGGGCGCGGCAGCCTTGGCTGCCGGGGCTGCGGGCGCAGGCGCGGCGGGTGTCGCCGAGGCCGCCGTTGCCGCAGGCGCGGAGGCCGCCGGAGCCGCCGGGGCGGCCGTCGGGATGCGAATCGACGGCCCGCCCGCAGGCTTGGGCGGCAGGCTGATGCGCACGGTTTGCTTCTTCTGGACCGCGTCGGCAGCCGGCTGTGGCGGGGGCGTGGGGGGAACCGGGGTATTCTCGGACATGGCTCTAAATTTTTCAGCACGCTAGAAACGTCTGCGTCTCCATGTCAACGACCGAAGCCGGCCCGGCTCACATGACAAGACTCGTGGTCCTCGCGAATCCGACCGCGCCATAGACGTCCGCCCTCCAAGAGGGTCCCGTCCAAGAATCCGCTTGGGGCAAAATCCGAACCCGGTAGGGTCTCCAACGTTCCGGAGGGGCGGAGGGTCGCTCGTGGCATCGCCACGGGAGGAAAGTCCGAACTCCACAGGGCGCGGGGCCGCGTAACCCCGGCACGGCCGGGGATACACGCGGGAGCGGCGGGCCAAAGTTCGCCGCGACAGACAGTGCCACAGAGAAGATACCGCCACGGCTCGCAAGGGCTGTGGCAAGGGTGAAAAGGCGGGGTAAGAGCCCACCGCCCGGCGCGTAAGCGACGGGGCATGGAAAACCTCCCCGGGAGCAAGGCCAAATAGGGCGCCTTGGAACGGCCCGTTCCAAGCCTGCTTCGGCAGGCGGGCGCCGGGTATCGGCCGCTGAGACAAATGGCCCTCTCCCTCGCCATGGCGGGGCAGACAGAATTCGGCTTACAGCCCCTCCGGAACACGGGGGCTTCTCCTTCCCCAGCAACCCGTTCCGCCATCGCCCCTGCCTCGGTGACATCGCACGGGCTCGGGTCCCGTGCTCAAAGCGCCAACGTTTCTTCCAACCGCCAATCCACCGGCCCGCGACCCGTCTCCCGCAGCAACCGGTTGGCCTCCGAAAAGCACCGGCAGCCGCGGAACAGCCGGGCTGACAAGGGCGACGGATGCCCCGCCTCCAGCACGACATGCGGCCCGGCCCGCAGCCATGACGCATGCCGACGCGCGTCGTTCCCCCACAGCATGAAGACCACGCGCTCGCGCCCCGCCGCGACCGCGCGAAGGATGGCCGCCGTCACCGCTTCCCAACCGCAGCCCCGATGCGACCCCGGTTGGCCCGCGCGAACGGACAAGACGGTATTGAGCAACAGCACGCCGGAGCGGGCCCAGGGCAGGAGGCTTCCGTGCGTCGGCAAGGGGTGGCCCAAGTCCTCGGACCACTCACGCAGGATGTTCCGCAATGAACCCGGGAAGGGACGCACCCTTGGTGCGACCGAAAAGCTCAGCCCTTCGGCATGGCCGGGCGTGGGGTAGGGGTCTTGACCCAGGATGACCACCCTCACCTGATGAGGCTCGAGGCATTCCAAGGCCCGGAAGAATTGTCCCGGCGCGGGAAGGACCTCATGGCCGCATGCCCGTTCCTCCTGCACGAATCCCGCGATGCCCTCCAAGGTGCCGTCCGGCAGGGCCACCTGCTCGGCCCACGACCCGGGCAAGGTCAACCTCATGCCCCGGCTTCCTCGGGTTCCTGTCCGTCGGTCGGCGTCTCCGGCGCGGGCGCACGTTCCCCGTCGCCCTTTTCCTGGGGGGATTCAGAACCCGAGAACTTCCAGACGCCCGCAAACAACGCCGTGAACAACCCGCCGCCCAGAAGCGTGTTGCGAAAGAAGGTCCACGTCTCCGGATAGCCGCCCGTGCCCTTGGTCAGCGCCGTGATCCATCCCACCCACGTGCGCGTGTATTCCGGATTCCGAAACGGGTTGAAGAACCAAGCCGCCGTATTGGTCACCACGTAGAAGAGAAACGCGCCCAGCACGCCCCCGGCCGCCAACGCAAGCCAGCGCGATGCCGACGAGAAGCGACGGCCCAGTCCCAAGATCACCCCGTAGCCCAGGTAATTCACCGCCAGGTAAACCACCGATGCCGCACCCAGCACGTCGAGCCCTTGGTTGAAGCGGTAATGGCACAGCAGCAGGATGTCGGTCGCCAACAACACGCCGAACGTGGCCCCCACCCAACGCGGCGACCGCAAGAATGCCCCCGCGCAAAAAACGAGCCCGTACACCGCGCTCAGGTTCTCCGGCAACACTCCCGGCCACCGCATCGCCGCCAGCAGCGCCAGAAAGACCACCGGCAACCACGTCTTGAACCTTCCCTGCATTCGCCGCCCAGACTACGGGCATGCCCCCGGGACGCAACCTCCCTTCCCGGGGCTCCTTGCCTCGGAACCCTGATGCTGGTGCCCTTGATCCATGGAGGTTCACCGTCCCTCATGGTCGTGCCATCCCATGACGTGGCTTGCGGCCGGCGCGGCCGGCGGCGTGGTCTCCGTCGTCATCCCGTTCGCCATCTCAAGGCTCGTCCCCAACCCCCCCGAATGGCCCATCGCCGTCATCCCGGGCCTTGCCTTCGGGTTGCTGTTGGGCGCCTTGCTCCACCTCTCAGGGCCACGTCCTTCCTGGCGCATCGCGACGTACGGGGTGGCCTCGACGGTCGCGCACCACCTCGCCTACGCGATGGCCCTGGGGTTTACCAAGGAAACGCCCGGCTGGCAGGTCGGCTTGGCCTCCGGCGCGTTGGGCGCCGCCACGCTCGCCGTAAGCGCGGCCTTTCTCTTCCCCGAGGCCCGGACCGTCCTTCATGTCGGCACCATCACCGTCCTGGGCGCGTTGGCCGGCACGTTGCTGCACCCCGCCTTGCGTGCGACCTGGGCCGGCACCGAATGGAGCCTTCTCATCCTTTATGTCCCCTGGCAGGCGTCCGTCGCCTTGGCTTCCTCGTTCTTCTTCCTACCCGGAACGATTCAATCGAGAGGGAAGTGATGGCGAAGCAGATCCAGCAAGCACGACCGAGCCAACTGCATCGTCCCGGGTTGGCCAAGGACTTGGAATCGAGGCGGGGCGTGCGTTGACGGTTCCGCACGTCGTTTATAGGGTGGCCGCGAATGATCGCGGGCAAAATCGGGGGGAGCACTTCGTCGCAGCCAACGTTTCGCATGGGCGACGAGCGCCTCATCCGGCTGACGGAATCGGCGGGGCGCAAGGTGGGCGGGTTGTTGCAACGCCAAGGCCGTCCGCAGGGGGTCTTGCGCGTGGCGGTCGTCGGTGGCGGTTGCTCGGGCCTCCAGTACAAGATGGACCTCCAGGATGCCCCCCAAAACCGTGACATCGTCGTCGATAGCTCCGGGGTGCGCATCGTCGTGGATCCCAAGAGCGCGCTCTACGTCACCGGCTCCGAGCTGGATTACGTCGATGCCCTGACCGAGGGCGGGTTCAAGGTCAAGAATCCCAACGCCGCCACGAGCTGTTCCTGCGGCGAGAGCTTCAGCGCCTGACGGCCCATGACGGACGCCTTTGCGTTGCTCGGCCTCCCGCGAAGGCCGTGGCTCGACCCCGACGACCTCCAACGCGTCTTCCATGAACGTTCCGCAGCATGGCATCCCGACCGCCACCACGGGGCGCCGGATCCGCAACGCGCGGAGGCCAGCAAGGTTTACTCCGATCTGAACGCCGCCCATCAACTCCTGCGCGAGCCCCGGGATCGCCTTCTCCACCTTCTCGAGCTCGAGGTCGGCGCGCGACCCCGCGACATCCAGCGCATTCCGCCGGGCACCATGGACCTGTTCGTCGAGGTCGGTCAGGCATGCCGTGACTGCGACGCGTTCCTGCAACGCCGCGGCCCGGCCACGTCGCCCATGCTCAAGCTCAAGTCCATGCAGGAGGCCATGGAATGGGCCGAGCGTCTCGCCGAGGTGTCATCCCGCGTCCAAGCCAAGGAGGCGGGCCTTCTCGGCGACCTGTGCGCCATGAACGCCGCGTGGGACTCCGCGCCAGCCGTCGGCGACGCCCATCGGTCCCGCGCCCTCCCGCTGGAGCAACTCGAGCAAACCTACCGCGCCATGAGCTACGTCTCCCGCTGGCTCGCGCAGGTCCGGGAACGCGTCGTCCTGTTGGCCTCCGCTGACTGACGCCCCCCCGCGTCCACCTCATTCACCCCGCCACCGATACCACCGTGCGCCTTCGAGGCTGCGGTCTTCCTCGAACCGCGCCTGTCCTTCCGACAGCACCAGGCTGGCCACGTCCACCCATGTGGAGAGATCATCGGATCTTTGGATGCGCCCGCGACTTCCGGGCTTGCCAGCGAGTTGCACCACGAACCTGCCACGCGCATCCAACGCCCCGACCAGCGTCACCTGGGGCAGCGAACCGGACAATTCGAGCCTGGCCGACGCCACGCGACCGGTCCCGCCTGCGGAAAAATCAACAAGGCGCACCCGCCATGTCCCGGTGGCGGGCTCGCCCCAGGAGAAGACGGTGGTGAAGCGATGCCGGAGGTCGGGCCTGCGATCCTCGTGCGGCGACCACAGGCGGCTCGTGGTGCCACGGGGCGAGATCAACTCCACTTGAAGCTCGTTCCGGCTGGGGTGTTCCACCTCCAACGCCAGCCGCGCCGTCTCCACGCGCAGGTCCGAGTCCACGGCCACGGCCACTTCCACGCCCCGCGCGTCGCCGTCGGGAATGGCGACGGGCTCCCGGTCCACCAGGGGCCAGCCTGTCCATTGCTCCGGCGGGAGGTTCGTCCACGCCGCCGCCATCCGAACCGCCGCTTCGGCGTTCACGCGCCCCGCGCCGTAGGCGTGGTTGAATCGGAGGCCCGCGCCATTGGTGAACCACCCTGGATCGGACTCGTGGGTCAGCGAGGCGGAGCGCATCAAGACCTCCTTGACGTCGCGCCAGCCGAGCGCGGGATTGGCCTCCAACATGAGCGCCACCACGCCCGAGACCATGGGCGCGGCCGCCGACGTCCCGTTGAAGTTGGACGTGAACCGGCGATCGGAGAGGTCGCCGGTCACGCTGGTGGAATTGTAGCCCCGATTTGCGCCCAGATCGGTCGTCCACGTGCCCGGGTTGCGCACGCCGTCGCGTCCCGACGGGGCCGAAACGCACAGGCACGCGCCCTTCTCGCTGTAGGAACAACGCTCCCCGCGGTCCGTCAACGCCCCCACGGCGATCACCTGCGGCGAGTTGGCGTACCCGTCGTAGTTGGCGTCGTCACCCCGCTCCCCGCCATTGCCAGCGGCCCACACGTAGATCACGCCGAGGCCGCCCCGACCCTTGCCAACTCCATCCAGCCGCGCCTGCTCCGCCAACGGCCCCGGCGACACGATGGCCTTCGCGTCGTCGTCGGGCCCCCAGGAGTTGTTGGAAATGGACACCGAGTCCGCCCGGTGACTCAGGGCCGACGCCTCCTGGGCGTCCGTCATGTCGCGCTGCAAGGCCCGAACCGGCACCACGCGCGCCCCCCACGCCACCCCGGCGACCCCCAGGCCGTTGTTGCCCACCGCCGCGATGATTCCAGCCACCGCCGTCCCATGCGCGTCGGCCCGGGGCGATCCCGTCTCATCAAAGCCATCCCCGCCTTCCGCCTCCGCGTCGGGGTCACCCGAGCGGTAGTCCCAGCCCAAGTCCTTGCGGAGGTTCGCCTGAAGATCCGGATGTCGTTGCTCGAAGCCGTCATCCACGACCGACACCAGCACGCCCGCGCCCGTCCACCCGGCCTGCCACGCACCGAACGCCCGGATGTCCGCACCCACCAAGCCGCCGGATTGGCGCGTGTTGTGGAGGCCCCATTGTCGCGAGAGATACGGGTCATTTGGCAAGGCCCGGGGAGACCTGGGAAAGGCCCGAAGCACCCAGGCGGATGCCACGGCGGGCTCGGCCAACAATCGTTGCGCGACGGCGTCGGCTCGGGACGGATCGCCCGTAGCCTCGGCTTGCCATGTGCCAGCGAGGGTCCCGACGGGCTCGACACCCGCGGCCCCGGCTCGTTGCGCCAATGCGGCCACCGTTTCTCGGCCGAGACCTTCCCAGCCGGCTCGCAGTCGCATCGCCACCCACCGCGTCGGCGTTCCCTCCACACGCTGGGCCGTTGGCTCGAACGCTCCTGAGACTCCGTGGACGATGAGCATCAGGCCGGCCAGCCATGCCTCCCGGGCTGGTCCGGTCACCGTCACGAACGTATCCCCCAACAGAAGGGATCCGCCTCGTCTAGCAGCAGCGTGGCCTCCCCATTGACATGGGCGGTCCCGCGGATGACCGGCGCGATCCGGCCTTCGCTGCGGTTGATCCACTCGAACCGGCCCGTGAACCGACTGCCTAGGATGCTTTCCTGAACCCACGCATCACCCGGACCCAGCTTCCCGTCCAAGGCGAGGCACGCGAGCTTCGCGCTGGTTCCCGTCCCGCACGGAGATCGGTCGTAGGCCTTGCCCGGGCACAACACGAAGTTGCGCGAGTCGGCACCGGGACCGGACGGAGGCCCAAACAGCTCGATATGGTCCACCTCGGGAAAGCCCTGCGCATTGACGGCTTGCCGCACGCGCCACGCGTAGTCGGTCAAGGCCTCCGCCCTTCCCAGATCCAGCGCCTGGCCATGGTCCTCCACCAGGAAGAACCAATTGCCCCCCCACGCCACGTCACCCGTCACCAGGCCCAGGCCCGGGACCTCCACGCGCACGCCATGGGCCTTGCGGTAGGACGCCACATTGGCGACCGACACCGACCCGTCCTCATGCAGCGTCGCCGTCACGACCCCCACGGGGGTCTCGATCCTCAGGTCGCCCACCCGTGCCCTGCCCAAGTGGGCCAACGCCGCCACCAACCCGATCGTCCCGTGGCCGCACATGCCCAAGCAGCCCACGTTGTTGAAGAAGATAACCCCCACCTCGCAGGCACGATCCTGAGGCGGCACCATCAAGGCCCCCACCATGACGTCCGAACCCCGGGGCTCGTTGGCCACCGCGGAGCGATAACGATCAAACTCATCGCGAAAGCGCCGGGCTCGGTCCGAAAGCGGGCCCGAGCCCAGTTCAGGGCCGCCGGCTACCACGATGCGGGTGGGCTCGCCACCGGTGTGGGTGTCGAGGATGGAAATGCGATGCTTCACGGGGAGGGGATGAACGCCGACTGAAAGGACGGCCAAGCCACTGCGTAGGAGGAATCAGCCCCCACGACCGATCCAACGGCATCATTCCGGCCTGGATGCGTCGCCCCGCAACCAACGGGCCCTCCGTCGCACATGAGACCGCCGGCAGCCCGCTTGCGACAAGGCATGCTATTGGCCCAGGCGCGGCTCATTGTCCGCATTCCAGCGCCTTCGAATGTTCGGGTCCTTGGAAATGGCAATGTCCTGCTTGATGAACTCGGCATGGCCGTCGCAGAACATGAATACCGCGCCGCCCCCGCGGCTGCTCTTCACGCCCTTGGAAATCGCGCTGGGCTTGGGGATGCCGCTTCCGCCATGGCGGCTGCTGGGCCACTCCGCTTGCTCGGGACCCGCAGGGTCGCCGTCGGCGGGGTCGATCGCCGTGTCCCATTGGGCGTCCGAGCGACTGTCGGCCATGCAAATCATGTCAGCGGGAGCCTTCACGTGGCTTTCCTTAGGCTCGATGTTCCATGCCGCTGTGCCGCCCCCCAAGTCGCCCCCCAGGCCTTGGTACGGATTCGTGAACTCGCTGACGCCGCCCCAGTCGTTGTACCCGTAGCAAAAACCGGTGCCTGGCGTCACCGTCATGGGTCGCATCGTGGTGGGGTTGTTGGTGTAGTAGTAGCGAGGATTCTCCGTGGGGCAGTTGAACACCGCGAGGTTGCTGCCCGCGAAAGGCAAAAGACGGGCCGGATAGACTACCTGCCCCGCCGAGACCAAGTAGTGGCCCGGGTACCGGTTGTACTCGCCCATGTACAACTGCAACGCGATGCCCAACTGGCGCAGGTTGCTCGTGCACCGCGTCTGTTGCGCCTTCTGCTTCGCCTTGGCCAACGCCGGCAGGATCATCCCCGCCAGAATCGCGATGATCGCAATGACGACCAGCAACTCAATCAACGTGAATCCCCTGCGACGACGCCTCGCCATGGACCACGCCCACCTCGCTTCTTGAACGGGAATCATGCGCCCATGGAAACCCCGCCCGCCGCAGGTTTGCAAGCACCCCGTTCCGTTGGCGATCCACCGGGCCCCGTGCCGTGTCTCATCCATCGCCGATATTTCGTGGCCCGCTGATCGTTCGACACGAAGACCCCTCCCGGCGAAACACGAGCCGTCGATGAGACATGATGCTACTGCCCGGGCACTACAACCCCGGCGGGCAGGGGAGGAAACGCCACGAAACCCTCCGGCAATTGGTCCGAATCCAAGAAGATCCTCCGGACGTGCACCCCGACAATCGGGGAGACCCTGGGACGATCCATTCCAACGCCCAATTCCGGGATGCCGCCAAACCCGGCCAAGTGCGAGCCGCCCGTCCCGTGCGTCCGGATCACGGGTGACGGCAGCCACCACGCGACGATCGCCAAGACCGCAAGGACCGTGGGTACCCACGCGCTGGGCTCCAGCCAGCGCGTCCATCCATCGCCCAGCCAAGACGCCTGATCGCTCCCACGCCCCATCCCATCCCGCCGCCGGCCCGCCGCCGCCATCTCGGCCCGCTCCTGCTCAATCCGAAAGCGCACCGCCCGCGACAACCCCACCCAATGATCGCCGCCCGGGTGCTCATGCCGCTTCAAGCCCATCAAGCGGGACAATGCCTCGTGGCCGTCCGTGTTCATTTCACGCCCCATGTTCCTCAATTCAAAAGGTCTGACAAATGCGCCTGCAACTGCTGCCGGGCGTAATACAACCGCGACCGGACCGTTCCCGGATTGCAGTCCAACACGCCCGCGATCTCGTCGTGAGGCATGCCTTGGATGTCGTGCATCACCACCACCGCCCGATGCTCCTCCGACAGCTTCTGCATGGCCGCGTTCAAGCGCTGGGACAACTCCTTGAGGCTCGCAGCACGCCGGGGAGTCTGGTGCGACACCAACTGCACCAAGTCCGGGTCGTTTTCCGCGTTGAAGTCGATGTCGTTCAATGACAGGTGAACGGTCCGGTTCCGCCTCTGCTTCAGGTGATTCAACGTGTGGTTCACCGCGATCCGGTAAACCCACGTGTAAAAGCTGCTCTCGCCCTTGAAGTTCCCCAGCGCCTTCCACGCCTTGACGAACACGTCCTGCGCTAGGTCCGTCGCGTCCTCGTGATGCGACGTCATGTGATAGATGAGGTTGTAGATCCTCTCCCGATGCCTCACCACCAGCCCATCGAAGGCGTCCAAGTCCCCGCCCCGCGCGGCCCGAACCAAGGCCACGTCCCCCAGGTCATCCGGCAAATGCACCCCGGACTCCGCCGCGCCATCCGCTCCAGGGGAACCCGCGAGGCCTGTCGGCGGCGGACGCAACGGTCCTTCCGGCATGTCTCCCGGTGTTTCCATGAAAAATGTGGCTCCTGCTCCCGACATATCGTCCTCACGACCCGAGGGCCGCCGTCTGTTGTGCGAGGAATCCAGGCAACGCCAAGAGGGCCCGAGATTCCGCCACGTCGGGAAACTCCGACAAGGACTCCCGGGCCGTGTTCAAGAGGACATCAATCGCCTCCCGGGACGCCCCCAGCGCGTCATGCGCGTCCAGCAACGCCCGGAACTCCCCGAAACGGGAACCGTCCCAGTTCTCAAGCCAACCCAGCAGGCGCCCGCGCTCCTCCTCGCTGGCTCGCTCCAGGAAGGCCAACACCGGCAGCGTCACCCGTCCCTTCGCCAGGTCCGTTCCCAACGATTTCCCCGCCATGTCCTCCGTCCCGTACAGGTCCAGCACATCGTCGTACACCTGGTAGGCCGTCCCCAGCGCCAGCCCGTAACGGCGCAGCGCCTGACGTTGCAACGCCGTCGCCGACGACAACCGCCCGCCCAACTCGCATGCCAAGGCAAACAACTCGCCCGTCTTCATCTCGAGCACCTTGAAGTAGTCGGCCCGCGTCAGGTTCCAACGCCGCCGCCGATGCCCCTGCAGGATCTCCCCCGCGCACACGACGTGCGTCGAGAGCGCCACCGCCCGGCACACCTCAACGCTGTCCAGCATCGCCGCCAGCTTCAGCGCATGCGCAAACAGGCAGTCCCCCACCAGCACCGCCACGTCGCTCCCCCATCGCGCCGCCAAGCTCGGACGCCCCCGCCGCATCGACGCCCCGTCCATGATGTCGTCGTGCACCAACGTCGCCAGGTGGATCATCTCCACGATCGCCGCCAGGGAAACATGGCTCGGGCCCAGACGCCCCAACGCCCCACCCGCCAACGCCACCAACGCCGGCCGAAGCCTCTTGCCTTGGCTGTCCAACGCGTATCGGGCGTACTCCGCGATCTCCGGCTCGAACTCCCGGACTTGCTCGTTCAACAACCCCGTCACCTGCCCCAGGAACGTCTTCACCGGAGCCACCACCTCGTCCCATGATGCCCCGGCCCCCTTTCCCAAGGAAGCCGACGCCACCAAAGCGCTCACGGATGCCGGAATCGCCATTGTCGCCGCACCGTATGGTCGCACCTCCCAAGGGTCAACCGGCGATGCCAGAACCCCGTCCATGCGCAAGCTGCCCCGGTGCAGCGGTGCCAGTCGTACCGGCTCAGGCCCCCAAACTGCCCGCTCGCATCTTCCCCTCCCCATCCCCATCATTCCCCTGTCGCATGTCGATTCCATCTCTCGTCATCGCCGGCCGCGCCTTCTCCTCACGCTTGTTCCTCGGCACCGGCAAGTTTCCATCCCCCGAGTCCATGCGCGACGCCCTCGACGCAAGCCGCACCGAGGTCGTCACCGTCGCCCTCCGCCGCGCCGACCTCTCCGGCGCACGCGATCCCTTCGCCAACATCCTCGAGTTCATCGACCCGGCCCGATACCTGATCCTGCCCAACACCAGCGGCGCCATGAACGCCGACGAGGCCGTCCGCCTCGCGCGCCTCGCCGCCGCCGCGGGCCTCCCCAAGTGGATCAAGCTCGAAATCCACCCCGACCCCCGATACCTGCTTCCCGACCCCATCGAAACCTTGGCCGCCGCCGAACGCCTCGTCCGCGAGGGCTTCACCGTCCTTCCCTACATCAACGCCGACCCCGTCCTCGCCAAGCGCCTCCAGGAAGTCGGCACCGCCACCGTCATGCCCCTTGGCTCCCCCATCGGGTCGCACCAAGGCCTCCAAACCCGCGACCAGCTCCGCATCATCATCGAGCAAGCCACCGTCCCCGTCGTCATCGACGCCGGCATCGGGGCGCCCAGCCACGCCGCCGAGGCCATGGAACTCGGGGCCGACGCCGTCTTGGTGAACACCGCCATCGCCGTCGCCCCCAACCCCGTCGCCATGGCCCATGCCTTCCGCATGGCAGTCGATGCCGGCCGCCTCGCCTACGAGACCGGCCTCGCCCAACCCTCCGACACCGCATCCCCCACCAGCCCCATCACGGCGTTCCTCGCCGCGGAGGCCCAACTCGCCTCATCCCCGGGAACGGGCCCGAAGGCCTGACCCGTCACCACGCCGGTCATCGCTTCTCTGGCGGGAAGATCGATCCAGCCCGACCCGCCCGACGGCATTGCCCCTGCCAGGAGGACGTGCGCTTCATGGCGCTGCCCTGCCCTTGGGCCAACCAACCCTCGCCAACGCGACCCGTCTTCGACAACCTCCCGTCATCCCGTCCCAGCGCTTCGCCGGGCGTCGCCTCATTTCAAGGCCCCGCCGTCGCGCCTCGGACGTGTTGAAACACACTCTTTCATGAAGACAATCCGCCTCACCACCGCGCTGGCCATCGCATGGCTCGCATCCTTGTCAGTCCCACCCCTCGCGGCGCAGTCCCGCGAAAACAACCATCCCCACGCTCCCTCGGCGGAGCCCGCCGCCGCAAGCCGTGCAAGGCCCCAGGCCGTCGCCGCCCCCGCCCCGGGGGAACGCATCGTGCTCCTCGGCAATGGACTCGCCGAACGCGACGTCTATTACGGCCGCCTCGAGACCGAGCTGCATCTGCGCTACCCGGCACACCAGCTCATCGTCCGCAACATGGGCCGCCCGGGCGACACCCCCGGCTTCCGGCCCCATCCCGCCCGCGTTTCCCAATGGGCCTTCCCCGGCGCGGAGAAGTTCCATCCAGAGCTCAACTCCCACTACGGCAAGGGCTTCTTCCCCACGCCCGACCAGTGGCTCACGCACCTGAAGGCCGACACGATCCTCGCGTTTTTTGGCTACAACGAGTCCTTCGACGGGACGAACCGCGTGGACAACTTCGAGGCCGAGCTGGACGCATGGGTGCGTCACACCCTCTCCAAGGCCTACAACGGCGACGCCGCACCCCGCGTCGTGCTGGTCTCGCCCATTGCCTTCGAGAACCTGACCCCCGCGCGTGACCTGCCCGATGGCAAGCGCGAGAACGAGCGCCTCGCCCTCTACACCGAGGCCATGCGGCGGGTCGCATCCCGCCATGGATTGGCGTTCGCGGACCTCTTCCAGGCCACCCGCAACCGCCGCAAGGGCACGCCGCTCACCATCAACGGCTTCGCCCCCACCGAGTCCGGCTACGCCGAGCTTGCCGTCGTCCTCGCCGACGCCGCCTTCGGCAAGCAACGCCGCCAATCCAAGGCCGGCCCCGACCTCGTCAACGCCGCCGTCCGCGAGAAGGACTACTTCTGGAACAACGACTACAACCTCGTGAACGGCGTCCACACCCACGGCCAACGCTACAACCCCTTCGGACCCCAAAACTACCCCGACGAGGTCCGCAAGACCCGCGAGATGATGGCGCTGCGCGACCGCCTCATCCATGACGTCGCGGGTGGCAAGGCCAAGGCCCTCGCCGTCGATGACTCCCAGACGCACCCGCTCCCGTCCGTCCCCTCCAACTTCAAGCGCGACACCGAGTACCTCGATGGCACCGCCGCCATCGCCAAGATGACCGTCATGCCCGGCTACAAGGTCGAGTTGTTCGCGTCCGAGCCGGAATTCCCGGACCTCAAGAAGCCCGTCCAGATGTCCTTCGACAACAAGGGCCGCCTCTGGGTCGCCGTCACGCCCGCCTATCCCCACTACAAGCCCGGCGAATCCCGTCCCAACGACAAGATCCTCATCTTCGAGGACACCAATGGCGACGGCCGCGCCGACAAGCAGACCGTCTTCGCCGACAAGCTCCACCTGCCCATCGGCTTCGAGCTCGCGCCCGAGGGCGTCTATCTGTCCCAGGAACCCAACCTGTGCCTCCTGGTGGACGACAACCACGACGACCGCGCCGACCGCATGGAGATCCTCATGCACGGCTTCGACACCCACGACACCCACCACGCCATCTCCGCCTATAGCGCCGACGCCTCCGGGGCCTTCTACCTCCTCGAGGGACGCTTCCTCCACAGCCAGGTCGAGACCCCCTACGGCCCCCAACGCTGCAACGACGGCGGCGCATGGCGCTTCGACCCCAAGAACTTCCGCCTCGAGCGCCACATCCAGTCCGATGTCAACAACCCCTGGGGCATGGCCTTCGACGACTGGGAGCAAGGCGTCCTCTCCGACGCCTCCAGCGGCGAGAACTACTGGGCCCTTCCCATCTCCGCCAAGATGCCCTACGGCGTCGAGATCCCACGCGCCGGCGACTTCGTCCCCAAGCGCTCCCGGCCCACCTCCGGATCCGAGTTCGTCGCCTCCCGCCATTTCCCGGACGAGGTGCAGGGCCACTTCATGACCTGCAACAGCATCGGCTTCCTCGGCATCAACTTCAGCTCCGTCCGCGAGGACGGCGCCGGCTTCACCGGATCCCTCGCCGGCGACCTCATCAGCTCGTCCGACCCCAACTTCCGTCCCGTGGACCTCGAGTTCGCCCCGGACGGCTCCTTGTACTTCATCGACTGGCACAACGCCCTCATCGGCCACATGCAGCACAACGCGCGCGACCCGCGCCGTGACCATGAGCATGGCCGCATCTATCGCGTCACCTACCCGGCCCGGCCCCTGGTCAAGCCCGCCAAGATCGCCGGGGCCTCCCTCCCCGAGCTGCTCGAAAACCTCAAGTCGCCCGAGTACCGCACCCGTTACCGCACCCGACGCGAGTTGCGCGGCCTCCCGGCCAGCAAGGTCATCCCCGCCGTCAAGGCATGGGCCGCCAAGCTCGACAAGGCAGACCCCCGCTACGAGCACCACCTCTGCGAGGCCATGTGGGCGACCTGGGCGCAGAACCGGCCCGACGCCGGGCTCGTGATGGCCGCTCTGAATGCCCGTTCCCACCCAGCGCGCGCCGCCGCCGCCCACGTCCTGCGCTACACCACCCATCAGTTGCCCAACGGCGTCGCCCTCCTCCGCCAGGCCGCCAACGACCCTCACGGACGCGTCCGCCTCGAGGCCATCGTCGCCGCCTCATGGCTCGACAACGCCGACGGCGCCCGCGTCCTCCTCGATGCCCTGCGCCATCCCTTCGACAAGTGGATGAGCCCCGTCACGAAGCTCATCCTTGAAACAACGCTCAA
This sequence comes from uncultured Verrucomicrobiota bacterium, assembly GCA_903880005.1. Taxonomy (GTDB): domain Bacteria; phylum Verrucomicrobiota; class Verrucomicrobiia; order Limisphaerales; family UBA9464; genus UBA6176. Next base: position 10,787 of record CAIRNV010000005.1, on the reverse strand, counting down.
GGACGACGTCGCCGCCCTCGTCGCCGCCGAGCCCGCGTTGCTCGCGTCCAACAGCAAGGCCCGCGACATCCTCTCCGGCGCCGCCAAGCTGGGTTCCGCCCCGGTGCCCGAGGACCAACGCTCCTACGGCCCCACGCGCGCCCTCGGCGCCGCGGATGCCAAGGTGTACGCCCTGGGCAAGGAGGTCTTCCATCGTGACGCCCACTGCGCCACCTGCCACCAGCCCTCCGGCTCCGGCACCCCGGGCATCTATCCGCCCCTCAACGTGCCCGGCAACCCGTGGCTGGCCCAAGACGACCGCCTCATCAAGGTCGTCCTCAAGGGCCTTTGGGGCCCCCTCGAAATCAATGGCCAACGCCTCAACCCCTCCAACGGCGTCCCACCCATGATCGGATTCGGCGGCATGCTCTCCGACGAGGAGGTGGCCGCCGTCATCAGCTACGTCCGCCAATCCTTCGGCAACGACCTCCCCCTCGTCACCCCGGCCCAGGTCGCCAAGGTCCGCGAGAAGACCAAGTCCCGGTCCGACTTCTACATGGTCGAGGAAATCATGAAGGAACACCCCATCCCCGGCTGGGAGAAGTGGGGCCGCATGGCGCGCCCGGCCGGCAACGTCTTTGAGTAGGCGTCGCTCCACGCCCCCAACGGTCGGCGCGCGTCCCCTTCAGGCGCGTGCCGACCGCTTCCGCCGCAGCAGGGCGCGCAGGGTCGCCGCCGGGTCGTCCACCACCGCGCGATCCACCACCAGCTCGCGCACGCGCGAGGACGGCAGCTCAAACTTAAAGTCCCGCAGGATCCGCTCGCACACCGTCATCAGGCCGCGCGCTCCTGTGTTTTCGGCGGCCGCCAGCTCGGCGATGCGGCGCAGCCCCGCCTCGCGAAACTGCACGGCGATCCCGTACGCCCGAAACGCGCGCTCATATTGCCGCAGCACGCTGCTCTCGCTGTCGCGCATCACATGGAACAGGTCCCCGGCGTCCAGCGACCGGCACGACACCCGGACCGGCAGCCGCCCGATGAACTCGGGCTCGAAGCCGTAGTCAATGAAGTCCCGCGTGGTGGATTGCTCGGCCAAGCCGGCGGCATCGGCGTTGGCCTCCGAGGCGGGCGCCCCCTCCTTGCCGCGTGCGTCCCCCGAACCCGCCTGGCGCAGCCGCTTCCGCACCACCTCACCCAGCCCGGCGAAGGCGCCGCTCGCAATGAACAGGATGTGCCGCGTGTTGATCGTCTGCTCCCGCCCGCGCGGGCCCGGCGACGAGGCCGCCTCGCCCGGCGGCTGCACCGGCACGTCGGCATCCTCCATCAACTTCAACAGGTTCGTCTGCACCCCTCGCCCGCTGACGTCCCGGCTCCCGCCCTCGCGCGATGCAATCTTGTCGATCTCGTCGAGGTACACGATGCCCTGGGCCGCCCGTTCCAGGTCTCCGTTGGCCTTGCGGATCAAGTCGCGCACCAGCTCCTCGACATCCCCTCCCACGTACCCCGTCTCGGAAAACTTCGTGGCGTCCGCCTTCACGAACGGCACGCCAATCAACTCGGCGGCGGATCGTATGAGGTGGGTCTTCCCAACGCCGGTGGGGCCGAGGATCAGGACGTTCTGCTTCACGTAATGCGGGGCCACGTCCCCCTCACGGGTCAGGCGCACGTGCTGGAAATGATCGCACAATGCCACGCTCAGGACCTTCTTCGCCTCGTCCTGGCGCACCACAAACCGGTCCAGGTGCCGGCGGATGTCGCGGGGCTTGAGACGGAAGGCGAAGGATTCGCGGGCGGGCTTGGGCTTCGAGACCTGCATCAAGGGATCCTTGGCCTGCGTCTGCACGGGACGAGCCACGACGGGCGCCACCGCCTTGCGCCCCCCTTGCGAAGCCCCTCGCGTCGGACGGCCGAGGTCGAATCCAAGGGCCACCGGGCCACCACGAACATTTGATGCCATGCGCGGCGGACCGTACCCCGCATCCCGGAAATCTCATGCGACATCTTGCGGCGCCAGCCGGCGCGGTGCCTCGCATGGGCCTAGGCCGGAACGATTCAGTTGGGTCGGTCGTGCTTGCTCGATCTGCTTCCGCAAATCCTTCGTCGTTCGCTCGTTACGGGCCTCGTACCGGCCCGCGCCTCGCTCACTCCTCGGCTTGCGCAAGCATCTGCATCGCAATCACTTCCCTCCCAACTGAATCGTCCCGGCTAGAGCACGCTTCCACTCCCCCCCGGGTCGGCCGCAGGATGTCCCCACCATGTCCTCCTCATTGCGCATCGGGGTCGTCGGATGCGGGTTCATCGCCGACGTCATCGCCCACGCCATCGCCGAGGCCGACGACGCAGTCCTTTCAGCGGCCGCCAGTCGTCGGCGCGAGTCCGCCGAGGCCTTCGCCGCCAAGCACGGGGCCTCGCGCGTCTTCGGCTCCTGGGAGGAACTCGTGGCATCGGATGCCGTCGATGCCGTGTACGTGGCGACGCCCACCGTCCTGCGCGAGGCGGTGTCCATCGCGGCGGCCCGAGGCGGCAAGCACGTCCTCGCGGACAAGCCGTTCCTTTCCCTTCCATCCGTCCAGGCCATCACCGCCGCGTGCCGCAAGGCCGGCGTGGCCTTCCTGGACGCCACCCATTTCACGCACCACCCGCGCACCGCCCTCCTGAAGCGCGAGCGCGCCCAACGCATCGGCACCCTCGAGGCCGTCCAGTCCGTCTTCTTCTTCCCCAACACCGACCGCGCCAACATCCGCTACGACGCCACCAAGGAGCCGACGGGCGCCATCGGCGACATGGCGTGGTACTCGATGCGCGCGGCGGCGGAATTCCTGCCGCCCGAGGCCACGCCCGTGCGGGTCTCGGCCGAGGGCACGCGGGATCCCGTTACGGGCACCTGGGTCCGGAGCGCCGGTTGCATCCGATTCTCGGATGGGAGCACCACCACATGGGACGCGGGGTTCACCGTGGGGGCGTTGGTCATGGACCTGAGCCTCTTTGGGCGGGACGGATCCATCCACATGGACGACTACGTCCTCGACTGGGCGGGCGGCATGCTGGGATGCGACCCGGGCGTGCCGGTGGGATTTGTGCAGAGGAACGGCCCCGTGGCTCCGCCCGCCTTCCAGCGCGTGGCGACCCCTTCGCCCAAGCGCCAGGCGGTGCGCATGATCGAGCACCTGGTCCAATTGTCGCGCGACCCGAATGGCCCCGAGGCGCTGGAGGCCATCCGCCTGGCCTGCCGGACCCAGGCCTTGGTGGACCTGGTCGCCGAGGCCGTCCGCCGGGAATCGTGATGGCAGCCGGAGCAACCCGAAGGGCCGCGGTTCTTTTCGCGTCCCACGTCGTTGCTCGCTCCTCACAGACCGCTGCGGGTCTGCTCGTCACTCGCGCCTCGTTGGACGCGAAAATCCCTCGCGGCGAAACACCCGCGACTTGTGAGACACGACACTATCGACGGATGGGATTGCGTGAACGAGACGGCGTGGACGGGACCGGTGCCGGGCCCGCGCCGCGGCGAAGGATGGCTCGTTGGACCGAGCGCAGCGGCATGCTGACCACCTCGGGCGCGCCGTTGTTGCCGCCTGTTGGATGCGAATCCTCCACGCGCGCCGTGGTCATCTCGACGATGAGTTCATCGATGCCGGGAAGGACGCGCCGCAGGTATCGGATCTGGACGCGGGCGCCGGCGACGTCGAAGTGGGAATAGAGCGCGTTGTCGATCCACGAGGCATCCACGATCACACCGTTGTTCTCGTCGATGGCGAAGCGGCCCAGGGCACGATCGACGGCAAGCAGCGAGAAGGGTTGCTCCTGCGCCCCCGAGGGGTTGGTGAGGACCATGCGCCAGTCAAAGCGCCCCGGGGAGTCGGTGGGGGAGATCGTGAGCTGCATGGCAAACTGCTCGATGAGTCCCTGCGGCCCGTGGGCCTGCACCTGGCCCGACCAAACGCCGGCCCAGGACTCCGGGAAACCGTCGCCCGCGACGACAGGGAAGGTTGGCCTGGGCTTGGGCGGCGACGTGACGCAGCCGAAGAGGCCGAGGGCGAGCACGGCGGAGGCCAGGGCGCGGACGAACCGGGAGCTGCGGGGCATCGACCGGACGACGGGACCTTTCATGGGGTTGAAGGCGTCAAGGCAAGCGGCCGCGTCCCGTTCGGGAGACGCGGCCGCCGGGGAATGCCAAGGGTGCGGTTACTCGCGCCATCCGTGGTTCTCGCGGACCTGGATCATGGAGGCGAGGATGTTGTTCCAGGTCTCCTGCTTGAGCATGACATCGTTGGGGAACATGCAGCCATCCCAGCAGATGTGGCGGGTCTTCTTGGTGACCTTGCCGGTGGCGTCCCGGAGCCAATACCCGGCGTCACGCGGCACGTTGAGCTTCCCGCTGGGGTCGTTGACGGGGCAATGCTTGCCGGTTTTGTCGTGCGAACCGGAACCCTTCACCGTGGCGTCGTTCTGGGCCACGTGGAAGTCGATGGTCCACGGCCGAAGCGCGGCGGTCATCTTCTTCATGGCCTTGTGGAACGCCTCGGGCTCCCAGTGATACTTCGCCGGGACGATCCGGTGCTCGGGGGCATTGTAGCCGAGCGTGTACAGGAGGGTGTGGGCCATGTCGGCCTGGAAGCCCACGACCTTGGGCATGTTGGTCTCCTCGAGGGTTTGGATCATGTACTTCCACGAGTGCATGCCGCCCCAGCAAATCTCGCCCTCGGCAGCGAGCCGCTCGCCGTGGTCCCTCGCCACCTTGCCGCCCTCGCGGAAGGTCTTGGCGATCAGCTTGGTGTTGGCCTTGGGGTTGGCCGCCCAATCATGCACGGACGCGGCGGAGTCGATGCGCACGACGCCGTTCGGGCGGACGCCCAGCTCGCGGAGGCGCTGGGCGATCCGGCATGCCTTGCGGACGGACGCCACCCAGTTGGCACGCTTCGCCTCGTCGCCCATCGCGGACCCGTCAAACCAGACCGGCGCCACCACGGACCCCACCTCGAACCCCTTCGCGCGGATCTTGTCGGCCAAGGCCTTGATGCCGTCGTCCGAGATGTCGATGTCCACGTGCGGGTTGTAGAGGAACAAGTCCACGCCATCGAAGCGCACGCCGTTGACCTCCGCCTTGGCGGTGAGGTCGAGCATGGTGTCGAGGTCGATGAACGGCTCCGCCCCGGGGCTGCCCTTGCCGACGAGGCCGGGCCACATGGCGTTGTGGAGCTTGGGGAAGTTGTTCGGCGCGGGCGCGGGCGCGGCCTTCTTGGCGGGTGCAGCTTTGCTCATGGAAACGTGAAGGAATGTGGTGAGACGACTCCCCGTCTTTGCCGCAAAAGGGCCACCCGGGGCAAGAGTGAGTTCGGCCTCGCCGGGATCGCGCCCGCTTTTTCGGGCGTGAAACCTTTCGGCGGCTCGGGCCTCTTCTTGCCTGTCATGAAGCTCCCCTTGCTGCTCGTCCTCGCCATGGGCTGCCCCCTTGCGCTGGCCCAGGACACGAAACCACCGGCGGCCACCCCCCCGCCTCGCCCGGCGCGATCCGCACCCGTCCAATCGCCCCAGCTCAACCCCGACGGCTCCGTCACGTTCCGGCTCCGTGCGCCCAAGGCGTCGGAGGTCAAGGTGTCGGGGCAATTCGGAAAGGACACGGCGTTGACGAGGGACGAGGCGGCGAAGGATTCGGGCTTGTGGACGGCGACGGTCCCCAACGTCCCGGCGGGGGTCCACGAGTACCGGTTCGTCGTGGATGGCCTCGCGACGATTGATCCACAGAACCCATGGGTGAAGCCCCAGCGATGGCCGAACACCAGCATCCTGCACGTGCCCGCGCAGCCGCCCGCGCCATGGGATCTCCAGGACGTCCCCCATGGCACCGTCCATTTGCACGACTACCACTCCAAGGCCCTCGGCGCCTGGCGGCGGCTCGTCGTTTACACCCCGCCGTCCTACCCCAAGGGCGCCAGGCTGCCCGTGCTCTACCTCTCGCACGGCTACAGCGACAACGAGGGCTCGTGGACCGTCCACGGCAAGGCGCACTGGATCCTCGACTCGCTCATCGCATCCGGCCGCGCCCAGCCCATGGTCGTCGTCATGCCCGACGCGCACCCCATCGCGCCGGGCGCCGTCGGGTTCGAGGAATACGCGCCCAAGAACTCCGAGGCCCTCTGCGACGAGCTGGTGCAGGACGTCATTCCCCTTGTCGAATCCAACTACCGCGTCGCCAGCAAGCCCGAGTCGCGCGCCTTCGCCGGGCTTTCCATGGGCGGCCACCATGCCTTCACCGTCGCCCTCAACCACCACGATCGCTTCCATTGGATCGGGGCCTTCAGCGCCGCGCCGCCCAAGCAGGCATCCGTCGCGGCCGGCCTCGATGCATCCAAGGCCGTCAACCAGCACCTCCGCCTCCTTTGGGTCGCGTGCGGCACCAAGGACTTCCTGATCGAGCAAAACCGCTCGTTCCATGGCCTCCTGGAGGCCAAGTCCATCCGCCACGAATACGTCGAGACGGAGGGCGACCATTCATGGCCCGTCTGGCGACGCTACATGGTGGACTTCGTGCCCAGGTTGTTCCGCACGGCTCGCCCATGAACGACGACGTCCGGCGACTCATCGAGGCCCATCGGCTGGTACCGTTGCCGGTGGAGGGAACCCTGTTCCGGGGCACGTGGCGTTCACGCCGCGAGCTGCCCGGCGGCAAGCCCGTGGGCACCGCCATGATCGGCCTCTATTGCGAGGACCCGCCCAGCCGCTCGCTCTTTCACCGGCTGACCGAGGACGAGGTCTGGCACTTTTACAGGGGCGACCCGCTGCGGCTGATCCTGCTGCACCCGGACGGGCGGGACGAGGACGTGTACCTCGGCCACGGCCACGGTCATCACGTCCAGTACGTCGTCCCGGCGGGCACTTGGCAGGCGGGGCATGTCGTCCCGGGCGGCGTCTATTCCCTGTTTGGCTGCACGCTCGCCCCCGGCTTCGTGGACGCGATGTTCGAGGGCGGCACGCGCGGGGCGTTGACGAGGGACTATCCACGGCGTGCCCATGACATCGAGCGACTCGCCTGCCCCGACCACGAGACCCGGATGCCCGGCAACGTGGCGACGTGAAGGCACCGCCTGCCCCGGCGCATGCCGTGGGTCAGGCAAACGGTCGTGCTTGCTCGATCTGCTTCCGCAACCGCTTCGTCCTTCGCTCCTGTTCCGCCCCATTGCCGCCGAGGGCAATCCCGAGCACGCTGCGGAAGCGCGAGCTATGCGAGACGACGGACGGTCCCAGCCACGTCGTGTCACGCTTCGCTTCCCGCCCCGCCTCCCATGAACGAGCCACAGCCCATGATGCCCGCGCCGGAACGAAACCCGCCAGGTCCGGCCCATGCGGTTGCCCTTCAATGCCGTCGCACCACCGCCGCATCGACCGCCCTCAACGGCGTCCCGTTCATCGACTCGTTGTCCGTCACGACCCCGGGTCGCTTGTCGGGCGCGACGGTTGAGGTGCGGATCGACGGCCACGACGCGCCGCCTTGGCTCGCATCCGTCGAGGCCATGCCCGATGGCGGCTCGGTGGAGTTGGACGCCTCGGGTTTCTCGGTGCCCACGAACCTGCTGCGGCGGTCGAACGAACGCGAAACCTTCGACGTCGTGGCAACGCTGCTGGATCGCTCAGGCGCGACCCTCGCCCGGGATCTTCGTCGCTTGATCGTGTTGCCCGCGTCGCACTGGGTTGGACGCCATGCGGATGCGCCGTCCCTTGCCGCGTTTGTCACCCCCAACTCGCCCGTTGCCCATGAACTCCTCCGCCACGCGGCGGCCGTCCTGGGCGCGAGCACGGGGTCGCCGTCGCTCGATGGCTACCAGTCGGGCAGCCCAGACCGGGCCCAGCGGATCGCCCAGGCCTGCTTCGAGGCGTTGGCGGCGCGGCGGGTCTCGTACCAAGCCATGCAGGCCAGCTTCGAGGACGAGGGACAAAAGGTCCGCGCCCTGGCGGACGTCGTAAACGATGGGCTGGGCAACTGCCTCGACCTGTCGGTGGCCTTGGCGGCCCTCCTGGAGGCCGCCGGGCTCGTCGTGGTGCTCGTCGCCGCCGACGGCCATGCCGTCGTGGGGTTCTCGACCGTGGGCGAGCCGTTCCCGGAGGCGGTGCATGAGGGGGCCTCGGCGTTGATCAACCGCATCGAGCTGGGCGAGGTGCGCCTCGTCGAATCGACGATCGCCTGCGCGGGGGGCGGAGCGTTTGGAGACGCGCTCACCCGGGCGGAGCAATGGCTTCGCGACGTGAAGGGAAACGTTCATGTCATCGACCTGCACGCCGCACGCCGCGCCGGCTACCATCCGCTGCCCGAGGTCATCGAGGCCGCGGATGCGCGCGCGGCGGCCCCTGGGATCCGACCCGGTGCAACGTCCAGCCCAGGAACATGGGAGGTGAGGCTGCCGCCCCATCTCGCACCGGTCCCGGCACGGCAACGGTCCCTGGGGGAAGCCCGCCTCGATGGATGGAAACGCCGGCTCCTCGACCTGACGTTGCGCAACAGGCTGCTCAACGACCGCGCGGATTCCGGCATCCCGTTGCTGTCCGCCGGCGAGCCAACGCTGGCGTTGATCCTCGCCCAGCTCCTCGGCGAGACGACCTTCCGGCTCCTCCCCCACGGCGGGGTTCGCACGCCATCCGAGCAAGCCCTGGCCGACGAGATCGGGCGTCAATGGCTGCGGTCCGCACTTCCCGAAGCCGACCTTGCCAAGCGCGCCACCAAGGCATGGCGCGACTCCGTCAGCTCCATCGAGGAGACCGGTGCCCGCAGCCTGTTTGTCGCGTTGGGCTTCCTCCAATTCCAAGCCGAGGGACGCTCCGCGCCCGTGCGGGCCCCGTTGATCCTCGCCCCGGCCGAGCTGGTCCGCTCCGGACGCAGCGAGGGCTTCCGGGTCCGGGCTGTCGGCGGGGACATCGTTGCCAACGCGGCCCTCATTGAGCACCTCCGCGTGTCCCACGGGCTCGACCTCAGCCTGTTGAACGACCTCACCGAGGACGACGCCAGGATCGACGTGCCGACGCTGCTGGCCCATGTGCGCCAACGCGTGCGTGACCTGCCGGGAGCCGTCGTCCACGCCGACGCCAAGCTGGGCAATTACAGCTTCAAGAAGCTGCCCCTGTTCCACGAGCTGCGCGACCGGTCCGCCCAAGTGGTGGGCCATCCCGTGGTGCGTTCATTGCTGGAACGCCGGGCGACGGCCGGGGTCTCGGGCGAACCGCTGGTGACGCCGGAGGCGACGGATGCCGCCGCGCGGCTCGCGACCATGCGGCTGCCCTTGCCGGCGGATTCCTCCCAGCTTGCCGCCGTGGCCAGCGGAGCCGAGGGACGCACGTTTGTCCTCCAGGGCCCGCCCGGCACCGGCAAGAGCCAGACCATCACCAACCTGCTCGCGGAATGCCTCGCGCGAGGCAAGCGGGTCCTCTTCATCGCCGAGAAGGCCGCCGCCCTCGAGGTCGTCAGCCGTCGCCTCCACGAGCAGGGGCTCGGCCGGTTCGCGCTCGACCTGCATGCCGAACACGCCTCCAAGACGAGCTTCGTCGCCCAGGTCAAGGCCGCGCTGGAGGATCTACCCGCCCGCGCCGAGCCCGGCGCACGCAAGGTTTCCGTCGTTGGGGCCGAGCTGGATCGCCTGCGCGCCCGCCTTCGGGCCGCCTGCGACGCGCTCCATGGTCCATGCGGCATCCCCCGCGACGAAGATACCACCGGCCACGACCCGCATGACGGCATGTCCGTGTTTCGTGCCATTGAGCGCGTCCATGAACGGTCCGAGGACCCGGCCCGCGCCGCCGCCGCTGGGATCGCTGGAACCCTGGACGCAGTCTTGCCGGAATCCCCGAGCGAGGACGACGTCCAGGTGCGTCGCGATGCCGTCGCCGATCTCGCCGCCGCCGTGCGCGTCTTGCCGGAAGGTGCGGCCGGGCACCTTGCCGATTTCGCGCCGAGGTCACCCATCGACGCGGATGCCACACGCGCCACGGCCCGGCACGCCGCCACGGCGTCCCGCGCTGCTGCATCGTGCGAACAGGCGATGGCCGACCTCGCGCGCGCCATGGGTTGCCCACCGCCATCCACCCTTGGGGAAGCTCTCGAATGCACGTCCCTCGCAGCCTGGGCGGACCCGTCGCATCCAGCTTGGGCGGAGCTGGTCGAGATCGCCTGCGACGAGGAGCAGGCGGCCAAGCTGGAACGCCATGCCCAAGCCGCGCTGGCCGCCCGGCGGGCACGCGCGTTGGCGGCCGAGCTCGACAAGCAATTCGACCGGGACGTGCTGGGGCAGGGACACGCGGGCTGGATGGGCGACCTGCGCGAGGCTCGCGGCCGTTCCTTCCTCGCGCGTTGGTGGGTGACACGGCGCGTCCGCAAAGGGCTGGCCCGGTTCTCGCGACGACCTTGGGCGGGGGACATTGAGGTCATGCTGGCGGCCCTTGAACAAGTGGGTGAGACGGCCTCCGCGCTCGCCTTGGAGGCGTCGTTTGAAGCCGAGTTGCGCACGCTGGGCGAGCGGGCCGGGAGTCGGCTGGAACCTGAATCGACCCTGGCGGCCATCGAGAGGGCGCACGCCATGGCCAAGGCGCTGCGGGAGAACCACAGGGAACACCTGCCGGCCATCAAGGCCACCCTGCCCAAGGCCATCCGCGCCGGAGGACTCGGGGTGCTCGCAGTGGCCGCCCGAGCCGCGTTGGAGGCGTTGGAGAATGCCGCCGCCCCAGTCGTCGCCTCAACAAATCCCTCGCCACCGTTGCTGGCCGACGACGCCCATCTGGCCTCCGTCAGGGAGCGCCTTTCCCGGCTTGCCGACCACGCGGGCGCGCTGCCT
>CAIRNV010000004.1 GCA_903880005.1 uncultured Verrucomicrobiota bacterium | reverse complement strand
GTTCTTCAGGAAGTACGGGCTATTGATGTCAAAGCCACGCAGCGTGCCGGAGCCCGTCCCGTAGGAACGGATCGTGGACGGTGCGGTGTCGAGGAGGATGCCCGAGTTGCTGACGAGCGTCTTGCCGCCCATGACCTGGAGCCCGGCCTGGGAGGCGACGCCCGCGCCATGGACGGTGAAGGGGGGGTTGCCGTAGTCGGCCCCGGTGTCGTAGCCGATCTTGAGGGTGCCTCCCGCAGAAATCACGTAAGGGGCGGTGCTGGCAGCAACCCGGCCCAGCACCTCCAAGGTTCCGCCTTCCACCGTGGTCGTGCCGGAGTAGGAATGGGCCACGTTGCCGAGGACGACCGTGCCCGAACCCGTCTTTCGGACCGCGCCCGCCCCTGAGACGAGGCCGTTGACCGTGAGGGAGGCGGTGGTGTTGAAGAGGAGGGTTCCCGCCACGGAAACATTGCCGGACCCGAGGGTCCCCGAGGCCCCGCCAGAGCCCACGGAGAGCGTTCCCGCGCCGACGGTCGTCGTGCCCGAGTAGGTATTGGCCCCGGTGAGGGCGAGGGTTCCGGAGCCTTGATGCTCGAGGGAGCCGGTGCCCGAGATGGCATTGGCCACGGTGATGGCGTCGCTGCGATTCCAGGCGAGCGCGGCATGGTTGACGACGTTGCCGGAGCCGAGGGAACCGCTGGTGCCACCGTCGCCCACCTGGAGGCGGCCCGCGCTGACGGTGGTGATGCCCGAGTAGGTGTTGGCCCCGGTGAGGGTAAGGGTTCCCGAGCCTTGGTGCTGGATGGAGCCGGTGCCCGAGATGGGATTGGCGACGGTGAACGAATCGCTGCGATTCCAGGCAAGCGAGGCATTGTTGACGACGTTGCCGGTTCCCAGGGTGCCCGTGGTGCCGCCATTGCCGACCTGGAGGGTGCCGGCGCTGATGGTGGTGACGCCGGCATAGGTGTTCTGGCCCGACAGGACCATCGTGCCCGCGCCGGACTTGGTGAGTGACCCCGTCGTGCTTTGGGGTGTGATGCTGGCACTGACGAGGAGGTCGATGGCGGCCGATCCGTCGGCGACGTTGAAGGGCAAGAAGTCGTTTGGATTGCCTTCACGCAGGATGATGCGCCCGGTGATGAGGGCTGGATTGGCATTGGCGAGGGTGGTGACGGTGGTGCCAGCGCCCATGGCATAGTAGGAGGTCGCCCCGGTGGAGCTGACCCCGCCGTTGGAACGAAGCTCGCCTCCGTTCAATAGGTACGCCACGCCCCAGCCTTGGTCCCCGGACGCCGTGGTTTCCACCATGCCGCCGTTGATGGTGATGGCATTGACCTTTGATCCCGACCCCCATCCCAACCCATTCACCCCGGAGAGCAGGAGGGTTCCTTGGGGTCCCACGGACACGTCGCCCCGGATGACGCCAGCAGAACTTCCGTCGATGCCGATCCTCAACGTCCCTCCGTCGATGACGGTGCCGCCCGTGTAGGTCTGGGTGGTATTGACCGTAAGGGTGCCCGCGCCGGACTTGGTCAAAGTGCCCGAGCCCGAGATGGCATTGGCCAAGGTCAAGGCATCGCTTCGGTTGAAGACCAACTGGGCGTTGTTGACCACGGCACCCGACCCCAGCGTCCCGGCCGTGCCGCCGTTGCCCACCTGGAGGGTGCCCGCGCTGACGGTGGTGGTGCCCGAGTAGGTGTTGTTGGCCGTCAGGGTCATGCGGCCCGCGCCGATCTTGCGAAGGCCACTGCTGGCCATGGGCTGCAGGAGGATGTTGCCGGGACCGTTCAGCAGCGCGCTGGAAACCAGGAGGTCGTCGGTCGCCGCGCCGTCAAGCACGTCGAAGGTCGTCTCCGTGACCGCCGCGCCGCCCAGACCGATGCCGGGGCCCGACAACGTGGAGGTGGCGGCGCCGCCATCCACGGTCACCGTTCCCTTGAGCGGGAATGAGTATCCGGAGGAATGGGTGGCCGCGGCCTGCAGCGTGCCGCCGCGCAGCGTGACCGGCCCGAGGACGTTGAACCATCCAGCCTCGTTCCGGAAAATGCCGCCGGAGTTGACCACGATGGGCGTCACCACGGTGGCATCATGGGTTCCGAAGGTGTCATGCCGGTTGACGGAGAAGATCGCGCCATTCTCGACGGTAATGGTGTTGGCCGCATCGTTGGCGAGGCCGGTGGCCCCGGAGAAGAGCAGGGTTCCGCCCTGCACGATGATGCCACCGGTGGAGGTCACGGAGCCCGACAAGGTCAACGTTTGGGCTCCTTGCTTCACGAGCCTGCCCGAGCCGGAGACCGCATTGGCCAGGGTGATGGCATCGCTGCGGTTCATGGTCAGCGTCGAGTTGTTGACCACGGCACCCGACCCCAGCGTCCCGGCCGTGCCGCCGTTGCCCACCTGCAGGGTGCCCGCGCTGACGGTGGTGGTGCCCGAGTAGGTGTTGGCGCCGGTGAGGATCGTGGTGCCCGTGCCTGCCTGCCTCAGGGTGCCGGTGCCGGAGACCACCTGGGAAAGGGTCCACGAATCACTTCGGTTGAACGAGAGCGCGGCGTTGTTGGCCACGCTGCCGGAACCCAGCGTGCCCGAGGTGCCGCCCTCGCCCACCTGGAGGGTGCCCGCGCTGATGGTGGTGGTGCCCGCATAGGAGTTGTTGGCGGAGAGCACCAGTCGCCCGGCTCCCACCTTGAACAGTCCGGGCGTGCCGGAAATGGGGCCTCGGAGGAGGAGGTCACCCGTCGCCGTGTTGGCACCGGATTCGGTGTCCACCTTGTAGCCGTAGATTCCGGTGGCGATGGACACGCCCGAGTCCACCACCGAACCGGAGGCGGCGGCCGTGTTCTTCAGGAAGTACGGGCTATTGATGTCAAAGCCACGCAGCGTGCCGGAGCCCGTCCCGTAGGAACGGATCGTGGACGGTGCGGTGTCGAGGAGGATGCCCGAGTTGCTGACGAGCGTCTTGCCG
>CAIRNV010000003.1 GCA_903880005.1 uncultured Verrucomicrobiota bacterium | reverse complement strand
CGGCAAGACGCTCGTCAGCAACTCGGGCATCCTCCTCGACACCGCACCGTCCACGATCCGTTCCTACGGGACGGGCTCCGGCACGCTGCGTGGCTTTGACATCAATAGCCCGTACTTCCTGAAGAACACGGCCGCCGCCTCGGGTTCGGTGGTGGACTCGGGCGTGTCCATCGCCACCGGACTCTACGGCTACAAGATCCATGTGGACTCCGGTGCCAACACTTCCTCGGGCGATCTTGTCGTCCGGGGTCCCGTCACCGGCTCCGCCGGCTTGATCAAGGTGGGCGCCGGCCGCTTGGTCGTCTCCGGCACCAACACCTACGCAGGCGTTACCACCATCAGTGCCGGCACGCTCCAGGTCGGCGAGGGCGGCGAGCAGGGCACTCTCGGCACCGGCAATGTCAGCAACGCCGGCACCCTCGTGGTCAATCGTTCCGGCAACCTCGCCATCCCCGGCGTCATCAGCGGCACCGGCTCCTTCCTGAAGACCGGCTCCGGCACCGTCACGCTCTCCGCAGCCAGCACCTTCTCCGGTGCCACGACCCTTTCCGCTGGCACCCTTGCCCTCTCGGGTTCCGGTGCACTTTCGGCCACCCCCAGCATCACGATGGCCGCCGGCACCACCTTGGACGCCTCCGCCCGCTCCTCCGCGCTCAGCCTCGCCTCGGGCCAGGCCCTGTCCGTGCCCTCCGGAAACGCCACGCTCAGGGGCAACGTTTCCGTGGGTTCCGGCCGCCTCGGGCTCACCCCGGGCGGCAACGGCTCCCTGACGGTCCTGTCGGGTACCCTCACCCTTTCCGCCTCCACCACCGTCGAGGTCACCGTGTCGGGCTCCGCATTGGCCGCCGGCACGTACAAGCTCGTCAGCAAGGGAACAGGCGGCGCCGTCGCTGGCACCGCACCCTCCGTCTCCATCCAGGGCGCCGGCATCGCCTCGGGCACGCAGGCCTCGCTGGCCATCGCCTCCGACGAACTCGTCCTGCTGGTGAAGGCCCCCGCCACCGTCTCGTTGTCCAACCTCTCCCAACGCTTCGATGGCTCGGCCAAGACGGTCACCGCCACCACCACGCCCTCCGGGTTGACGGTGCAGCTCACCTACAACGGCAGTTCCACCCCGCCCTCGGCCATCGGCTCGTATCCCGTGGTGGCCGCCATTGATTCCCCCAACTACTTCGGCACCACCACGGGCACCCTCGTCATCCAGAAGGGCACCGCCACCGTCACGCTCGGCAACCTGATGCAGTCATTTGACGGCACCCAGCGCAGGGCCACCGCCACCACCGTCCCCGCCAACCTCAACGTGGTGTTCACCTACGACGGCGGCTCAACGGCCCCCGTCAACGTGGGTCGCTACGCCGTGGTGGCCACCATCAACGACGCCATGTACGAGGGAACCGCCACGGGCCGGTTGACGATCGTCTCGGGCAACGATGGAAAGGGACCGCCCGCGAATCCCTTGCCGCCCGGCTTCCTCAACTACCAGGGATACCTGACCGATGCCTCCCGCCAGCCCGTCGGCGCCACCAGCCCCGTCGGGGTCCGGATGGTGTTCCGCCTCTACGACACCGCCAGCGGGGGAGCTCCCCTGTGGGCCGAGGAACAAGGAACCGTGGTGGACGCCGGGCAGTTCAGCGTCGTGCTGGGCGAGGGCAACCCCCTGGGCACCGAGCCCTGGCCGTCCCTGGCCTCCGTCTTCGTCTCCAATGGTGCCAGCCGCATCTATCTCCAGGTCACCGCCCGGGGCCTGGGCGCGGGGGGATCGGACCTGACCGTCATGCCCCGCGTCCTCCTGCCGCCGGTCCCGTACGCCTACCTCAGCCGGCACGCCATCACGGCCGAAACCCTCCTCAACGCCTCCAGCAGCCCGGTCCTGAGCGTCAATGGGCAGAGCGTGGGCATCATGCAATCCTCACCCGGGGCCACCCTCGACGTCACCGGTGAGATCGCCGCCAAGAACCTTCGGTCCACCGCCAACGCCCAGGTCGGCGGCGTCATCCGCGCCGCCCGCATCGCCGGCCGCGGCGTGCTCCCCATCGGCGGCATCGTCGCCTGGACCGGTGCCACGCCGCCCCTCGGCTGGACCTTGTGCGACGGAAGCATCGTGAACGGCATCAAGACGCCGGATCTTCGCGGCCGGTTCGTCCTCGGCACCGGCCAGGGCACCGGACTCACCGCAAGGACCCTGGGTGAACTGGGCGGGTTCGAGAATGTCACCTTGACCCTCGCTCAAATGCCCCGGCATTCCCACCTCGCCGATCCACCGCCCTTCTCGACCGGATCGGGCGGCGAGCATCGTCACGGCTACCAAGCCGGGCTTGGGGCAATACAGACCGCCGCGATGCAGCTCTCCTCCAACGACCCCAAGCACATCGGCCGGATTCCGACGACCAACCCCACCTTGTCGGCGGGCGAGCACAACCACTCGTTTGATCTTCCCGCACAAGCCAGCCTCAACACGGGCGAGGGGCAACCGCATGGCAACCTGCCGCCCTTCTACGTGATGGCCTTCATCATGCGGGTTCAGTGACGCCCGGAGCACCCTTGCCCGACTCCATGTCCCCCATGAATGACAGGCTGAAAATGGGTTCCCGGCGGCTGGGCCGTGCATCCTTGCCCTGGACGCAACGCATGGCGCCCTGGCTTGCCCTGGGCATGGCCTCGCTCGCCCCGGACGCCCTCGCCCAGGGCTCCGCCTTCACCTACCAAGGCCGCCTCGCTGACAACGCTCGCCCCGCCAACGGCTCCTACGACCTCGCCTTCTCCCTCTTCCCATCGGCCTCCGGCGGCTCCCGCATCGGCGCCGTCCTCTCCTTCCCGTCCACCCCCGTCACCAACGGCCTCTTCTCCCTCTCCCTCGACTTCGGACAAGGCTCCTTCAACGGCCAAGACCGCTGGATCGAGCTCGCCGTCCGCACCAACGGCGCCGCTGCCTTCTCCACCCTCTCGCCGCGTCGCCAGGTCCTCCCCTCGCCCCAGTCCGTGTACGCCGCCACCGCCGCCAATGCCCAGGCCGTCCCCGCCGCCGGCGTCTCCGGCGTGCTCTCCCTCGCCAACCTGCCGCCCCTCGCCGTCGATGGCTCCGGCCTCACCGCCCTCAACGCCTCCCAGCTTGCCTCCGGGACCGTCCCCGACGCTCGTCTCTCGGCCAACGTTCCCCTCCTCAATGCCGCCCAGGCCTTCTCCGCCTCCAATCGGTTCAACGGCCCCCTCGTCGCCCTCCACCCTTCGAACTCCTTCTCCGGAACCTTTGCCGGCGACGCGTCCGCCCTCGTCAACCTGACGGCGGCAGCGCTCGTCGGCACCGCCCCGCGCGCCACCAACTTCACCGGCCCGCTCCTCGGCGATGTCACGGGCTCCCAGTCCGCGTCGGTCGTCTCCACCGTCGGCGGGCTCGCCGCCCCGCAGGTGGCCCT
>CAIRNV010000002.1 GCA_903880005.1 uncultured Verrucomicrobiota bacterium | reverse complement strand
CGTTGTCGTTTCCGGCGGTGATGGTGAGCACGGCGATGCAAGGGGGCTGCACGTGCGAGAACGCGAGCCTTTTGCGCGTCGGGACGGGCAACGTCGAGTTTGCGGGCTTGTTCGCGCCGAAGCCGCAGGGGATGACGTCGGCGAACGACTGGACGCGGGAGATGGCGACGAAGGGCTTCCCCGAGCTGAAGCGGCTTTACGGGATGATGGGCGCCCCGGACAACGTGATGCTGAAGCGGGGCGAGCATTTCCCCCACAACTACAACGCGGTGTCACGCTCGGCGTTCTACACGTGGCTGAATCGTCATTTCAGGCTGGGCCAGGCCGAGCCCGTTGTTGAGAAGGATTATCGTCGGGCGACGCGTGCGGAGCTGAGCGTATGGGACGAGGCGCACCCGGCCCCGAGGGCGGGTGATCCGGGGTTCGAGCGGGCCCTGCTTCGCCAATGGCACGAGGATGACCAGCGCCTGCTCGGGGAGGCGGCCTTGGACGCGGCGCGGTTCCGGGAGGTGTTTGGAAAGGGTTGGGACATCGTGTTGGACGGGGCGTCCATGGAGGGCGGGCCCGTGGCGTGGGATCTCAAGGACAAGCGGGACCTGGGAGGGTGGACAGAGATGTCGGGGATGCTGCGGGACGCGGGACGGGGGGCGGCGTTGCCGGTGGTGTTCGTTCATCCCAAGGAGTGGAATGGGCGCACGACGATTTGGCTCACGGGCGATGGCAAGGTGGGTATGTACGGAGCGGACGGGGCGTTGAAGGCGGCGGTCCGGAGGTTGGTGGAGGGCGGGACGACGGTGATCGGCGTGGACCTGTTGCACCAAGGGGAGTTCCTGGCGGATGGCAAGCCCTTGGCGCAGACGCCCAAGGTGAAGAACCCGCGAGAAGCCTGGGCCTATACGTTTGGCTATAACCCGTCGGTCTTCGTGCATCGTGTGCAGGACGTCCTGGCCGTCTTGCGCTTCGTGAGGGACCACGAGAAGCGGTCGAGCCGGATCGACCTGGTGGCGGTGGATGGGGCGGGTCCGGTTGGGGCGGGGGCGCGAGCGGTGGCAGGGGCGACGGTGGGTCGCGCCGTCCTGGACCTGGGCGGCTTTCGGTTTGGGGCGCTGACGGACCTGCGGCATCCGGACTTCACGCCGGGCGGCGCGAAGTACGGGGACGTGGACGGGTTGATCGCGCTGGGGGCTCCCGGGGCGACGTTGCTATTGGGCGAGAAGATGGTGCCGACGCTGGCGGCGCGGATGTACGCGGGGGCTGCGACGGGTTTGATCCAGGCCTCGGCGGCGGCTGGCTCGGAGGACAAGGCGCGTGAGGCGGCGGGGTTTGTGGGGGGGGTGGCCCGGTAATCTGAGTCCGCGCGAAAGTGCTAGTGTTTCGAGAAGCCGATGCTGAGCGCCGGATCTGTTTCACACGCCGCAACGATCTCGTTGTATCGCGTGAGTAGTTTGGCGAGGGTGACCTTGCACGCTTGAAGGTCAAAAAAGCTTCTTTCGTAAACGTTGGCCGTCAGGAACGGGGCTGCATCAAGGACATCCACGCGGTCATCAAGCGCCCTGCCCTTCAAGAGAAATGAAGCCCCAACCAGGCCGTCTCCCAGAGTTAGGATGACCGGCTTGAGTCCATCGGAGAGGTTTTCTCCGCACTTTTGCACCAACGCCTCGGTAGGGTGAGTTGTGACGTGGAAGACTACGGAATCCATCTGGAAATCCCCGAGGCGTTGGGTCGAGGCGTCAGCCACGCTAAATCCATGGTGTTGGATTTTTCCGGTGCCGAGGACGAGGTCGAGTTTGGCTCCGATGAGATGCTGCAACATAGCCCCGACATAGTTGGTGCCGCCGGCGTTCGCCTGAACCTCCCGCGCCTGAATTAGCAAGTCATCGATGTTTGCCCGGAGTGACTTGCTGGGATCGAAGCGAAATCGTGGGCCGCCGGATGCAAAATGGGCGCGCACCTTTAAAATCCACCACTCCATGGCGTCTTCCATGGATGCTTGGCCGCATTTGTGGAGGCTGTTGAGTGCCGCGACATAGACCTTCATCAGATTTAGGCTGCCGCGGCTGGTTCTGCCTCCCTCTTTTGCCAAGGTGCGCTCAATGCCATTGGAGGAGAGGATTCTCTGAACGGCAGCGGAGCCTAGACCGGCGACCTGCCCGCCCTCGGCGGTGACAAGAGAATCCGGATTCAGGGGCAGACCCTTGTCGATGGCCGCCTGGGTCACGACGAGGCCCACGCACAAGCCTCCTTTTTTCAGGAGCTTTGGATGCGCCTGGCACAACTCTTGAATGCACTGGGCGGTGGGATTCATGGACGGATGGGCTTTTTGGGCGCTCGTCGCACGGTCTTGGGTGATTGCAAGGCCGTTGAGGCTTCGCAGAGGGTGGAGTCTTGCTTGGCCAACTCCGGGTCGAGGTAGTTGTGGGCAATCCAACGAATGACGGGGACGCACACGGCGTCGCCGAAGCCGAATAGGGCCTGGTTGAGCGGGCAATTCAGGATGAAGTCGTCGGCCCCCATCAGCCGGGCGCATTCCCTTGGGGTGAGGAGGCGGATGCCGTAACGGCCTTTTCCCCCCGCGAAGAGGATTTGGCGGCCACTGCCCCCGCGCGGCGTGCGAAGGCAGCCGGCGATGCCGTCCGTCCTGAGTTCTGCCATGGACCTGCCATTGCGAACCCGCCGAAAGACCGTCCCATAGGAAGTGGTTTCGGCGTTGATCATTCCCTCGGCCTCCGCCCGGTGCTTCGGGCTCATTTGGTTCAGGAGGTATTCACAGCGCTCCCGGTTCCACCACAAATGATGGTTCATGGGTACATCCTCGATCACGTCGGCGAGGGCAATCGATCGGTGTGGCAGCCTCGGCAGTTGCTTGATACGCCAAGCAATGTCCGGGTGCAGCATGATGAAGCTGGCGAGGGCAGGCGGGCGGATTTCCGACTCGTAGAAGCCCGGCGTGTCGTCCAGGGAGTCCACGTTTGGAGATTGGATGCCCACGACAAAGAGGCGTTGACGGCTTTGTGGCACGAACCTCGAGGCGTCCACAATGAAGGCGTCCACGGAATACCCAAGGGAGTTCAATGCCAGAAGGGCATTCTCGAAATCCTGGCCGTCGTTGGAGCTGAGGAAGCCTGTGACGTTTTCAAGAAGGACCATGGGCGGATTCCGCCGCTCACGCTTGAGGGCCTTGAGAACGTCCACGAAGCCCCAGAAAGCGGATGACTGGGAGCCCGCCAACCCATTCCTCGCCCCGGCCAAGGAAAGGTCGTTGCATGGGAACGAAGCGGTAGCCAATGATACCGTTGGCACTTGCGAAGTCTTGAGCTTGTGAACGTCGCCCAGCACGAACTCGCCTGTGCACCCGAAGTGGCCTCGATACATCGCCCACTTGTCAGGGTCGATGTCGTTGGCAAAGGCGATGCTCCAGCCGGCAGCCTCCAGTCCCATGCGCATGAGCCCGATGCCTGCGAAGAATTCAGCCACTGATCTGCGGGGGTGTCGTGTTGGTTCGTTCATGACCTAGGACTAGCACCCCGCGTGCACGTCGTCTTGGGATTGGCCAAGCATTTTGATATCGGCACGCTATCCGAGAGTGCCGAAACGTGTCGAGATCACGGTTTGCCGTCCTCGTACACCCCGAACCAGCGGAGGCTGCCGGTGGGGGTGCCGGTGACGGAGATGCGGAGGGGGCGCGTGGCGTTGGCGGGGGCGAGATCCAGTTCCATGACGCCATTGCTGTCCTCGTTGTTGCGTTCCTCGACGCGGTAGCGGAGGCGGCCGGCGCCGGATTCCGTCGTCCATTGGGCGTCGTCCAATGCGACGTCGAACTCGACCTCATCGACGTCCTCGATTCGGAGGACAAAGTGGCCCTTGGGCTGCGAATGGAAGCCCATGGCCACGGGCCAGCGATGCGTGGTGGTGCCGGGGGCGGGGCGGGACACCCACTCGAGCCGATTGGTGCCGGTGTCTTGGCGGCAGACGCGCAGGGGTAGCCGGCCAAGCCACGAGGCGTAGGGCAGCATCGGCTCGACGCAGCGGAAGTCGCCGGTGCCGGACGATGCCAGCCTCGCCCAGCGCTCCCGGTTGGCGCGCGTTTGCTCGGGAGATCCCATGCCAAAGGCCCGTGGAGCCTCGCGCACCCATGCGGCGAGGTCCGCCATGGCCTGCGGCGGAAGCGACTCCTCGAAGCCCTCGGGCATCAACGACGCGGCGACGTCTTCCATGCGTTCGACCTGAGACCGCTCGATGCGTTCCCGGATCCCGCCGGGTTGCGCCAGGACAAAGCCGGTCCGGCCTTCCTCGGTGGCGACACCCACCAGTTCCCGGCCATCCTTCAGCTCGACGCGTCGGGTGCGATGGCGTCCATCCACGGCCGCATTGGGGTCAAGGACGGCCAGCAAGAAGTCGGCGAGGGGCTTGCCCCGGTAGGGGCCGAGGTCGGGTCCGACGGCGTGCCCGCGCCCGGCCATGGCGTGGCAACTGGAGCACAGGCGCTCGAAGTGGGCGGCTCCTGCCCCGCGGTCGCCGGTCATTGCGGACGCGGACGCATAGCGTTGGATGACGTCCGCGCGAGCGGGGGTTGAGGACGCGACGGGCGGTCCTCCGGCCCGTTCCTTGAGGGATTGGCGTTGCTCGAGGGTCCAAGCATCGGTGGCGACGCTTCCTGTGCGGACGGCCTCGGCCAAGGCGCGGGCGGAGGTGCGACGGGCCAGCAACACGGCGAGGCGCGCCTGGCGTGCGCGTGGCGAGGCGGTGTCGAGCCCTTGGATGCAACGCGCGGCAAGGGCGGGGCGTTCGATGGCCGACAACGCGCGGACCCATGAGTCTAGGACGGGTCCTGGTGGGAGGTCGTCGAGGGCCACGATGGCGTCCGCGTCGAGGGAGGCGTCCTTGCTGGCCCTTGCTGCGGCCAAGGAGGCGGCGGCGATGCGTTGTGGTTCTGGCCGTGAGGGGTCGCGGAGGACGTGGGTGGCGTGTGCGGCGAGGGCGGGTTCCCATGCGTCGAGGAGTGGGCGGGCGGCGGCGGGCCAGCGCGAGCGATCCGGCTCGCCGCCGGTGAGCGCGGCGAGCCAAGGGAAGGCGACGCCGACGTCGGCGCGCGCGGCTTCCATCAATGCGGGTGCGATGGCTGCGAGCGCACCGGGGTTGGAGGCGGCCCATGCCTGGAGCCAGCGATCGAGGGCGGGGCCCAGGCGGACGAGCGCGGACGGGGTCGTGGCGAGCCTTCGGGCGAAGGCTTCCCCGTGGGAGCGCGCGGCGCCGAGGGCGACGGAGGCGAGCCATGCGTCGGCGGGATCGTCGAGCACCATGGCTGCGATGCGTGCGGCCCCGGCTTCGCCGGCGCGGGCCAGGGCGAGAGCGGTGCGGAAGCGCAGGGCGGGGGTGGACAGGAGGCTTGCGGGGGTGGGGTCCGGAATGGGATGGGAACGGACGAAGGCGAGGTCGAGGGCGGCGAGGCGGGTGCGTTCGTCGGGGTCGTTGCAGGCGAGGTTGAGGGCGTGGGCGGGCAGGGCGTCGATGTTGTGGAGGGTCCAAAGAGCCTGGGCGCGGACGGCGGGCGAGGGATGTTCCAGCAGTCGTGACAGGTTGGGGACGATGCCTGCGCGTTGGGGCGGGGGGAGGAGTTGGACCTCGCGTTGGGCGAGGTCGCGCAAGGGACCTTCGGGTGATGCGAGGAACCCGACGAGGGCGGCGGGTCCGTCTGGGGGATGGAGTTTGGGCAGCGGGATGGCGGGGCGGTTGGCTGCGCGGATGCGGTAGATGCGGCCGCGGTCGGCCCCGGCGCGCACATCGAGCCGTGCGAGGCGATCCGGGGCGATCCATCGAGGGTGCTCGATGACGAAGCGTTGCATGTCCACGACCCAGAGGCAGCCGTCGGTGCCGGTGCGTGCCTCGACGGGACGGAACCAGTGGTCGGTGCTGGAGAGGAACTCGGATGCCTTCTCGGAGGCGTCACGCGTGGCGGCGAAGCCGACGCCATCGCGGGCGAGGTGGGCGCGCCGGACGAGGTTGTGGACGGGTTCGCAGACGAAGGCGTCGCCCTCGAAGCCGGGGCCAAGGCTGGAGCCGCGGAAGATCTCGGGCCCGCAAGCGCTGGTGAGGTGATTGGCGGTGTGCGGGTCATTGAATCGCTCGAGGGTTTGACTGGTGGGGAAGACGCGGTTGCCATCGCGGTTGGCGGGCAACGAGGCCCTGGGCGGCTCGAAGCCCAGGGCGGTGGCGGCGGGCGGCATCGGGAAGCTCCACAGCAGGCTTCCATTGTCATTGCCGAACCATTGGCCGAAGTCGTCGCGAGGCCGTCCCTGCTGGCTCACGCCGACGAGGGTCTCGAAGGCGCCGGCATCGGGCTGGAAGCGGAAGTCCCGGCCCGTGGCGTCGGTTTCCAGGCCGGTTTGCAAGGAGCGGATCTTGCCGCCGAAGAGGCCGCCCGCGCCATGGACCCATCCGTCGAGGCCCCATCGGAGTCCATTGACGCGGGCCTGGAAGTTGTGGGTGGCGAAGCCGGCGAGGAGGCGTTGGCGTTGGGAGCCGTCTGAGGAGATCCACCAGACATCGGGCGCGGCGCACACGAGGACGCCGTCCTTCCAAGCCATGAGGCCGGTGGGGAATGGGAGTCCTTGCGCGACGACCCGGGCGCGGTCGAGCACGCCGTCTTGGTCGGCGTCTTCGAGCACCTTGATGCGTCCGCCTTGGTCCCCTGCCGGGTAGTCAGACATCTCGGCGACCCAGAGGCGTCCGTCGGCCCCGAAGTCGATGGCGACGGGGGATTGGACGAGGTCGTCGCCGGCGACGAGTTCGACGACGAGGGAAGCGGGGTGTGAGAAGGATTCGAGGGCGCGGCGGGCCTCGCGGGGCTGGGTCATCTCGCCCTTGGGCGGTGCGGGCTTGAAGCGTGGGAGAAGCGGCCTGCGGACGGCATCGACGACCAGGTCCTCGATGGCCGGGGCGAATTGCTGCGGGCGGTCGTAGTACCATAGGGAGGTCTCGGCCTCGTAGCCGCCCTCGGCGAGGATGCGCCGCGACGGAATGTAGCCTGGGACGTCGTTGGCGTAGGCGGTGACCCACAGGCGGCGGCCGTCGAGCTCGCCCTTCAAGCGGAGCGCGTAGTCCACGACGACCTCGCCCCCGAGGAACACCATGGCGAGGTTCGTGGAGAACGACCACGTCTGCACCGGGTACGGCAGTGTGGGCCCCGGGCTCTCGCCGCGGTCGAGTCGTTCCAACCAACGCCGGGCGTGGTGGCCCACGATGCCGGGCGTGGCGGCCCGCTTCTCCCATTCCTCGCGCGTGAAGTGCCTTCGGAAGGGGAGGGCAATGGATTCGAGTGTGGTCTCGGGCGCGGACGCGAGGGGTTCCAAGGGCAGGTTGATCAACCGGCGCACCTCCGAGGCGAGGGCGCGGCCGTGTTGCTCCGCGAGTTGCACGGAGCCTCGGGGCTCGGGGTTGGCGTCGGCTCCGCACCCGATGGAGACGAGCGCGACGGCGCCGGGCGTGGAGGCCTCGAGGTCGAGGGCGGCCACGCCGGCCCAGTCGCCATGGGACGCGTTGTTCTCGCCGCCAAGCGTGGTGCAATGGCAGGCGTAATTGGCCAGCACGGCGCGCAGGGTTCCGTCGGGCGCGGCCACGCGCAGGACGGGCAGGTCGTGGTCCACGGGCCCGCCGGGTGTGCGGCGGTTGCGCGCGAAGCCGACCCGGCCCTGGCCCCACGAGACGAGGGCGGGGCTGCGGTTTTTCAAGGCCTCGACGACGACCTGCTCCACGCGTTCGACGAAGAACCGGGTGTACGCGTCGATGCCCTCCTGCTCGGCGGTGGTGAAGGTGCGTCCGAGGATGTTGGGGGCCGCGCCGGAGAGGCAGGGTGCGGCGTGTGTGTGGGTGACGGTGAAGGCGACCTGGGCCTCGCGAAGTCCCGTGCGTGCGGCGAGGCGGCGGCGCAGCTCGGCCGTCACCGACCCGGGCAGGATGCATTGGTCGATGGCGACGACGACGGCGGCTTGGTTGCCTTCGCCCAGGGCGATGGCGCGGGCGTGCAGGCGTTGCAACGAGTTGGAGGCCTGCCCCATCGATGCGCGGGCGGCGTAGCCCATGAGCATCACGGGCCGCGTGGGCGTGACATCCACCCGCGCGGCTCCGGCGGGGATGAGCGGGGCGGCGGCGAACAGGTGCAAGGCCGAAAGCCAGAAGCCGGCCCATGCGATCAGGGCGGTGGCGAACGACGGGGTGTTCATGGGGCGATCCTTTCGCGGGTCGCGCTGGGATTTCGAGTCCGAAGGGGCGATGCGTCGCGCAAAGGGGCGGGCGGCCGCTGGGCGATGCAGGGTGGCCCGGTGAAGGCGGGCGGGGGAACGGCGGAAGGAGGCCGCGTCAGCCGAGGGGCGCGACCTCCCGATGCCACGGCGTGGATTGCTCGTAGGCATGGGCGATGCGGAGGAGGTCGGCCTCGCCGAGGGGACGGCCGAGGAGCTGGAGCCCGATGGGCAGGCGCGGTTGGCGTGTGAAGCCGCAGGGCAGGCTCATGCCGCAGATGCCGGCGAGGTTGCAGGAGATGGTGAAGATGTCGCTGAGGTACATCTGCAAGGGGTCGGACGCCTTCTCGCCGACCTTGAAGGCGGGGGTGGGCGTCGTGGGCGTCACGATGGCGTCCACGTGGGCGAACGCGTGCTCGAAGTCGCGTCGGATGAGGGCCCGGACCTTTTGGGCGCGGAGGTAGTAGGCGTCGTAGTAGCCGCTGCTGAGGACGTAGGTCCCCAGGATGACGCGGCGTTTCACTTCCGGCCCGAAGCCGGAGCCGCGGGTGCGGCTGTTGAGCTCGAAGGCGTCCGGGCCCTCGACGCGGCGGCCATAACGGACGCCGTCAAAGCGGGCGAGGTTCGCCGAGGCCTCGGCGGGGGCGATGATGTAATAGGTGGCGGCGGCGTGGTCGGAGTGGGGGAGGCTGACCTCCCGGACCTCGGCGCCGAGGGCCTCGAGTTGGCGCATGGCGGCGCGGAATGCGGCGTCCACCTCGGTGTCCATGCCGCCGAGTTGGAACTCCTTGACGACGCCGAGGCGCACGCCCTTGAGGGAGGTGGCGCCGAGGGCGTCGCGGTAGCGCGGGACGGGCTCGTTGAGGCTGGTGGAGTCGAGAGGGTCGTGGCCCGAGAGCGCCTCCATGAGCAGGGCGGCGTCGCCGACGGACTTGGTGAAGGGGCCGATTTGGTCGAGGGAGCTGGCGAAGGCCACCAGTCCGTAGCGCGAGACGCGGCCGTAGGTGGGCTTGAGCCCGACGCACCCGCAGAGGGCGGCGGGCTGGCGGATGGAGCCGCCGGTGTCGGAGCCGATGGAGGCGAAGGCCTCGTTGGCGGCGACGGCGGCGGCGCATCCCCCGGAGGATCCGCCGGGGATGCGGGAGGTATCCCAGGGGTTGAGGGTGGTCCAGTAGGCGGAGTTCTCGGTCGAGCTGCCCATGGCGAACTCGTCCATGTTGAGCCGGCCGAACAAGACGGCGCCGGCCGCCTTGAGGCGGGCGACGGCGGTGGCGTCGTAGGGGGAGACGTAGCCCTCGAGGATCTTGGAGGCGCAGCCGACGGGTTGCCCGCGGTGGCAGAGGACGTCCTTCAGGGCGATGGGGACGCCGAGCAGCGGGCGCATGCCGCCGCCACCGCCGGCCGCGAGCTCGGCGTCGGCGGCGCGTGCCTGGGCGCGGGCATCGTCGCGGTCGATGGAGAGAAAGGCGCGGACGTCGCCGTCCACGCGGTCCACCTGGGCGAGGCAGGCCTCGAGGGCGTCGGTGGCCGACACGTGGCCGGAGGCGAGGCGTCCGGCCAGTTCCGAGATCGTCAATCGATGGAGCATGGAGGGGCGTCCGGGATGGGATCGGGGTTACTCGACGATTTTGGGGACCACGAACAACCCGCCGGAACGCGACGGGGCATTGCGGAGGGCGTCGTCGTGCGACAGGGACGACCTGGGCTCGTCGGGTCGCGAGACGTTGGCGAGGGGGAAGGCGTGGGACATGGGCTCGACGCCGGAGACGTCCACGGTGCGGAGCTTCTCGATGTAGCCGAGGATGTTGCCGAGCTGCCCGCCGAGTCGTTGCTCCTCCTCCGGCGTCAGGGCCACACGGGCCAGCCGCGCCACGTAATGAATGTTGAAGTCCGACATGAAACCCTTGCTGTTGCGGTGATGAAAGCCTGCCCGGGGGCGGCGGGCGTCACAGTTCGCCGAAGCCGCCGTTGACGAGCGCCGCCAACTGCTCGACGGCGGCGAGGGCGTCGTCGCCGTCGCAGACGATGCGGACGCGGGACCCGGGTCCGGCGGCGAGCATGAGGAGGCCCATGATGCTCTTGCCGTTGATGGCCTCGCCGTCCTTTTCGAGGATGACCTCGCATCGGAACTGAGCCGCGAGCTTCACGAAGGCGGCGGAGGGCCGCGCATGGATGCCTTGGCGGTTTTTCACCACCACGTCACGCGAGGCCACGTTGCCCTTGCTGGCTTTTTCCCCAGTCGTCGATCCGGACATTTCAGCGAAAGGATGCCCGTTGCCGGCGAGGCATGGCGAGAAGGGATTTTGGGCGGGGGGATTTGAACGGGGAGAATGGCAGAGAGGGAGGGATTCGAGCCAGCGGTGCCCTCGACGGCCCGGGGAGGATCTGGCGGCGCAGGATGGAGATGGAGGCAACCATCGCCCTGCGGGTACTGGGCGCATCCACGGTGCGCTGGTGGCGCAGGACGTGGCCCTCGCGGGATCGATGACGGGGACGGTTCCCACGCAACACGGCGAAACAGTTGAACTCCCTTGAAGCCGCTTGAAACGCCATGGGGGATGCGGGGCGGATGCTTAGAGTTTCGGCCTCGCGGCCCGCCATGGTTTTGTTGGAAAGCCTTGGTATTGGGGCGTTTGGGGAGATTGGCGGAGAGGGAGGGATTCGAACCCTCGTTACGGCTTTTGGCCGTAAACCGGTTTAGCAAACCAGCGCCTTCAGCCACTCGGCCACCTCTCCGCGACGCTGGGAGAACTTAGCCATGTCCTGCGGCCCCGGGTCAAGCCCGGCCCCGAGGAGGTTGCCGGGCGGCTGGGGCTGGATTTCGGATGCTGGACGTTGTGGTGGGACTCGGCAGGATGTCGGCCCGCCTGGTCGCGTCCGGGCGAGGGTTGATGAGGATACCACCCCAGTCGTTCTTCCGGTTCTGCGAGGGCCACGTGCCCCTGCTGCGGCGCTTGGCCGCGGCGGGCGGCGAGATGTCCGAGGCGGACGTGCGCCGGATGATTCGCGACACTCAGGACGAGGGTGGCGAGCTGCCGGACACGACGTGGCGGCGCCTGACGGAGCTGCACATCCTAGTCCCGAGCGAGCCCGGGTCCGACTTCCACTTCCTGGCGGAGCCGGTGCGGCGGTTGCTGGACTACCTGTTCGACGCCGCGCAGGCCGCGACGCCGGAGATGGTCCGCGGCTACATCCAGTCCCTCGAGGCGAGCGGCCGCCAGTTGGCGCGGGCGATTGACCAGGAGGAGCTGACCCTCCTGCGCCTGGCGATCGACGACATCCAGCGGACGCTGCTGCGGGTGCAGGCGGACCTGGACGAGACGCATCGGTGCATCTTGAACGAGGTGTCCCGTTACAAGACCGAGCGCCGCACGATCTCGGTCCGGGACAAGTTCCGGCGGATCGTCCACTGGATGGAGCGGTACGTGGAGCCGATGTCGGACGTGGTGCGACCGGACGGGCCGTTGAGGTCGGTGTTCGACGAGACGGGGCGGCTGCTGGTTCGGGCGCGGGAGCAGGGGTTGTTCACGGACCTTCCCACGATGGAGCGGAGCCTGCGGCTGTTGCGGATCGTCCAGCGCCATGCCCTGAGGGTCTTCCAGCAGTGCCGGCGCGAATTGCAGCCCCTGTACGACTCGCTGCGGCGTTCCTCGTTTCTTGCCGAGGGCGCGGCGAAGGCGTTGGAGGCCTTGCAGAAGGATGGAACCTCGGGATGGGCCGATGCCCATGGCGTCCGGGCCTTCATCCAACGCTGGCACCATGTGCCGTCGGACCTGGCGATCACCCGGGCGTTGCGCAACGTGGCGGAGGCGACGGTGGAGCCGCCCCCCGTCCTGGCTCTGGACGCGCCGGAGGACCTGCCGCCCGACTACCTGCGTCGGGTCTGGCTGGATGGCTTGCCGGACGAGGCGCGGGCGTGCCTGCCGATCGACGACCTTCTGGGCTGGCTGGTGAAGCGGCACCCCGCCCGCACCTCGTCCGAGGCTCTGGCGGGATTCACGCGGCTGGTGTTCGACCGCTCGTTCGCGACGCGATTCGAGGGTGGCGAGGCCCGCGTGCACGTCACGTCCGACGGCGAGCTGGAGTCCTGTCCCGTCCAACTTTGCAACCCATGACCGAGCTTCCCCATCTACGAGAAGTCTTCGACCGGCTGCGTCGCGGCCATCACCTGTCGCCGGAGGACGAGCCCATGTTCTCGGCGGTGGCGGCCCGGCACGACGAGTATGCGTCGTGGTTCCGGCAGCTGGGCATCACGTTGGTGCGGCACCCGCGCGACTTCTTCTACTTCGAGCCCGACGCGGGCGAGGGTGAGCGCGAGACGTTGTCCCGCATCGCGGTGTTCTCGTTCATCCTGGTGGACCATGCGGCCAACGAGGGGCGGCCCATCGAGGAGTACATCTTTGGCCAGCACTTCCTGATCTCGCGCCTGCCGCATTTGGCGTTGGACCGATACGTCGGGCTGCTGCGGCAGGTGGACGTGGAGGAGGTGTCCGGGTTGCGGCAGGTGGTTCGCAACCTGGAGCGGTTCGGCTTCGCCAAGGTGCTGGGCGAGGACGAGTTCCAGTTTCTCCGCCCCTTTCACCGCCTGCTGGACAAGTGCCTCGAGCTGGCCGCCCAGGCGTCGTCGCCCGCTGCGGGCGCGGCGAAGGCCGGCGAGACGGCGGCCGACCGCACCCCGACCCCTGCACCCTGACCCCTGCCCTCATGCCCCAAGGCCCCCAAAAGCTCATCCTCATCCGTGCCGGCCGATATGACTTCGCGGAGATCGACCTGACGGGCTCCGTGCAGATCGTCGGGCCGAACAACACGGGCAAGACGACGCTGATCAACACGTTGCAGTTCCTGTACCTGGACGACCGGCGGCACATGGACTTTGGCTCGTACACGCCGGAGCAGACGCGCGACTACTACTTCCCGGGGCCGTATTCCTACGTGTTGTTCCAGTGCCTGGGGTCGCGTGGACAGTGCGTGCTGGGCTGGCGCGGCCAGGCGAGGGCGGCGGGCGGGGAGCCTGAGCGCTTCATCTACGACGGGCCGTTCGATCCCGAGGACTTTCTCGACGAGGGCCATCAAGTGCGCGAGCCGAGGGCCGTGGCGGCCCGCCTGGCGCTTCGCAACTTCTCGCTCGTGCGCTCCGCGCAGGAGCATCGCGAGCTGCTGCTCATGCCGACGAAGGGCGAGGCGCGCGGGCTGGGGTTGGTGGCCTTGCGAGACAACGACCGCTACCCGCACTTCCGCGAGACGCTGAAGAACCTGCTGTCCCTGGCGACGATCACGCAGGACCAGATGCGGGATCGTCTGCTGATGCTGGCCGGGCTGCCGGTGGACAAGCCGGCGCTCAACATCCGCGACCTGCTGGGCGACACGTACGAGTCCATCCTGCGGCGGCGGGATGCGTTGGTTCGCTTCAAGGAGGCCCGCGAGCCGGTGCACCAGCTCGTGGAGTCCCACCAGCGCCGGGGCGTGCTGTTGCGCGAGCTGTCCTACCGTTGGGCGGACCTGCGGTCCAAGAGGGACGAGCGGGTCCGGTTGCACGAGGCGCGGGTGGCGGCGTTGTCGGAGGCGTCCGAGGCGGCCCTCCGGCTTGTGGCCGGGCTGGGCGCGGAGGCCGACGACCGGCGGCGCGAGGAGCGCGAGTTGTCGGAGTCGCGGGGCTCGCTGCTGGGGGAGATTCGTCGCATCCGGGACCGGCGCGGCCGCCTCGCGGACTTCGTGGAGGAGCTGGAGCGTGCGGCGCTGGAGAACCGGGAGAAGGAGATCCACGCGTTGGAGCGGCAGCTATCGGATGCCAGCCGTGCCTCGCGGGCGCAGGCGGAGCAGAGCCTGGAGTCCCATCGCCAGCGGGCCTTGCGGCTGCGTGCGAGCCTGGAGCATCTGGACCGCGCGCTCGTGTCGGTGCTGCGGCGGGACTTGGAGCCTGCGCAGCTTGCGGGGCTGGCGTCGCTGTTCAACGCGGATCTCCTTGGGTTGCCCGTGGGGGACGACGGCGTGCGGATCCTGGAGCCCAAGGTGCTCCTCCAGCGGCTTCACGAGGTGGCGTCCCGCATTCGCGACGGGGCCTACCGGGACGGCGCCGTGGAGATTCCGCTGCCGGACGCTTCCGGCGCCCTGGCTGAGCTGGCCGATCCCGAGGCGTTGCGGCGCCGGATCGCGGAGGAGGACGAGCGCGTGGCGCACTGGGAGTCGATGCTCGCGGCGTTGGTGCAGCACGAGAGGCTGGCCGCGCGCGTGCAGTCGCTGCGCGCCGAGCAGGACGCGGCCCGCAAGCGGATGTTCGAGTGGGAGGCGCTTCAGCAGGATCTGGCGCTGCTCCCGAGGCACGAGGCGGAACTGGCCGGGATCGACGGGTCGTTGGTGTCGGTGTCGGAACGTATCCGAGACCTGGTGGTGCGAGCGGACGCCGAGCGGCGTCGCCACGAGGAGGCCGAGCGGGAGCGCGTGGAGCTGCGGCGCGCCCACGAGGCGTCGATGTCCCGGCATGCGCTTTGCCTGCGGCCTGACACGGTTCCCGACCCCGCCGCGCCGTCCCGCCCGATCCCGGAGGAGTTCGACGACGCGGTCGCCCAGTATCTCCACGCGCAGGATGAGTCCAATCGCCTGGGGGATGCCATGGCGCGGCTTCGTCTGGCCGTGGAGTCGCGGCTGGGCTCCGACCACGTGGGGGCCGACGACGCCGAGACGGTGAGGAACCTCCGCGAGGAACTGGAGGCGTTGCCGGAGCGTGAGGACGCCCTGCGTCGCGACTGGGAGACGCAGGTGACGGAGGTGCGGTCCAAGTTCGACGAGGTGCTTCGCGACCTTGCGGACATCCAGGGCGCGGCGGTCCGATTGAACCGCGCGTTGGCGGGCGTCCAGGTGTCCAACCTGGCCTCCCTGCGCCTCGACGTCGTGGAGCAACCGGACGTCGTGGGCTCGCTCCGCAAGCTGGCGGAGTCTGATCAACCGGGGCTGTTCGACGCCCAATCCGGGATCAACGCGGCCTTGGCCTCGTTCAAGCAACGTTTCGAGGCCACGCCGCTCCTGCGGCACGCCGACCTCTTCACCTTGCGCTTCACGGTGACGGGCGACGACGGCCGGCCCCATCACTACAACGACTTTCGGCAGGTCGAGTCCCACGGGACCACGATCACGATCAAGGTGCTGTTCAACCTGATCGTGCTGCGTTCCTTGCTGCGGGAGGACGCCACGCACTCGCTGCTGTGCGAGGTGCCCTTCTTCCTGGACGAGATCCACTCGCTCGACGCGACGAACCGCCACGCGATCCTGGCGACGGCGCGGCGCCTGGGGTTCATCGCGTTGACGGCGGCCCCCGAGTCGGTGAGCGAGGTGTCCTCGTTGTACTTCTTGCAACCGTACCAAGGGCGGATCGTCTTGCGACAACCCCATCGCATCGCGGTCAAGCCGCCGGGGAAGGGCGCCTAGCGTCTCGATACACGAATCGCTGGCCTCGTTCAGGAACGCGCCTCTCCCGCCCCCCTTGGATCACCTCAACCATGCGGACCAACGATCCCGGCGGGCACGTCGTGGTTGCCACCGCTGCGCCCGTGCGCCGGGTTGCTGAGATGCAGTCGGTAGCCATCACCGCGCCATGATTGCCTTCGAGATTCACATCAACGGACGGAAGCGCTTCACCGTCGGCGGCGATTACCAGACGCTCCAAGCCGTGCTGACGCTCGTTCGGATACCGATGCCCAAGCCGGATGACGTCAGCATTTTCTTTTCAGCCACCGGCATCACTCCGGAGCCCCAGGTGGTGGTGGGGACGTGGCCGACCGCCGACTTGGCCGTGGGCGACCGAGTGGAGATTCGAGTGGTCGAGGTTGCCGAAGTGGACGCACCCGTGGCGGTGGAGACACACGAGCGAGCCGGCGAAGGCGTTGATGCCTAGCCCTTCGGTGGAAGCGGACGCTTGGACCATGCCGTAGGTCGCCGTAGGTCGCGTGTCCGCACATGGCGGCGAGGATTCCGTAGCTCCGTGCGGCGGGTGAGGTCTCGGATTCCATCTGCGTCGAAGCATTAGGGCGTCGGCAACTCCCATGTTACCGGGCATCCGTTGGCCGGTCATGAGGGGGCAAGCGCATCGTATGTTGCATCCTATCTCTGGCATCCTTCGTGCCGCCTTGGCGGCTGCTCTAGCCACAGGCATGGCGTTTTCACAGTTGCCTGACGGACCGCCGCCGGGTGGACCGGGGGGACCGGGGGGACCGGGGGGGCGGTTTGGGGGGCCTCCGGGCGGGGTGCAACCGGATCGGAAGCTGCTCAAGCAGTTCGACAAGAACGGTGACAAGAAGCTGGATTCGCTGGAGCGAGACGCGGCGCGCGAGTTCCTGGCCAAGGAGGCCGCGAGCGGTGGAGGGCCGCAGCGGCGTGGCCCCGGGCGCGGTGGCTTCGGGCCTGGGGGCCCGCGTCGGGAAGATGCTGCCCCGTCCAAGCCTGGCCCGAGGGTGTCTCCGGCCGACGCCACGTCGCACGCCGGGAAGGCGTTTTACGACACGGGAGTGTTGCGGACGTTGTTCCTGACGTTCGACGGCCCGGGGTGGGAAAAGGAACTGGAGGCCTTCCATGACACCGATGTGGAGGTGCCGGCGCGGTTGATGGTGGACGGCAAGACCTACGAGGACGTCGGGGTGCATTTTCGTGGGATGTCGTCCTACGGGATGGTGGGCACGGGTCGGAAGCGTTCGTTGAACATCTCATTGGATGCGTTCAAGGAGGGGCAGTCGGTGGATGGGTTCCGGACCCTGAACCTGTTGAACAGCCACGAGGACCCGAGCTTCCTGCGGGCGGTGTTGTACTGCGAGGTGGCCCGTCAGTACGTGCCCGCGCCGCGTGCGAACCTTGTCCGGTTGGTGGTCAATGGAGAGTCCTGGGGCATCTACGCGAGCCTCGAGCAATTCAACAAGGACTTCGTGCAGCATCACTTCAAGACGTCGAAGGCCGCGCGTTGGAAGGTGCCGGGCTCGCCAAACGGAAAGGGTGGCCTTGAGTACCTGGGCGAGGATCCGGCGCCGTACAAGAAGATCTACGACCTCAAGAGCAAGGAGGATCCCAAGGCTTGGGCGGACCTGATCCAATTGTGCAAGGTCCTGAACCAAACGCCGTCGGGAGAGTTGGAGAAGGCATTGGAGCCGATCCTGGACATCGAGGGGGCGCTGCGTTTCCTGGCGTTGGAGAACGCCTTGGTGAACAACGACGGCTACTGGGTTCGGGCGAGCGACTACCTGATTTGCCAGGATGGGCAGGGGAGGTTTCATGTCCTGCCGGGGGACACCAACGAGACGTTCACGCGGGCGGGTGGACGGCGGCGTGGACCGGGTGGACCGGGTGGACCGGGTGGACCGGGCGGACCGGGTGGTGGGAGAGGGGGCATGGGGGTGGAGCTGGATCCGTTGGTGGCGGCCAATGATGCGGCGAAGCCGTTGCTGTCGAAGTTGCTGGCGGTGCCGTCGTTGAGGGAACGGTATCTGGCGTTGGTGCGGCAGATGGCGGACAAGCATCTGGACTGGAAGACGCTGGGGCCGGTGGCGCAGCGGTATCACGACTTGATCGCGGCGGAGGTTCGGTTGGACACGCGCAAGCTGGAGTCCACGGAGGCCTTCGAGACGAGCCTGACGGAGGACCATGCGGGCACGGGGTTCGGGCCGGGCGGCGGCGGCTCGATGGGGCTGAAGAACTTCGCGGACCAGCGGCGGGCTTACCTGCTGAAGCGGCTGCCTTCACCGTGACGATGCAAAGGGGTCGGTCGTGCTTGCTGGATCTGCTTCGCAATCCCTTCCCTCCCGGCTGAGCCCACGGGCGCTTGCGGCTTGAATCTCCGGGCTGGGCCGGGGAGCGGGAGCGTGGCTAGGGTCGGGGCATGGCGGAGACTCACGAGCATTCCGAGACCCCGGCCGACCGCATCTGGCGCGAGTACGGCCAGGCGTTCCGGGCCTTTGACGACATCACGCTGGCGCGGTGGTGTTCGCAGACGCTGGGGCAGTTGCATGGCAAGGCGTGGCGGATGTCCCATCCGCTGGTGGCGTCGTTGCGGCTGGCGGCGCAGGTGGCGCATGAGCGTTCTCTGTGGCAGCAGCGGTTGGTGAACGCGCCGATGGGCTACCCGCTGGCCGAGTGCTGCGGGGCCCCGTTGCTGCCGTACATGACCCGCGATGTTGGGGAGCACGGCCTTTGTTGCATCCATTGCAACGAGACGGCGGTGCCGGTGGCGCAATTGCCAGAGTCGGTGAAGGCGGCATTGACGCTGTGGTCGAGGAAGTACGCGCCGGTCCACGAGGTGGCGCATTGGGACGAGAAGCGGACGCGGCAGCCGGGCTATGAGCGGAAGCTGGAGGACGCGGCGCAGCGGGCGGAGGAGCTGTTGGTGGAGCTCGCCGAGGGCATCGTGCCCTCCCTGCTGGAGACGGTGCCGGCCATCCTGTGGGAGGACCAGGACGAGTGCCTGGAGGTGCGGCCGGAGGACGTGGAGATGTGATCGGGGCCAGGCGGAGGGCAAAGCTGTGTTGACGAATCGAGGAGCGGGCCCAGCGTCGCGCCGTTCATGACTCCCTTCGAGCTCTCCATTCGCTTCTTCCTGCAACTGGCCGTGGTGCTGGGTGCGTGTCGGCTGGT
The DNA here is from genome assembly GCA_903880005.1 of uncultured Verrucomicrobiota bacterium. Taxonomy (GTDB): domain Bacteria; phylum Verrucomicrobiota; class Verrucomicrobiia; order Limisphaerales; family UBA9464; genus UBA6176. The sequence continues at coordinate 44,659 of CAIRNV010000002.1, read as the reverse complement.
GGGTTGGCTCGCGAAGCGGGTGGGCCAGCCGCAGGTGGTGGGTGAGATGATCACCGGGGTGGTGCTGGGGCCCTCGCTGCTGGGGCACTTCGAGTGGACGCGTCCCTTGCAGCAATGGGTTTTCCCGTCGGCGTCGAAGGCGATCTTCCTGTCCGTGAGCCAGGTGGGGCTGGCGTTGTACATGTTCCTGGTGGGGGTGGAGTTTCGGTCGGACCTGTTCCGGGGCCGGGCGCGGGCGGCGGCGAGCGTGTCGATGGCGGGGATGGCGGCTCCGTTTCTGCTGGGCGGGTTGCTAGGCGCGTGGATGGCGGGGCGCAACGGGTTGTTCTTCACCGAGGGCGTGAGGACGTGGGAGGCGGTGCTGTTCCTGGGTGCGTCGATGTGCATCACGGCGTTCCCGATGCTGGCGCGCATCATCGTGGAGCGGGGGTTGGCGGGGACGTCGCTGGGGACGCTGGCCTTGGCAGCCGGGGCGTTGGATGACGCGGCTGCGTGGTGCCTGCTCGCGGTGGTCCTGGGCAGCTTCCAAGGCGACTGGGGCATCGCCGCGAGGGCGATCGGTGGCGGGGTGGCCTACGCCGCCTTGGTCCTCACGCTGGGACGGTCCTTGCTGTCGCGCCTTGGGACGATGACGCGCGCGGATGGCACGTTGTCGCAGCCGGTGTTGGCGACGGTCATGGGGCTGGTGATGCTGGGGTCGTGGTTCACGGACGCGATGGGCATCTACGCGGTGTTCGGTGCGTTCATCCTTGGGTGCGCGATGCCGAGGGGAGCCTTCGCGGCGGCCCTGACGCGGCACGTGGAGCCGTTCGTCGTGGTCTTCCTGTTGCCCACGTTCTTCGTTTATTCCGGGTTGAACACGCGCCTGGACCTCGTGACGACGCCGGAGCTTTGGGTGGTGGCGGGGGTGGCCTTGGTGGCGGCGTGCGCCGGGAAGTTCCTCGCGTGCTGGGGCGCGGCGCGGCTGCAAGGCGAGGACAACCCCACGGCGTTGGCCGTGGGAACGTTGATGAACGCACGCGGGCTGATGGAGTTGATCATCCTGAACATAGGGCTGGAGCGACGGCTCATCACCCCGCAGTTGTTCTCGATCATGGTCGTGATGGCGATCGCCACGACGCTCATGGCAACGCCGCTGTTCGAGTGGGTGTATGGGCGTGAGGCGCGGCGGTTGGGCAAGGTGGGCGCGGCGACGGCGTGAGCCCGGGTCGTTTTCGCCCTCCCCGAATCGGCGCGATTCGGGTTTGCTGACGCCATGCGTTCGCGTTGGCGTGGCTGGTGGCTGGTCTTGGCATGGGCTGTGGCGGTGCGGTCGCAGCATGCGACCGGGACGTTCGCGGCGGCGGGCGAGCAGGCGGCGCGCTTGTCCTTGGCCCCCGGGTTGAGGCTGTCCGTGTGGGCGGCCGAGCCCCAGCTCTCGAACGGCGTGGCGTTTCACATCGACCATGTCGGGCGCGTTCACGTGGCCGAGTCGCATCGCTGGGCACGTTCGATCTTTGACGTCACCCAGAAGACGAACTGGCTTCTCCGGGACCTCGCCTTTCGCACGGTGGAGGACCGCGTGCGACACCTGGAGTCGGAGTTTGCGGCGGTGGACCCGGAGTGGCTGACGCGGGACTCGGAGTTGGTGCGGCGGATCGAGGATCGGGACGGGGATGGCCGCGCGGATCGCGCGGAGGTGGTGGCGGACGGCTTCAACACGGCGGGGGACGGCACGGCGGCTGGGGTGTTGGCGACGCGCGACGCGATCTACTTCGCCAACATCCCGAACCTTTGGAAGCTGACGCCGGGCGCGGACGGCCGTGTTGCAAGGGAGGCCTTGGCGACGGGCTTTGGCGTCCACGTGGGGGTGAGCGGCCATGACCTTCATGGGTTGGCGCTGGGGCCCGATGGGCGGCTGTACGTGAGCATGGGTGACCGGGGCCTGCACGTGGCCCGGGGCAAGGCGGGCGTCCTGGACCTGCCGGACATGGGCGCGGTGCTGCGGTGCGAGCTGGAGGGGTCCGGCCTTGAAGTGTTCTGCGTGGGCCTGCGCAACCCGCAGGAGCTGGCCTTCGATGACGAGGGGGAGCTTTGGACGGTGGACAACGACACGGCGGGGGCGGACCCCTGCCGCGTGCTGCACCTGGTGCGGGACGGCGACCATGGGTGGCGGTGCAGCTACCAGCACCAGGAGGGCTTCGGGCCGTGGGTCCAGGAGGAGCTGTGGAAGGGCGGGAAGGACAACATCCTGCCATTGGCTGGCACGGTGTCCCAAGGCCCGAGCGGCCTGGCCTTCTATCCCGGAACGGGCCTTGGCGAGGCATGGCGGGGGAAGTTCCTGCATTGCGACTTCCCGGGCGGCGTTTGGTCCTTCGACGTACGTCCCCGTGGGGCCTCCTTCGAGGTCGGGCGGCGCGAGAAGTTCCTGTGGGGTTGCTGGCCGACGGACGTGGACTTTGGTCCGGACGGCGCGGTGTACGTGCTCGACTGGGTGGCGGGTTGGGGGCAGCCGCTCAAGGGGCGGATCTACCGCATCACGCCCTCCGCCCCGGGGGCGACGTCGGACCTGGCCCTGGTCGCGGAGGTCCGCAGGTTGCTTGCGGAGGGCATGGCGGGACGGTTGCCGAAGGAATTGACGGGGCTGTTGGGCCACCCGGACCGCCGGGTGCGGATGGAGGCCCAGTTCGAGCTGGCGCGACGGGGCAGGGAATCGGTCCGGCCCTTGTGCGGCGTCGCGCGGGAGCCGGGTTCCTCCCTGGCCCGAAGGCATGCGCTGTGGGGCTTGGGCCAGGTGCTGCGACGGGAGGTGGACGCGGCCGTGCGGGCGGAGCCGTGCGACGACATCCTGCCGTTGTTGCTCGATCCGGATCCGGTGGTTCAAGGCGCTGCGGCGGAGCTTGCGGGCGAGGTGGGCTGGGTTCATGCGGACGGCCTGTTGGCGTGGCTGGTGATCCACGGCAGCCCGAGGGTGCAAGCGAAGGCGGCGATGGCGCTGGGGTCGTTGCAAGGGGCGACGTTGGCGAGCAACCCGGCGTCGGCCCAACGAGCCGTCCACCTTCTGTCCGACCGTGCGCCGACGCGGGACGCGTCCCGGCTGGTCAACGTGGGTTCCCCGCTGCGCCATGGCCTGGAGTCCACCACTGCGCTGGCCGCCTCCTCCAACGACCCGTACCTGCTGCATGCGGTGGTGCGGCATTGGACCCGGTTTGAGCAGGCGCGGTCTTCCGACGTGCGGGCGCAGGCTGGCTCGTCGGCTGTGGCGGGCCCGAGCCCGGAACTGATGGCGCGTGCGCGGCACCCGAGCCCGGCGGTGCGGTTGGCGGCGACGTGGACGTTGCGGGGTCTTCGTCATCCGTGGCTGACCAACTTGATCTCGGACGCGGACACGCGCGTCGCGGTGGAGGCGAGCCGTGCCATCCACGACGTGCCGGTGGTGCCGGGGTATCCGGCGTTGGCGATGCTTCTCACGAGGGTGGACTTGGACCCTTCGTTGCATGGGCGGGTGATCGATGCGGCGGCTCGCCTCGGGACATCGTTGCATGCCCAGATGTTGGCGGCGTTTGCGAAGCGCCGGGACCCGCCGCCGGCGTCCCGTGCCATGGCGTTGCGTGCCTTGGGCGACTGGCCGCGCCCGCCGGTGTTGGATCGCGTGAATGGCCTTTGGCGGCCTGCGTTCTCGTCGGGCCGAGGCGAGTCGCTTTCCAAGACAGACCTGCCGGAGGACCTGGGACGATCGGCGGCCCACGCGGACGCGATGGGGGCGAGGCGAGGGGCGGAGTCGGCGCGGCGGGCCTTCCTGAAGGTGGCGGATGAGATCCTGAACCCGATGACGCCGGACGAGCGCGGGGTTGTGGTGCCCGGGGGTGCGGCGCCGGTGGCGGTGCAACTGGCGTTGGTGGATGCGGCGGCGGGGCTTCGGACGAAGGAGGCGGCGCAGCCCTTGATGGAGCATTACGAGTCCACGAACGCGACGCGGGAGGTGCGCGCGGCGATCGTGGGGTTCCTGGCGGGCCTGCGCGCGGTGCAGGCTCCTGCGGCGATTCGGCAGGCGCTGTCGGGCGGCGATGGTTTGCTGCGCGCGGCCGCGTTGCCGCATCTCGGCATGCTGGAGCCGGGCGATGCGTTGCCCTTGCTGCCCCGGTTGCTGGCCCCGACCAACCCCGTGGCGGTGCGCCAGGCGGCGGTGGGGGCGTTGGCGCGGCTGGGAAGCCCGGAGGCCGACGCGTTGCTGCTGCCGTGGGTCGTCCAACTGGGATCGGGCGACGTGCCTCCGGAGCTGTCGTTGGACGTGTTGCTGGCCGCGCGGGTTCGCCGGGAAGCCCACCCTGAAATCGAACGGCAACTGGGTCGTTGGCTCGCCTCGGTTCCGGGCGCGAAGGCCAGGGAACGGCTGGTGCTCCACGGTGGCGACGCCGGCCGGGGCGGGGCGATCTTCAAGAACCATCCCCAGGTCCAATGCCTTCGGTGTCACAAGGTCGGCGGCGACGGCGGGATCGTGGGGCCGGCGCTGGATGGCATCGGCAGGCAACGCGACCGCGCCTACCTGCTGCAATCGATCCTGCACCCCAACGCGGCGTATGCGGAGGGGTATCGGCCTGCGGAGGGCGGGTTGTCCGCGATGCCGGAGGGTCTGGGCGACCTGCTGAGCGACGCGGAGTTGCGGGACGTCATCGAGTTCCTCGCGTCGTTGAAGTGACTGGGTGGGCGGCGAACGAGGGGTTGAAGTGGGGTGCGCGGTGGGGGTTGGCTAGGGGGATGAACATGCGAGTCGAGCACGTGGGTTTGGCGGCGCAGGACCCGAGGGCGTTGGCGGACTGGTACGTCCGCGTGTTGGGCGCGGAGGAATGCTGGAGCAACGGCAAGAACCCGCCGGCTGTATTCGTCCGGTTGCCCGGGGGTTGCGTGCTGGAGATTTACCGGGCGACGGCCCCGACCCCGGGTGCGGGCAACAACGGCAACGCGGGCTACCGCCACCTGGCCTTGCGCGTGGAGGACATCGAGGAGGCGCGTCGGCAGCTTGAAGCCCGGGGCGTTTGCTTTGCGGAGCCGGTGAAGCCCGCCGGGGGCGGCGGCCACGTGCTGTTCTTCGGGGACTTGGAGGGCAACCTCCTCCACCTCGTGGGTCGTCCGGACGACGCTCCCTTGGCCAGCCTGTAAATCCGACGTGCCGCGGCTGGATGCTTTCCAAGGGCTTGTGGGTGTGGTACGCCGACCGTGAATCCCGATGGAAACGAGTGGCCACGACGTCCGAGACGCCGCGCCGTTGCGGCGGTGCATGGCCGCCTTGTGCGCGCCGGTGCTCGCGTGGGTGGCGATGGGTGCCCTGGGTTGGATGCTGAAGGGGGACGACGTCCACTGGGCCTATCGGCCACTGGAGACGATGCGTCCGCCGGCGACGGCGGGCGCGGGCCATCCCGTGGATGCCTTTATCGACGGGCGGTTGCGCGCGGCGGGAGTGACGCCGGCGCCGGAGGCCCCCCGCATGGAGTGGCTCCGCCGGGTGACGTTCGACCTGACGGGCCTGGCCCCGACGCCGGAGGAGATGGCGGCCTTCGACTTGGACTTGGGGCCCGGGGCCCATGAACGAGTGGTGGATCGACTTCTTGCGTCGCCGCGCCATGGCGAGCGATGGGCCCGGCATTGGATGGATGCGGCGCATTTCGCGGAGACCCACGGGCACGACCAGGACCGGGTGCGGACCCATGCGTGGCCGTACCGCGACTACTTGGTGCAGGCATTCAACGGGGACGTTCCCTACGCGCGGTTCGTCCAGGAGCAGGTGGCGGGGGACGTGCTGTTCCCGGAGCGGCCGGAGGCCACGGCGGCGCTGGGATTCGTGGCGGGCGGGCCGTGGGACGAGAGTTCACTGCGGGACATCCGCGAGGACACGACCGACCGCCAGGTGGGCCGCTACGTGGATCGCGACGACATGCTCTCGACGGTGATGGGCGTGTTCGCGAGCACCACGGTCCAGTGCGCGCGATGCCATGACCACAAGTTCGACCCGGTCCCGCAATCCGATTACTACGCGTTGCAGGCCGTGTTCGCCGGGGTGGAACGGGCGCACCGGGAGTACCACCTGGAGCCGGGATTGAACCAGCGACGGCGCGATCTCCGCCTGGACCTTGAACGGGTGGCCCGGAAGGACGCCGCTCGCTTGCTGGGGGCCGACGCGGCGGCGGAGGTGGCGGCATGGGAGGGTGATCGGCACGCGTTGGAGTCGTCCTGGAGGACCGCCGAATGGGACCGCGTGTCGGCCGGGAAGGGAGTGGTCTGGAAGCGGTTGCCCGACGGGAGCCTGCTCGCCTCGGGAGAGAACCCGGAGCGCGACGACACCATCCTGGAGTGGCGCGGGGCAGGTTCGCGGGTGACGGCGTTGCGGCTGGAGGTCTTGCCCGACCCGAGCCTTCCCAAGAATGGCCCGGGCCGGGCGGTGAACGGGAACCTTCACTTGAGCGAGATGGCGGCGGAGGTGCTCGACGCGGCGGGCAAGCGGTTGTTCGTGGGGCGGCTGGGGCGGGCGACGGCGAGCCACGAGCAGGAGGGTTGGCGCGTGGGGGCCGCATGGGACGGGGACGAGAAGACGGCGTGGGGGATCCACCCGCGCGAGGGCGAGGCGCACGCTGCGGTGTTTGAGTTGGCGGAGCCGCTGACCGTGGGCGACGGGGAGCGCTTGGTGGTGCGGTTGGCGCAGCGACATGGCGGATCCCACACGCTGGGGCGGTTCCGGATGCAATGGACGGGGGTGAGCCGGCCGCCGACGGCGTTGCCTCCGCGCATTGCCGGGGTGATCGCGCGGCCGCCAGCCGAGCGAACGGAGGCGCAACGCATGGAGTTGGCGGCATGGGTGTTGGGGGAGCGGCTCAACCGGGAGCTGGCGTCGTTGCCCCGGCCCTTGCGCGTGTATGCCATCGCGGACGTCTTCGAGCCGGACGCCGGGCTGAGGCCGCCGCCGGGGCCGCGCGAGGTGCGGGTCCTGCGCCGCGGGGACATCGGGAAGCCCGGGGAGCTGGCCCGGCCCGGGGCCTTGGCGTGCGTGGCGGGGATGGGGTCGCGGTTCGACGTTCCAGAAGGATCGCCGGAAGGCGCGCGCCGGGCGGCGTTGGCGGCGTGGCTGACGTCCCGGGACAACGGCCTTGTGTGGAGGTCGGCGGTCAACCGGGCCTGGCACCATCACTTCGGACGGGGACTGGTCGCGACGCCAAACGACTTCGGGCGCATGGGCGCGACGCCGACGCATCCGGAGCTGCTCGATTGGCTGGCGCGGTGGTTTCGCGACGACGCCCGGGGGTCGATGAAGGCCCTGCACCGCCTCCTCGTGACGAGCGCGGCGTATCGGAGGTCGTCCCGTGCGACGCCCGAGGCGGTGGCCGCCGACCCCGACAACGCGTTGTGTTCGCGGATGGCGCGGCGGCGGTTGGACGCCGAGTGCGTGCGCGACGCGTTGCTTCAGGCCTCCGGCCGCATCGACCTCCGGATGGGCGGGCCGGGCGACATGCAGTTCGACATGAAACCCGGCATCCACGTCACGCCGCGCGTGGACTACGCGGTCTTCGACGTGGACTCGGCGGCCGGGGCGCGTCGGAGCGTGTATCGCTTCCTGTTCCGCACCTTGCCGGATCCGTTCTTCGAGGCGTTGGATTGCCCGGCGGGGGACCAGATGGTGGGGGCCCGGGACAACACCGTCACGGTGCAGCAGGCGTTGGCGCTGTGGAACAACGCCTTCGTGGCGCGGCAATGCGGGTGGATGGCGCGCCGGTTGGAACGCGAGGATCCCGACGTGGATGCGGCGTTGGAACGTGCCTGCCTGCTTTTGTGGGGACGCAAGCCCGACGCGGGCGAGCGGACGACGTTGGTGGCGCACGCGAGGCGGCACGGCCTGGAGAGCGCGTGCCGGGTCTTGGCGAACAGCAACGCGTTTGTGTTTGTGGAATGATGAAGACCACGGATGACCAGGGGCGCGACGGGCGCGGCGGGCCCCTTCGGATGGCGCGATGGAGCCGGCGGGCATTCGTGGCTCGGCTGGGCGGTGGGTTGGGGGGCGTGGGGCTGGCTTCGGTGTTGGGTGCGGAGGGCTTGATGGCCTCGGAGGCGGGGACCCGTGCCGTGGCGGGCGTGGGGCGTCCGATGCCGGCGCCAACACGGCCGCGGGTGCGGCGCGTGATCCAGTTGTTCATGAACGGGGGCGCGAGCCAGATGGACTTGTTTGATTACAAGCCGGAGCTGGACAGGCGCGCGGGCCAGCGGTTCGACCCGGGGTCCGGGGCCCGAGTGGAGGCCCCGACGAGCGAGCCGGGGAAGGTGTTGAAGCCGCCGTTCCCGCTGCGGCGTCGGGGTGCGAGCGGTCGTTGGGTGAGCGACCTGCTTCCCCACCTGGGCGGTTGCGTGGACGAGCTGGCGTTCCTGATGGCGATGCAATCCCGCACCAACGTGCACGGGCCCGGGAGCTACCTGATGAACACGGGTTTCCTGCTGCCGGGCTTTCCCTGCATGGGCGCATGGGTGGGTTACGCGCTGGGGAGCGAGTGCGACAACCTGCCCGGGTTCGTCGTGTTGCCGGACTCCAAGGGGTTGCCCTACAACGCCCGGGGCAACTTCAGCGCGGGATTCCTGCCCGTGACCCACCAAGGCACGATGATCCAGGCCCACCTGGAGCGGCCGGTGGCGGATCTCGCCTTGCCCAAGGGCGCGGGGCATCTCGGGGGCGCGGCGGGCGAGGACGCGCTCGGCGTCCTGGGGACGATCAACCGCATGCACCTGCGGCAGGCGGGCGAAGACGATCGCCTGGAGGCGAGGATCGAGGCGTACGAGCTGGCGGCTCGCATGCAGTTGGCTGCCCCCGAGGCGCTCGACCTGCGCTCGGAGACGGACGCCACGCGTCGCCTGTACGGGCTGGACGATCCGGTGACGGAGGACTTCGGACGTCGTTGCCTGCTGGCCCGGCGATTGGTGGAGCGGGGCGTGCGCTTCGTGCAGGTGTGGAGCGGGGCGGGGGGGCCGAGCAACAACTGGGACAACCACAAGAGCATCGTGAAGGAACTGCCGCCCATGTGCCGGGCCACGGATCGCCCGGCGGCCGCGTTGATCCGGGACCTGCGAGCCCGCGGCCTGCTCGATGACACGTTGGTGCTTTGGAACACGGAGTTCGGGCGCATGCCGTTCTCGCAGGATGGGGAGGGGCGTGATCACAACGGGGGGACCTTCGTGGGCTGGATGGCGGGGGCTGGGGTGCGTCCGGGCGCGGCCATTGGGGAGAGCGATCCCTGGGGATGGAAGGCCGAGCGCGACGTGACCACCCCGCACGACCTTCACGCCACAGTGCTGCACCTGCTGGGCATCGACCACGAGCGGCTCGTGGTGCGCCACAACGGGGCCAACCGTCGGCTGACGGACGTCCACGGCGCGGTCATCCGAGGACTGCTGGCGTAGCCGGTGCGATCCCTTCGGGTCAATTGCGCATGCGGGTGAGTCGTCTGCGGGAGGCCTCGTCCACTCGGGGGGACGCCCCCTACCACTCCGCGACGAATGCCTCCGCCGTCAGTCCGGCCTGATCGCCATGCACGTTCGGCGGCGCCCTCATGACCGTGCCAGCAGGGGATCCTCGTTGAAGTGCAGCTGGGCCTCCCGGGGGCTCTCGGTCGTTGGCGAAGTCGCCCTGCACCGCGTCACGGACCATCGCATCCCGCTCGGCGAGGGTGTCGCCCTGCGTCGTGATGCCGCGGCCATCGGGATCATCCCAACGCGCCGCTTAGCCGCCGGTCTCCGCGCAGTCCGCCACCTCGAATCGAATTTGCATGCTCGACCGTTGTTCCCGTGAACGAGGGCGTTCAAGGGCGAATCCCATGTGCGTGGCGAGACCCAACGGGCCGTCCTGTGATCGAGCAAGGCGCCACGAGGCGACGCAACGGGTCCCCATCGCCCCGAGACCCCGGGCCCTGTCGAGGCGCAAGCCCCGCGAGGGCGTTGGATGGATCCATGGATGTTCGGGCGGCCGTGGCGCTGCATGAAGGACGAGGACGTGGTTTCGCGAGAAGGGAAGAGGCGGGGTCACCCGGCGACCGCCTTGCGGGGTTGGCCCCAAGGGTCCGCGATGCCGACGCAAGGGTGATTGGACGGCTCTCCCCAAGGCCCGGCAGAGCCGGTGGTGTTTCGGCGAGGGTCACCTGCCGACGCTGGATGGATGGGGTGGGGGGACCCCGTGCCCGTCGGCCATCTCGGATGGGGGCGGGCCCCGGCCGATTTTGCGGTGTGCACGTTGGGCGGCATCGGGCAAGTTGTTGTCCTTCCATCATGAATGTCGAACGTCGCAGGTCCGGGATCCTTGCCACCCAGCTTCGCAGCGCGTGCGCCGTGCTGGCCATCGCCATGAACCTTCCATCCATACGGGCCGAGGTCCGGGTGCCGGAGGGGTTCCAGTCCGAGGTCCTGGCGGATGCGTCCGTGCTGAAGGAGCCGATGGACGTGGCGTTTGCGCCGGATGGCGCGGCATGGGTGACGGGCCGGGCCGGGGATGTGTGGAGGGTGGATGTCCGCGCGCGCACGACGCATCGCGTGGGCGGCGTGGAGACGGACGTGAGCGGGGATCGCGGGCTGCACGGGATTGCGTTCCACCCGGATTTCCCGCAGGTGCCGCAGGTGTTCCTGTCGTACCACCAAAAGGACGCCCCCGAGGGCAAGTACCGGTCGCGGGTGGCGCGGTGGACGGTAGCGGGGAAGGGGTCGGCGGCTGCGCTGGAGGCTGGCAGCGAGAAGGTGGTGGTGGAGTGGGAGGGCGAGAAGGCGGGGCAACACGTGGGCGGGGCGTTGCTGGTGCATCCGCGCGAGCGGTTGCTGTACGTGACGACGGGCGAGAACAACCAAAACGCCAACTTGCAGAAGTACTGCAACGACCCCGAGAACCGGGCGCAGTCGGTGGGTGATCTTCGGGGCAAGGTGCTGCGGGTGGCGCTGGATGGGTCGGTTCCCCGTGACAACCCGCACGTGGGCCAGGCGGGGGCGCAGCCGCTGGTGTACACGCGGGGGCACCGGCAGGCGTGGTCGTTGTCCTTCGACCCGGTGGTGGGGATCCTGGTGGGGGAGAACGGCGGGGACTTGGCGGACGACTTCGACGAGGTGAACCGCGTGAAGCCCGGTGCAAACTTTGGGTGGCCGCGGGTGTTCGGCGACGGGCTCGCGACGTCGTCGCGCACCAATCGGGTGGAAGGCTTTGATTCGCCTTGGTTTGCCTACAAGCGCAACACGGGCGCCTCGTGCACCGGCGCGTTGATCTATCGCGATGCCACCGGCGGCGCGGGCTTCCCGTCGCGCTTCGCGGGCGGCCTGTTCTACGCGGACTTCGCCCGCAAGTCCGTCCGGTTTGCACCGGTGAATGCCGGGTCTGGAAAGCCGGGCGAGAGCGAGCCCTTCCTCCAGTCCACCAGTGGCGGTCCCGTGGCCATTGGGTTGGGGCCCGACGGCGCGCTGTACGTCCTGACGCATGGGGGCGCGACGAAGGCCTCCGGCGACGATGGTTTGGTGCGGGTGTCGGCCAAGCATTGAGCCGGAACCATGCGGTTGTAAGGGGCCCGACGGGCTTGTGGAGTGGGTGACCTCACCCGGTGCCATGGTTGAAGAAAGGAGGGCGGGTTTTCCAACCCGCCACCAACCCGCCGCCGCGTGAGGGCACGCGGCCCATAGCATGAGGGGGAGGTGACAGAACCGTCTTGGCTCTGGCTGGGTCGCGTCCAGCGGCGGGATGCCGCTGCCACGTTGCCCCCGGTGCACGGAAGTGCGGGATCCTTGCCGCCGCGTGAGGGCACGCGGCCTACAGGACGGGGCAGGAGGCGAGCGCGGCTTGCACGGCCTCGGCGAGGGCCCCGACGCGCGTGGCGAGCGGGAAGTCGGAGGGGGCTTCGAGCGTCAGGTTTCGGCCGGTTCGGTTCTGGAGCAGCCAGAAGGCCTCGGGCCAGTCGGGTCGCGAGCTTGGGTCGATGGAGGGGCGGATGATGCCGGGGGCGTGGGCGTCGCGTCCGTCGATGGTGGCGGAGGTCTCGATGGGACAGACGCGGGCGACGGCGTCCACGACGTGGTGGGCGAGGCCCTGGGCGTGTTCCGGATGGAGTTCGTAGAGGTAGAAGCCGGCGGCCTCCCAGTCCTCGTGGAGGAGGAGGGTGAGGTCGAAGGGGGCCTGCGAGGAGAGCCACTCGACGTGCGCGCGGGTTTCCGGGGCGCGGAGGTGGTTGTAGTCGCGGTTCAGGTCGATGCCCTCGGTGTTGTGTCGGTCGTTGGAGCGAAGGCCGCGGGGGTTGAGGACGGGGCAGAGGGTGAAGTCCACGTGGGAGGGCAGGAGCCCGGAGCGCAGGAGGTCGAGGACGGCGAGCGGGCCTGCGGGTTCGTCGCCGTGGATGCCGGCCGAGATGTAGCACCGCAGGGGGCGTTGATGGAGGGGGCGAGCGGGGCGTTGCAGGACGGGCAGTGCGACGTCGGGGGCGGCCTCCAGGGCCTCGAGGGACCAGCCGTGGCGAACGGCCTCCGCGGCCATGAACCTTATGAGGGCGTCTGGTTCGATGGCGGGGCCGCGGTATCCGTCCTGGTTGCGGCCGAGGCGCTTCATCGTGGGGGGAGGCTGGGGTTCATCGGCCTGGGGCGGGCCGGGACTTGAACTTGTCGTAGAGGCGGGTGTGGCGGCTTGCGAGGGATTGCTCGCGCCCGCCGATCCACAGGCGGCTGACCTGGACGCGGAGGTCGAGGATGTCGCCGGAGACGGCGACGAGGGTGGCATCCTTGCCGGGCTCGATGGAGCCGAGGCGGTCGGCGAGGCCGAGGGCGCGCGCGGGATAGAGGGTGAGGCCGCGCCATGCCTCGATGCGAGGGAGCCCGAAGGCCATGGCCTGGGCGGCGGCGTAGGGGACGTTGCGAATGGAGGAGGCGCCGAAGCGGTCGGTGCCCTCGCTGAAGGAGACCTCCACGCCGGCCTTGTGCAGGAGGGTGGGCGCCGCGAACTGGACGTCGTAAGGGTCGATGTCCCGGGGGGGTTGGGTGAAGACGTGCTCGTAGATGACGGGAACCTTGTTGGTCGCGAGCAAGGGTGCGACCCGAGCGGCGTCGCGTCCGCCGGCGAGGACCGCCTTGAACCCGCGCCGTACGGCCCAGGCGACGGCGGACTCGATCTGGCGCGCGTCGTCGGCGTGGAGGAACACGGGTTCCTCGCGATGGAGCACCTGGAGCATGCCTTCCCACGCTGGGACGAGGCGGAAGCCGTTGGTTTCGACCAGGCCGGCGCCGCGCCCGGAGGCGGCGTCGAGCGTGAGGGGGGGCGTCTGGGCCAGGCCGGCTGCGGTGCGGGCGCGGTCGTAGGCGAAGGCCTGGTCCACGAACTCGTCGATCTCCCGCAGTTTCTTGTCGCGTTCCTTGACCTGGTCCTCCGGCGACTTCCATGCGTCGGCCTTGGCGCCGGGGGGGCGAGGCGACACATCGAGCCCGAACGAGGGCCAGTAGAGGTGAAGCCCGCAGGCCCGGCGCACGGCGAGGTCCTCGATGGTCCAGCCATCCAGGCGCAACACGGAGGAATGCCCGGCGATCGTCCCGCCCGATGGGACGGCTTGGGCGTGGGTGAAGCCGTTGGCACGCGCGACCGGGATGAGCTCGGAGTCCGGGTTCACCGCGATCCATGCGTGGACGTCGGGGGTGTAGTCGCCGACCTCGGTGGTGTCGCGGGCGGCGCGGAGGCCGTCGATCTCGACGAGGCCCAGGACGGTGATGGGCGCGACGAGGCCGGGGAAGAGGTGGAGCCCGGCCAGCGAGACGACTTGGTCGGCGGGTTGGAGTGCGTCGGGGCCGACGGCGGCGATGCGGCCATCGCGGAGGAGCACGGGTGCGTTGGTGAGGGAGGGGCCCGAGACGGTGTGGACGATGGCACCTTCGAGCCGGATGGATTCGGCGTGGGCGACGGGCCCTTTGTTGGCCGCGAGCAGGAGGGCGAGGGCCGCGGCTGCGCGGCGTGCGGAGGCGAGGGATTTCATGGCGGGGGATGGGGCTTGGGGTGGCGAAGGGGCCGGATGCATCAGGGTCGTGCGGCGGAGGAGAGGTCGCAGTCCTGGCATTCGACGACGCCCAGGGATCGAGCGTGCTCGAGGGCGCGTTGGAAGAAGAGGGCGCGTGCGGCGTCGGCCTTTGCCGGCGAGGCGTTGTCGGGCTTGGCGGCGCCCTTGGAGGCCTTGCGGGCCTTGGCGACGAGGGCGGCGTGTTCCTCGCGCAGATCGGCGACGCGCGCGGCCTCGCGGGCGCGTGAGAAGTAGCGGGCGCCCTCGATCCAGGTCTCGAGGCAGGTGGAGGAGGAGTCGAGGGGGTTGCCGGACCACAGGACGAAGTCGGCGTCCAAGCCCGGGGCGAGGGCTCCCACGCGGTGGTCGATGCGGAGCTGCCGGGCGGGGTTGGTGGTGACGAAGCGCAGGGCGTCGGGCTCGGGGGTGCCGCCGTACTTGACGGCCTTGGCGGCCTCGAAGTTGAGGCGGCGGGCGTGGTCGGAGGAATCGGAGTTGAAGGACACGAGCACGCCGCGTTGGTGCATGAGCGAGCCGGCGTAGGGGATGGCGTCGAGGACCTCGAACTTGTACGCCCACCAATCGGCGAAGGCGGAGGCGCCGGCGCCGTGGCGGGCGATCTCGTCGGCCACCTTGTAGCCTTCGAGGATGTGCTGGAGGGTGGCGACGCGGACGTTGAAGGCCTCCATGGTGCGGAGGAAGGCGAGGATTTCGTCCTGGCGATAGGAGTGGCAATGGATGAGGCGGGAGCCCTGGAGGATCTCGGCGAGGGCCTCGAGCTCGAGGTCGCGACGTGGGGCGGGGGCCTGCTGCCCGGCATCGCGCCAGCGTTGCCATTCGGAGGCGTAGTGGCGGGCGGCGGTGAAGCGATTGATGTAGAACGTGCCCACGCCCATGCGCGTCTGGGGGAAGCGGGTCGTGTTGCGGTCGCCGGCGTTGGACTGCTTCACGTTCTCGCCGAGGGCGAACTTGATGCCGGCGGGCGCGTCGGCGAGGACGAGCCCGGACGGGGGCTGGCCGTCGCGGAGCTTGATGACGCAATTCTGGCCTCCGATGGGGTTGGCGGACCCGTGGAGGAGGTTGACGGCGGTGACGCCCCCGGCGAGCTGCTGGTGGATGTTCTCGGACTCGGAGTTGACGACGTCGGCGATGCGCACCATGGCGGTGCTGGGAAGCGAGGCCTCGTTGACCGCCCCGAGGATCATGGAGTGCGAGTGGCAGTCGATGATGCCGGGCGAGACGTGCCCGCCGGCCGCGTCGATCACCAGGACCCCCTCCGGCAGCGACGCCGGCTCCGGTCCGACCGACGTGATGCGACCGCCGACGGCCAACAGGGCGCCGCGGACGACGCCTTGGGTGGTGCCGGTCCAGAGGGTGGCGTTGCGCACGAGGACGGCGGGCGGATGGAGCAGGGGCCCGCGCCCGTTCATGGGGTTGCGAGCGAGGCGCTTGTCGGGGTCCGTCGGCTTGGCGGCGGCGACCGCGTTCGTCGTGGCGGCGGGTTTGGGCCCCGGGTTGGCCTCGGCGCGCGGCGAAGGGAACTGGAAGGCCACCCCGTCAATCCACACGGAACGCACGTGGCTCGTCGGCGCGAAGTAGGACCCGTCCACGACGGTGAGGAAGGCGCGCTTGCCGGGCTCGATGGTCCCGAGCCGGTCGGCAAGGCCGCAGAGCCGGGCCGGCACGGTCGTCAACGCCGCGAGGGCGTCGGCCTCCGAGAGCCCGCGGTCGATCGCGGCCCGCACGTGGCGGCGGAAGTCCTTGCGGTCGGAAAGGCCGGATGTCGTCAGGGCCACTTCGAGCCCGGCGCGCCTCAGCACGGCGGGGTTTTCCGGCGCCCAGTCCCACTGGCGGAGCAGGTCCAGCGGCACGGCTTCCCAGTCGGCGTCCGTGGGCAGCTTGGGGGCTGCCGGGAACACCACCGGGACGATGAAGGGCGCCTTCATCCCGGCGAGAAGGTCCGGGCGGCGCCATTCCTGGCCCGACGCGAGGATTCGGGGTGACCAGCCGAGTTCGGCGGCGAGTCGCACGGCGCGGTCGGCCATGAGGATTGAGCCGGGCTCGAAGGTGACCGGGAGCGGATCGGTCGGGTCGAGGAGCGGTTGGAGGGCGTCGAGCGCCGTGTTGAACTCGGCCCCGGCTGATTCCGGGGAGGCCTTGCGCCGGTCGCGATGCCATCGGGCATCGAGGCCTGTCTGCCGCACCACCGCGATGGCTCCCATGAGCGAGTTCGGGTAGCCGTCCCGTCCGGGCAACGGGCTGAAGGAGACATGCTGGGCAGTCTGGGGCCGGAGGATGGATCGGTTCGGGCTCGCGTGGCCGAGCGCGACGGCGACGCCGGTGCCGCGGAAGATGCCGCGTTCGGGGGCGAGGTTGGCGACGGTGAAGCCCACCTCGCGCAGGGACTCGTTGAGCTTGGCGTCGGGCGTGTACCCGTCCGCAAGGCGAACCTGGGGCGTGACGTCGGGGATGGCCGACCCCGGCCCTGGGCCGCCGGGATCCTGCTCCTGGCCGGGAACACCCAGGAAACGCGGGTCGGATGCGACCCCCGAGCCGACGTCCTGTGGGTTGGGCGAGGCGTCGGCCGTGGCGGGCGCGGGTGGCGCCGCGGGTGCGGACGTGGCGGGTCGGACGACGTGGGCGTCCACGAACCCGGGGTAGATGGTCAGGCCGGCCATGTCCCAAATGCGGGCCCCGGGCGGCGGCGCGAGGCCCGGGCCCACGGCCTCGATGGTCCCGTCACGGAGGACGACGGTGGCGTTGGAATAGTCGGAGCCGGGCTTGGCCATCACGCGGGCATTGACCAACGCGTGCAGGCCCGTGGGACGGGGCGTGAACCCGGGTGGCTCGATGGGGTCGGCGCCAACGGCCGGGCCATGGAGCGACGAGGCGTCGGCGAGGACGAACGCGAGGAGGACGAGGAACACCCGCGCGGGCGGGGGGTAGCCCAGCAACATGGGCGGCAGGGTATCGTGGAATGGACGGCGGCCAAGCGGGTTTCGCGGCGGCGTCGGTTCACCGCATGGGTGGAACCTTCGGTTCCGGATTGGTTCCGTCTCGTGCGGTCCACGTTCACGCACGGAGGCGCGGCTGAAGGAGTGAGCTGAAGGGGGAGTGAGCTGATGGGCGAACGAGATTTGGCTCCAGAGGTAGGACTCGAACCTACAACCACACGGTTAACAGCCGCGTGCTCTACCATTGAGCTACTCTGGAGTAGCAAAGCGGCGCGCACGGTATGGAAACGCGCGCGTGAACGTCAACCTGATTTCCAGCCTTGGCGTGAAGACGCGGGGCGGCAAAATGCGTCCCACACCAACACATGAGAGCAGCATCACGTCTCCCTGCCGTCACGGCCGCCGCCATCCTTGCATGGTCGGCCTCGCAAGGCCTTGGCGCCCCGCTGGAACTGCGTCCCGAGGACCACGTGGTCCTTGTGGGCGGCGCCTTGGCGGACCGCATGCAGCACACCGGCTACTTCGAGGCGCTGGTCCATGCGCGGTTCCCGGATCACAAGCTCGTGTTCCGCAACCTCGCGGCGGCCGGCGACGAGGTCGCGACGCGGCATCGGTCCGAGAACTTCGGAAGCCCGGACGACTGGCTGCGGCGGACGAAGGCGGACGTGATCCTGGGCTTCTTTGGGGCGAACGAGGCGGCGAAGGGCCCGGCGGGCGTGGAGGGTTTCAAGAAGGAGTTGGCGGCGTGGATCCGGCACGTGCGCGAGGGCAATTACTCGGGCAAGGGCGCGCCCCGCGTCGCGTTGGTGTCGCCGGTGCTCCAGGAGCGGCATCGCGACCCGAACTTCGCGGACCCGGCCCCGATGAACGCCAACATCCGGCTCTACGCGGCGGCGATGGCGGAGGTGGCGAAGTCGGAGGGCGTGCATTTCGTGGACCTGGTGTCGGAGAGCGAGCGCGCGTACGCGACGGCGGCGGCGGCGGGGAAGTCGCTGACGATCAACGGGCACCTGCTCTCGCCGGAGGGTGACCAGGCAATGGCCCCCGCGTTGTTGGCCGGGCTGCTGGGCCAGCCTGCCCCCGCCACGAACGTCGAGAAGCTGCGGATGGCGGTGAACGAGAAGAACGCCCAATGGCACCAGCGCTACCGCACGATCGACGGGTACAACGTCTATGGCGGCCGCTCGGCGCTCGCGTATCAACCGGCCAAGGGTGGCTTTGTGTCCGACCGCAACGCGCCGGCGCCCTACGTCTCGAACTACAAGACGATGCAGGAGGAGATGGCCGTGCGCGACCAACTCACGGCGAACCGCGACCCGGTCGTGTGGGCGGCGGCGCATGGGCGCGAGATGGAGCCCAACGACTCGAACCTGCCGCAGGTGCAACCCGTCGCCTCCAACAAGCCCGGCCCCAAGGACGGCGGCGCGCATGAGTTCCTGTCCGGCGAGGCCGCCATCGCCAAGATGACAGTCCACTCCGGGACGAAGGTGAACTTGTTTGCGAGCGAGGAGCAGTTCCCGGCGTTGGTGAAGCCGGTGCAGATGGCGTGGGACACGAAGGGCCGCCTGTGGGTGGCCGCGTGGCCGAACTACCCGGAGCGGACCCCGGACTCGAAGGTGGGCGACAGCCTGCTGGTGTTCGAGGACGTGGACGGCGACGGCAAGGCGGATCGTTGCACGCCGTTCATCGACGACTTGAACGCGCCGACGGGCTTCCAGTTTTACAAGGACGGCGTGTTGATCGTGCAGGCGCCCGACCTGTGGTTCGTGCGCGACACGGACGGGGACGGGAAGGCGGACTGGAAGGAGCGGGTGTTGATGGGGCTCGACTCGGCGGACTCGCATCACACGTCCAACGCCGTGGTGCTGGACCCCGGCGGCTCCATCTACCTGAGCGACGGCGTGTTTCATCGGACCCAGGTGGAGACGGCCTTCGGGCCGGTGCGCAACGACGACGCGGCGATCTTCCGGTTTGAGCCGCGCACTGGACGGTTCGAGACCTACATCGCCTACGGGTTCGCCAACCCGCACGGCAAGGTGTTCGACCGCTGGGGCAACGACTTCGTGACGGATGCGACGGGCAACAACACCTACTTCGCGCCGGCGTTCAGCGGGCGCATCGACTACCCGCGCAAGCACTCCGGGATGCGGGAGTTCTGGAACCGCCCGTCCCGACCGTGCCCCGGCACGGGAATCCTCTCGAGCCGTCACTTCCCGGATGAATTCCAGGGCAACTACCTCAACTGCAACGTCATTGGCTTCCAGGGGATCTTCCGCGTGCGCGTGACCGAGGAGGGATCCGGGCTGAAGGGCGAGACGCTCGAGAACATCGTGTCGTCCACGGACCCGAACTTCCGTCCGAGCTGCGTGTCCGTGGGCCCCGACGGGGCGTTGTACTTCAGCGACTGGCACAATCCCATCATCGGGCACATGCAGCATCACCTGCGCGACCCGAACCGCGACAAGGTGCACGGGCGCGTGTACCGCATGACCTACGAGGGCCGGCCCTTGCTCAAGCCCGCCCTCATCGCGGGCCAGCCCGTGCCCGCGTTGCTGGAGCTGCTCAAGTCCCCCGAGGACAACGTGCGCGAGCGCGCCAAGATCGAGCTGGGCGGGCGTGACACGAAGGAGGTCATCGTCGCCGCCAAGTCGTGGGTGGCCGCCTTGGACCGCAACGACCCCGAGTTCGACCACCACCGCATGGAGGCCCTGTGGCTGCACCAATGGCACAACGTGGTGGACGCCGGGTTGCTGGGCGACGTGCTGGTCTCGAAGGACCCCCGCGCCCGCGCCGCCGCCGCCCGCGTCCTGTGCTACTGGCGCGACCGCGTCCCCGACGCCCTGGGCATGCTGAGGAAGGTGGCCTCCGACGAGCACCCGCGCGTGCGCCTGGAGGCGGTGCGCGCCGCGAGCTTCTTCCGGGAGACGGCGGCCGTGGATGTCGCCTTGGAGACGTTGCGCAAGCCGACGGACTACTACCTCGACTACACGACGCGCGAGACGATGCGGCAGTTGGAGCCCGTGTGGCGCAAGGCCGTGGCCGAGGGCCAGCCCGTCGCCGCGGACAACCCGGCCGGCGTCGAGTACCTGATGCGCAGCGCGAGCACGGCCGAGCTGCTGAAGTTCCCGCGCACGCCCGGCGTGTTGACGACGCTGCTCCGTCGCCCGGATGTGGCGGACGCGGACCGTACGGCGGCGCTGGCCGAGCTGGCGCATGCGCGCAAGACGAGCCGCGTGGCCACGTTGCTCGACGTGTTGGAGGCGTCCGACACGGATGGCGCGGCCCAGGGTTCACTGGGTCGGTTGCTTCCCGCCGAGTCGCCCAAGGAGGTCAAGGCCTTGCGGGCCCGGGTGGAGACGCTCGCGAGGAAGTCCACGCACGCCGGCGCCCGCCAGGGCGCGTGGGCGGCGCTGGCGTCGGCCGACGATGGCTTCGACGGCGTCTGGGCGACCGCTGCCTCGGACGTGGGGGCGTTGTCCGACCTGTTGAACGCGGTGCCGTTGGTGCTGGACCCCGAGCTGCGCTCCCGGTTGCGGGCCAAGGTCGAGCCCTTGGCACGACAGGTTCCCGCCGACCTCGCCTCCGCCGCGCAGAAGCGTGGCGTGGGCCGGTTCGTCCGGATCGAGTTGCCGCGCCGCGGGACGCTCACGCTCGCGGAGGTGGAGGTGTTCAGCGGCGACCGCAACGTCGCCCGGGGCGGCAAGGCCACCCAGTCCAGCACGAGCAACGGCGGCAACGCCAGCCATGCGGTCGATGGCCGCACCGACGGGGTCTATGGCTCCGGCACGCAGACGCACACGGCGGAGAACGGCGATCGCCCGTGGTGGGAGGTGGACCTCGGCGGCGACCAGGCCGTGGATGCCGTGGCGGTGTGGAATCGCACCGAGGGCGACCTCGGCCGCAGGCTGGACGGGTTCACGCTCGTCGTGCTGGACCGGGATCGGCAGGAGGTTTTCCGGAAGGATGGCGTCCCCGCGCCGGCGACATCGGTGCGCATCCCCGTCGGCGGCGACCCGGTGGCGACCCTGCAACGGGCGGCCATTCGCGCCCTGGTGTCCATGAATGGTCGCCCCGCCGAGACGTTTGAGCTGCTGGCCGACGTCATCGGTCGTGGTGGCCCGGTCACGGTGTCGGCCGCGCGTGGCATTCGATCGATCCCCGCGACGGCATGGCCGGCCGCCGTGGCATCGCGTGCGGCCAAGGGCTTGGTGGCGTGGGCCAGCAAGGTCCCGGCCTCCGAGCGCACCACGGCCGACTACGTGGAGACCATCCAGTTGGCGTCCGACCTCGGCGGCGTGATCCCGGAGTCCGAGCGAGCGGCGCTGCGTCGGGAGCTGAAGGACCTGCGGGTGGCGGCGTTCGTGATCCGGACGGTGCGCGAGCAGATGCGGTTCGACACGACGCGCCTCGTGGTGGAGGCGGGCAAGGACTTCGAGGTGACGTTCGAGAACGGCGACTTCATGCCGCACAACCTCCTGGTGACGAAACCCGGGACGCGCGAGAACGTGGTGGCGGCGGCGTTGCTGCTGAAGCCCGACCAGTTGGATGGCAAGGGCAGGGCCTACTTCCCGGCGTCGGCCGACGTCTGGGGCGGCACGCGGTTGCTGGACGCGGGCCAGCGCGAGGTCCTGCGGTTGCGGGCGCCGGCCGAGGAAGGCACCCACGAGTACGTCTGCACCTTCCCCGGCCACGGCCAGGTCATGGTGGGGCAGTTGGTGGTGACGCGTGACGTCGATGGCTACCTGGCCGCGCATCCGCAAGCCCCGGCCCAGCCTCAGGCGAAGTCCGGAGGGGAGTAGGGCGATCCCGGCAACGGCCCCCGCCCGCCCGGGCGACTGGGCCCGTCTGGCAAGTGCGCTGGACGGGCCTGGCATGGCCGGGCGCGGGCGCAGGGCTTTGGTGCCAACGAGTGCAAGCACGGTGCAGCCTTGGAATTCCAGTACCATGAGACGACGCGACTTTATCTGGGGTTCCTCCGGCGCGGCCGCCGCGTGGTGGGCGGGCCTGCGGGCCTCGGCGGCCGAGGGGCGCGAGATCAGCGCGGACCTCGTGGTCGTGGGCGGTGGTGTTGGCGGCTGCGCGGCCGCGCTCGCCGCATGCCGCGCCGGCCTGCGGGTGGTCATGACGGAGGAGACCGACTGGATCGGCGGGCAATTGACCAGCCAGGCGGTGCCGCCGGACGAGCATCCATGGATTGAGTCCCATGGATGCACCGCGAGCTACCGCCGGTTCCGCGGACTGGTGCGCCAGTTTTATCGCGATCACTTCCCCCTGCTGCCCGGGCCCCGGGCGGAGGCGCGGCTCAACCCGGGCAACGGATGGGTCTCGCGCCTTTGCCACGAGCCACGCGTGGCGCTGGCCGTGTTGCAGCAGATGCTCGCGCCGCATGTCGCGTCCGGCCGTCTCCGCGTCCTCCTGCGCACCCGGCCCATTGCCGCCGACGCCGTCGCAGACCGGGTTCGCGCCGTGACGGTGGAGGGCGTGGAGGAGGGGCGCCGGACGTTGGTGGCGCCTTGGTTCATCGACGCGACGGAGCTGGGCGACCTCCTGCCCATGGTGGGCATCGAGCACGTCGTGGGCGCGGAGTCGCGGTCGGAGACGGGCGAGATGCATGCCCCGGAGAAGTCCGACCCCATGGACCAGCAAGCGGTGACGTGGTGCTTTGCGGTGGACCATGCCGAGGGCGAGGACAACGTGATCGCGAGGCCGGACCGGTGGTCGTTCTGGCGGGACTATGTGCCGGCCATGACGCCGCCATGGCCGGGGCGGCTGCTGAGCTGGGAATGCTCGCATCCCATCACGTTGAAGCCGCGTTCGTTTGCCTTCGATCCCACGGGCCGCGCGGCGGGGTACAACCTCTTCACGTACCGGCGGTTGGCGGACGCGGGGCAGTTTGCGGCGGGCACCTACCGGTCCGGCATCTCGCTCGTGAACTGGCCGCAGAACGACTACTGGCTCTTGCCAATCATCGGGCCCGGCGTCACGGCGGCCCAGGCGAGCGAGCGGCTGCGCGACGCCAGGCAGTTGAGCTTGTGCCTTCTTTACTGGATGCAAACGGAGGCGCCGCGTCCGGACGGCGGCACGGGTTGGAAGGGGCTCCGGCTGCGGGAGGACGTGGGCGACGGCCCCGATGGCTTGGCGAAGGCCGTTTACGTGCGCGAGGCGCGCAGGCTTCTCGCCGAGTTCACGGTGACGGAGCGTCACGTGGGCGAGGAATCCCGCATGCAGGAGACGGGCAAGGGCCGTGAGGAGGTCGTGGCGGCCGACTTCCAGGACAGCGTCGGGGTGGGCGCCTACCGCATCGACCTCCATCCTTCGACGTCGGGGCGCAACTACGTGGACCTGGGCTCGCTGCCGTTCCAGGTCCCGCTGGGGGCGTTGTTGCCGCGCCGCGTGGAGAACGTGCTGGCGGGCGGCAAGAACCTTGGCGTCACGCACATCACCAACGGTTGCTACCGGTTGCATCCGGTGGAATGGAACATCGGCGAGGCGGCCGGGGCGGCGGTGGCCTTCTGCAAGGCCCGCGGGGTTGCGCCCCGCGCCGTGCGCAACCGGCCCCCGTTGCTCGCGGAGTTCCAGCAGCGGCTTCGTGCCGAGGGGTTTGAGCTGGAATGGCCGCGCACCCGCCCGCTGTGAGCGCGTCCTTTGCGCGCGCCCCGGTCGTCGGTAGCGTCGCGGGCATGGCGATGGAACTCCGGGACTCGCACGGCCGGGTGATGCGTGACCTGAGGGTCAGCGTGACGGACCGCTGCAACTTTCGGTGCCTGTATTGCCTGCCGGAGACGGAGGAGGCCGCGAACTTTTACCGGACGCGTTGGGCGGGTTCCAACGGGGGACTGCCGGCGGCCCGTCCGATCGCGTACGAATGGAAGCCACGTTCGGAATTGTTGTCCTTCGAGGAGATCGAGCGCGTGGTGCGGTTGGCGGCGGCATTGGGCATCGACAAGGTCCGCGTGACGGGGGGCGAGCCGTTGCTGCGGCAGGGCGTGGAGTCGCTGGTGGCCAGCCTCGCGGGCATCCCGGGCGTCCGCGACCTGGCGATGACCACCAACGGGTTCTTGTTCGCGTCCAAGGCCCGGTCGTTGCGCGACGCCGGGCTCCAGCGCGTCAGCTTCAGCATGGACTCGCTCGACCCGGCCAACTTCCGCCGGATGACCGGGCGCGACGGGCTTGCGGGCGTGTTGGAGGGCATTCGGATGGCCAAGGACCTGGGCCTGGCGCCCGTGAAGGTGAACGCCGTCGTGATACGCGGCATGAACGACCACGAGGTCGAGGACCTGGCCGCGTTCGCGCGGGATGAGGACCTGTCCCTGCGGTTCATCGAGTTCATGCCGCTGGATTCCAGCCGTGCGTGGCAACGCGACCTGGTCGTGACCGGGGCGGAGATCGTGGCGCGCTTGCAGTCGCGCTGGGGATTGGTGCGCGTCCATGCGCCCGATCGCCCCAGCGAGACGGCCCGCCGCTGGAGCTTCCCGGACGGCCGGGGCGAGGTGGGCGTCATCGCGCCCGTGAGCGAGCCTTTCTGCGGCCATTGCAACCGCCTGCGCCTGACCGCCGACGGCAAGGTGCGAACATGCCTCTTCAGCCTCGTCGAGCACGACCTGCGGCCGCTGCTCCGGGGTGGCGGCACGGATTCGGACATCATGCGGCGGCTGGTGGAAATCGTGGCTGGCAAGGAGGCCGGTCATCGGATTGGGAAGCCCGACTTCGTCCAACCCGCGCGCACGATGAGTTGCATCGGGGGGTAGGCGCGGCGCCTCGCGCGTTCGGGACGGACATGTGGCAGGGCCGTCTCGGCTCTTCCCGGGTCACGGCCAGAGGGCGGGTGCCCTCACCCGGTGCCATGGATGAAGAAAGGGGGGCGGGTTTTCCAACCCGCCGCTTCAAGCCCAAGCCCACCCTCCGCGCGAGGTCATGCGACCTACAGCAAGCACTTCCCTCCCAACTGCCTCGTCACGGCTTGGCCTTGAGATCCTTGCGGGGGAAGAGCGGCTCGGGCGCACCCACCTGGTGGCCCAGGGCCAGTCCACCCCATGCCGCGGCGGACCAGTTGGGCGCGGCGTCCACGCGGAGTTGCCCGAGCATGCGGCGAGAGGTGTCCGGCAGGAACGGCACCAGCAGGACGGCCAGGATGCGGCACGATTCGACGAGGTTGTAGAGGACCTCGTCGAGGCGTTGGGACTGGGCGGGATCCTTGGCCAGCTTGAAGGGCTGGGTTTGCTCGACGTAAAGGTTGGCGCGATTGACCAAGTCCCAAATGGCCACCAACGCGCCCTGTGGGTCGTTGGCAAGGATGCGCTGCGTGGTGGCTTCGACGGCGCGGGCGGCGTCGGCGGCCAGTTCATGGGAAGGGGCCGGGACGACGCCCTGGCGATACTTGCCGAGCATGTTGACGGCGCGGTTGAGGAGGTTGCCCAGCCCGTTGGCCAGCTCGGCGTTGTAACGGGATTGGAAGCCCTCGTCGGTCCAGTTGCCGTCCGGACCGATGGCGAGCTCGCGCAGGACGTAGTAGCGGAACGCGTCGAGGCCCCATTCACGGATGACGGCGATGGGATCCACGACGTTGCCGGTGGACTTGGAAAGCTTGTGGCCGTCCTTTTGCCACCAGCCATGCGTCAGGATTTGGCGGGGCAGGGGAAGCCCGGCGGCATGGAGCATGATGGGCCAGTACACGGCGTGGAACTTGATGATGTCCTTGCCGATGACGTGGACGTCGGCCGGCCACAACGAGACGGGCTTCGCCTGCACGGAGGGGTCTGTCGCGGGCAATCCCAGGGGCTCCAGGACGGCCGGGTCGCCGTGCGCGGCCGGGACGGTGATGTAGTTGGTCAGGGCGTCGAACCACACGTAGGTCACCCAATCCGGCGCAAACGGCAGCGGGATGCCCCAGGAAAGGCGGCTGGCCGGACGCGAGATGCACAGGTCCGCGAGGCGTTCGGAGCGCAGGAATCCCAGGACCTCGTTGCGTCGGTACGAGGGCTCGATGAACGACGGGTTCGCCTCGATGTGGGCCACCAGCCACTCCTGGTGGCGCGCCATGCGGAAATACCAGTTCTCCTCCGTCAACGGGATGACCTGGCCCCACTTGGGGTCCCATGTGCCGTCCGGGTTCCGGTCCTTCTCCGTCAGGAAGGTTTCCTCCTTCACGGAGTACCAACCGTGGTAGGGCTGGGAGTACAGGTCGCCCGACGCGTGGAGCTTCGTCAGGATCGCGTGGACGACCGCGCGGTGGCGCGGCTCGGTGGTGCGGATGAAGTCGTCGTTGGAAAGCCCGAGGTCGCGAGCGAGGCCGGTCCATTGAAGCGCGAGCTCGTCGCAGTAGGCCTTCGGGTCCTTGCCCTCGGCCGCCGCCGCCTGCTGTACCTTCTGCCCGTGCTCGTCCAAGCCGGTGAGGAAGAACACGTCCTCCCCCATGGCCCGGTGGGCGCGTGCGATGACGTCGGTGATGACCTTCTCGTAGGCGTGCCCCAGGTGTGGCGCGCCGTTGGTGTAGTCGATGGCGGTGGTGATGTAGAAGCGTTTGCCCATGCGCTGCCCCGCAGGTTCGGGATTTGCCCTTCAACATTCAAGGTCTCGAACACGGCGGCACCCGCGTGCGCGAGGCGTCCCACAGGCGCGGGCCGGTGCGAGGCCCGTAACGAGCGAACGACGAAGCTCTTGCGGGAGAAGATCAAGCCAGCGCGACCGACCCAATGGCATCGTTCCGGCCCAGATCGCGGTACACGGTGGCGTTGACGTCGCGTTGCCGCGCTTGGTGCACGGGTTCGCCCGGCATCCCGTCGAACCACCATGCCACCGACAGGCCATGGACCGGGTCTGCAAACGCACAGGAGCATTGGCTGCCGCTATGGCCGAATGCCTCAAGGCTGGCGTGCGGCCCGTAGCCATAGGGCATCGGGCGCCCTTGGACCGAAGGCGTGTTGAGCACGAACCCAAGCCCGAAGTCCACCACGGCGCCAAACGTCCGGTCCATCACGCCCGACCGCTGCCGGCGGACCATCTCCTTCCATCGTCCTCGCGCGAGCCATCCATCAGGGGGATCCAGCAGCGCCGCGTACAGGCGTGCCATGTCCCGGGCGGTCCCCCGAAGCCCGGAGCCCGGGTCGATTCGCGTCGGTTCCACCACCTCGTCGCCCGGGTCCCCGGCCGTCCTGGTGGTGCGCCTCAAGCGGGCCCACCCCATCCCGTGGCGGGCGGCCCGCGCTGGATTCCATGAAAAGCTGAGGCTGCCCAATCCCAAGGGGCCGGTGACCTCGCGTTGCAGCAAGTCCTCAAGCTCGCCACCCCAAGCGCGCCGCAGCACCTCGCCCAGGACCAGCCATGAACCTCGTGCCTGATACCCCGCCGTCTCGCCGGGCATCCATCCGGGCTCGATGGGCGCCGCGCACGCCCATGCCAAGGCCGTGTCCCAGTCCCAGGCTGGATCCAGTTGGTCCGCCAACCGGAACCCGCCCGTGTGCGTCAGCACATGCCGGATCGTGACCTCGTGCTTGCCGCCCCCGCCGAACTCCGGCAGCCACTTGGCGACGGGATCGTCCCAGTCCACGAAGCCCGCTTGGACGGCCCGCCCCGCCAACAAGGCCAGCAACGGCTTGCCTGCGGACAACCACGGGAAGCACGTCGCCTCCGTCCCGTGGGCGTCGGGCGCAGCCTCGCCCAGGGAGATTTGCCAGGAGATCCCGTGCCGGATCACCGCGAGGTGAAACGCTCGATGCCAGCCCGCTTCGACGCCGCGCGACACCGCCTCGCGGGTCCATTGCCAGTCCATGCCCAGGTGGCTCACGCGAGCCGTCCCGCCGCGTAGGCCCCGAACACGCGCAGGATCTCGTCACGCACCCGACGGAACACCGCCAGCCTCTCCTCCTCCGTGCCCTGGGCGTGGGCTGGGTCGTCGAACGGCCAATGCCAACGCCTCCGTTGCCCCGGGAACACGGGGCAGGCCTGATCCGCGTTGCCGCACACCGTGATGACGGTCTCGACGGGTTCGTGGAGGAACTCGTCGAGGTGCTTGGACCGATGCCCCGAGATGTCGATGCCCACCTCGGCCATGACCTGGATGGCCATGGGGTGAACGTACCCGGCGGGTCGGCTGCCCGCGCTCGCCACGCGGAACCGCCCCATGGATGCCGCGCGCAGGACGCCCTCGGCAAGGTGGCTCCGGCACGAGTTGCCCGTGCACAGGACGAGCACCAGGCCGCCGTTTTGAAGCTGGGGCGCGGGCACGGATGCGGCCGGTCGTCGTCCAAACGTGATGGATGCCGCCGGGGCGGCGGCGGGCACGCATCGGTCCTTGGCCAGGCAATCCGTGTGTCGTGCATCGAGGGCGAGCACGACCTCGTCCGTCCCCGGGACGACCCTGCCCACCGGGTACTGGCTCACGAGGCCGGCCTCGTGCTCCACGTCCACGTCGAGGTGGTCCCCGTCGGCCTCCAGCGTCGGGGCCGCCTTGTCGAGCGCCGCCAGCAAGCGGGCCGAAGTCAGCCGGTGTTCCACGTCGTCCGCCACCCAGGTTTGCAACCGGCACCATGATTCCTTCCGGAAGGTGCCGCCGCAGTCCACGAACCGCTTGTCCACCCGGGCGACCTCCGTGACGTGCGCGTGCGCCGCCACCAGCTCGCCCGAGGGCAAGCGGAAGCGGACCTTGGATTCCTTCATGCCTGACAAGGCCTGCTTCAATTCAGCCAACTTCATCGTCGATTCCTTCCCTTGCTTCCAACCTCACCCATTGCCCGCCGGGCGCGCCATCCAGCGCGCCACGGGCACGGCCAGCGCCGCGCCCAGCAACGGGGCAACCCAATAAATCCAGTGAAACGACCACAGGCCGGACACCACGGCGGGCCCGAAGGAACGGGCGGGGTTCATGGATGCGCCCGACACCGGGCCGCCCACCAGTGCCTCGAGGGCGATCACCGCCCCGATGGTCAAGGCAGGAGGGCTACCGGAGCCGCGCTCACCGCCGGTGACCCGCAAGACGACGAGGAAGAGCACGAAGGTGAAAGCCAGCTCGATCGCGAAGCTTTGCCAGGCCGGGCCGGACGGCATGGTCGCGCCCATGCGGCCGACGGGGCCCAGCAGCCAACGGAGGAGTCCGCTCGCCATGACGGCGCCGAGCAATTGGCTGGCCACGTAGCCCGGGACCGTCCGCCATGCCACCCGATGCGCCAACGCGAGGCCCACCGTCACGGCCGGGTTCAGGTGCGCCCCACTTACCGGGCCAAATGCCTCGATGCACGCAAACACCGCCAGCCCGAATGCCAGCGAAACCCACCCATGGGGCACCTCGACGGGATGGGCTGCCGACGCCATGACGGCACCCGTGCCGAGGAAGACCAGGAGGAACGTGCCGGCCGCCTCGCCGAGCCATTCACGCCGCATGGAGGCTTCTCCTTCCCTTGGACGACCCCATTCCAACGGGTGGCTTGTTGGCGCACGGCGCGTGTTGGCGGGCCCGGATGCAGGCGAGCAGCCGACGTTCGTCCCGGGCTCGCCACGTTGCCGCACGGGCGCGTGCCTCCAACAACGCGAGGAACCCAGGGACCCGCGATTCCCATTCGGGGGCCAGCGAATAGTGCATCCAGCGCCCGTCCCGTCGCGCCGTCGCCACCCCATGGCGCCGGATGGCCGCCAAGTGCGTGGACAAGGTGGATTGCCGCGCGTCGAGGACCTCGCACAGGTCACAGACACAGACCTCGCGGCCGCAGAGCAGCGCCAGGATCCTGACCCGCAACGGGTCCGACATCACGCGCGCCAAGGCCACCAGCTCGTCCATGGCGCTTTTCATATCGGCCATTGCCGATGCGTTCAAGGACGCAGCCCGGGGGAACGCCCTGCGGGCTTCCACGGCCATGGGTGCACGAAGCGCGACACTAGCGCCCGCGGAGGATGAACGGTCGAAGCAACGACGGCGGCGGCGCGCCGTGGGAAAGCAGCTCGTCGTGGAAGCGACGAAGGTCGAAGCGTGCGCCTTCCCGCGTCCGCACCTCGTCGCGCAGGGCGAGGATCTTCATCTTGCCGAGCGTATAGAACAGGTAGCCGGGATCGTGGGTTCCGCGCACCGCCTCGCTGCGTGCGGGCTTCTCCTCGTAGTGGCAATGCTCGCGAAAGAACCGGGTGGCTTCGTCGAGGGTCATCCCTTGGCAATGCATGCGGGTGGAACAGCACAGCCGACAAAGCCGGAGCAGGGCCTCGTCCGATTGCGCGAGGCGATACTTGGCCGCGCGGACGCGTTCATCGGCCGTGGATCGGGCCGGGTCGCTGGGTTGCATGAATCCCGCCTCCAGGACCATTTGCTCGGTATAGTGAGCCCAGCCTTCCGCGAAGATATAGCTGGGGAAGACCTTCTGCACCGTGGTGGCGCGGGAGGCATTGAGGGCCAGGAACTGGGTGTAATGGCCGGGGTACGCCTCGTGGATGCTGACGACGTCGGTGGTGTAGAAGTTGAACGCCGAGAGCCATTCCTCCGCCTGCTGCGCGGTCCATTCCGGCTCCACCGGGGTCACGTAGTAGTAGGCCTCCGTGGCGCGGGTCTCGAAGGGCCCGGGCGTGTCCATCGATGCGAAGCTCGTGGAGCGGAAGGGGGGCAACGTTTCCTCGACGCGTGCCCGCACCTCGCTGGGGATGGTGACGAGGCGCCGTGAGACGACGAACTCGCGGATGGCCTCCAGGTTGCGGCGCGTGTCCGCCAGCAGGCTGGACGCGGTGGGATGGTCGCGTTGGATGGCCTTGAAGACGGCGGCGGCGGGCAAGGATGGGTCAATCTCTCGGGCGGCCGCCTCGAAGCGGCTCTGCTCGGCCGATAGTTCGCGCATCCCCGCCGCAAGGATTTCCTCGGGGGAATCCTCGACCCCCTCCGCGCGGAGCATGCGGACAAAGCCATCCCTGCCGAGGGCGAAGGCGTTGGTGGCCTTGGGGAGGCGCTCGGCTTCGAGCCATGCCGCGAAGGCCTTGCATTCGCGCACGGCCACGGAGTTGACCTTCTCGAACGCCCCCAGGACGGCCGGGTCGCCGCACGACCGCGCGGCACGCAGGACCTCGTTGCCCAGGAACGACGCCGTGCCGCGCGTGACCTCGATGCCGGTCTCCACGAAGGGGCGGGGCAGCACGGGTTCCAGGTTGTCCCGTGCGGCGGCAAACAGCTCGGGTGCATGGCGCAGGATGGCCGTCATGTCGGCGACGCGTTCCCGCAGCGGCTTGAAGTCTCGGCGCAGGTAGAAGCTGACGTCGAGAGCGCCGGCATAGTGCATCGGGTTGCGTTGCCAACCGCGCTCGGTCTCGATGGCCCATAGGCCCCTCTCCGCGGCGAGGCGCATGAGCTGGAGGTCGAGGCGCTCCTCGTCGCGGAGCGCGGGGGAGTCCAGCCTCGCGAACGTTTCCTGGCAGGCCTTCAGCCGTGCTTGCTCAGCCGAGATCTCGGCCAGGGTGGGGACGACAAATCGTCCGTCATGCTCGTGCCATCCCAATGCAACGGCCTCCAACGGCCGCGCCGAGAAGTGGCTCCGCACGAACGTCGCCGAGACGTCGGCCAGGGACCCCGCGCGGGGACCAAGGCGAGCGCACGCGGCGATGCAAAGTGGAAGCACCCAGAGGATCCAGCCGCGTCGCGCGCGAGCCATGGCGGCGGCGTGTCCCCGGTCAGGCCACGGCACGGCGACGATCCTCCAGGGCCGCCACCATGCTCTCGAAGATCCAACGGCCATCGGTCGAGCCCAGGACGTCCTCGCTGGCGCGGTCCGGGTGGGGCATGAGGCCCGCCACGTTGAACGCCTCGTTGGCGATGCCCGCGATGTTGAGCAAGGAGCCGTTGGGATTCGCCGCTTCGGTGACCTCGCCCCGCGCGTCGGCGTACTGCCACAGGACCTGCCCCCGTGCCTGCAACCGCGAGAGCGTCGCGTCGTCCGCGAAGTAGCAGCCCTCGCCATGGGCGATCGGGATGCGAAGGATCCGCCCCGCGGGGATGCGTGACGTGAAGGGCGTGGCAGGGTTGGCCGTGCGGAGGAAGACCTGCTCGCAGTGGAATTGGAGGTCCCGGTTGCGAATGAGCGCGCCGGGCAGGAGCCCGGCCTCGCACAGGATTTGAAACCCGTTGCAAATGCCCAGCACCAACCCGCCCGCCTCGGCGAAGGCCTTGACGGCCTGCATCACGGGGCTGAAGCGCGCGATGGCCCCGCAGCGCAGGTAGTCGCCATAGCTGAAGCCGCCGGGTACGATCACGGCGTCAGCCCCGCCGAGGGTGGTTTCCTTGTGCCAAACCAAGGACGCCGAGTGACCCGCGACGCGGACGGCGTGGACGCAGTCTTGGTCGCAATTGCTGGCCGGGAATTGAAGGACGGCGAACTGCATGGAAGGGGTGGGCTAGGCGATGACCTCGAGCTTGTAGTCCTCGATGACCGGGTTGCTCAGGAACCGGCGGCATGCCTCGTGCAACCGCGCCTCCGCGTCGGCCGGGGCGGCCCCGGGTTGCAGTTCAATCTCGATGTACTTGCCCACGTGCACGGCCCCGATCCCCTCGTAGCCCATGTGCGCCAGCGCGCCTTGGACCGTCTTGCCTTGGGGATCCAGCACCGCCTTCTTCGGGGTGATGATGATCTTTGCTTTCATGTGATGTGGGAAACTCCGGGACGAACCGCCGGGTGACCGTGCGGCAGCATGCGGCGGCGGTGGAAGCAAAAACGCGATTCGAGATCCCTGCTTCGATGTCGTGCAAGCGGGCAGGGAAGGGAACGCGGCGCGAGGGACGCGCGATGCGAGTGGGTCCGGGCCCTCGGCGCTCGGGTCGAGGGCTCATCCCATTCGCAGGGACGCGCCTTGCATTCGCCGAAGGCCGGCGGGCTGCAGCGCCGAGACCGGGCGCATCAGGGCGCCACCAAACGTACCAGCGCCCGCGACGGGATCACGCTGAGGTTCAATCGGACCGACGTGATATCGGTGGTGTTGACGTAGCCGTCGCGGTTGATGTCGTAGGGCGACGTGACCGGAACCTGGGAGAACGCGACGTTCAAGCGCGTCGCGGTGACGTCGATGGCGTTGACCTCGAAGTTCGAGTTGGAGTCGCCGACGTCGCCGATGGAGCTGCCGAAGTAGAACACATCATCGGAATCGATCCCGGACTGGGGCGTGGCCTTGATGGTGGCTTGCAGCCATTGGTTTTGAAGCACGCCGCCCGGCCAGGCCAAGGTGACGCGGTCGCTGCCGTCGCTGCCGGCGCCGCGGCGCAGGGTGATGGTGGGGGACACGACGTTCGTCCACGAGCCGGGGGATTGGCTGTTGCCGGCCTTCACCTGGATGTCGGCCTCGGTCAACGCCTCGGGCAGGGCCTCCACGTCGATCATGATGCCCGTGATGCCCGAGGGATGGCTCGTGACGTTGGCGAAGGTCGCCGTGCCACCCGGCAGCAGGGCGGACTTGTCGGTGGCCAGCGCCGCGTCGTCCGATGCATTGGCGGCGGTGCTGCCCCCGTCGAGGGAGGAGCCGTTGTAGAAAATCCTGCGCCCGCCCGAAACCACCCGCGTCTGAAAGCCGGCGAGCCCGGGTCGGCTCATCTGGCCCGAATTGAGGGAAAAGGTGCCGCCGGAGAGTTCGCCGGCGTCCGCCTGGCCCACGACGTCCCAAACGGCAAACGTGCCGCCGCTGGAACTCCCGCCTCCGGACGTGGCGACGTCCCAATCCACGGAGTAGCTGGGTGCAGCCGTTGCGGCATGCCGGGCAATGGCCAAGACCCCCAAGGTGAAAAACAACGTGCTCGTCTTCATGGACCCGATTTGGGCATTGCACCGCCTGGCCCCGGGGTTGTCAAGGTTGGGGCCGGTTTCTCGACGTTGAAGAAACGTTGGGTCACGACCTGGCCAGACTTCAGCACCGCCTCGGCCTTGGGGCTGCCGTCCGGATTGAACGACTTCGCCAGTCCATCGGGCTGCCCCGCCTTCATTGGGATCTCCTCGGCCAACCCGCCCTCCGGGTGCCAACGACGGAAGACGCCCTCGATGACGCCCTGGACGATGGAAGCCTCCGACTGGCGTTCCCCGTTCTCGTGCCACTTCGTCCGAAGGCCATGGGAGATGCCGGCCTCGAAGTGCTCCAGCACCTGCAACTGGCCGTTGGGATACCAGCCGCGGGATTCCCCTTGCAACTTGCCCTCCCGCACGCCCGACCGGGACCGCACCACGCCATCGGGATAACGCTCCACCACCACCCCATTGAACGGCGCGGTGGCGTTGGTCATGTACAGGCGCTCGTCCTTCAGGATCAGCGCGTCGCGTGCCACCTCGGGTCCCTCGACCGCGCCGCCTTGCCGTGTCTTCCACCACCACGCCCCGGCGCCGGCCAGCAGCACCGCCAAACCCATCCATGCCATCGCGCGCAGGCTTGCGCCCGCCCAGGACGATCTCCACGTCCCCATCCGCGATGCCTCGTTCATTTGCATTCCCCTACCCATATACAAGCCCGCGCCGGTTGTCATCCGTCGGGCCAACCCTAACCCCCAGCGCTTCCCGTTCGCGCGCCGGCTTGCGCGCCCTTGCTTTCGGGGATGGCCACCGGGACGCGGTCCATGGGACGCTGCGCCGCGCATCACGTTGACCTGCATCCGCACCATGGATCCGATGAACCGCCCCCTTCATGAACTCCGCGTTTGGGCCACGGCCCTCGCGATGGCCTGGACGCCCTGCCTTCATGCCAAGCCGGGAGACGAACTCGCGAAGCCCCACGCACCCCAGCTCACCGTCGCCCGCATCTTCGACCCCGGGGAGTTCAACGGCGAGGGCTTCGACGGGCATTGGATGCCCGACGAGCCGTTTTATACCACGCTGGAACCCGCCCGCGAAAACGGCCCCGGCAAGGACCTCGTTCGGCACGACCCCGCGTCCGGATCCACGGAGGTCCTCGTGCCGTCCCGGGACCTCATCCCGCCGGGCCAATCCACGCCGCTCGTGATCGAGGACCACGCATGGTCGCAAGACCGCTCGCGCCTGCTGGTCTTCACCCAGTCGCGGCGCGTGTGGCGCGCCAACACCCGGGGCGACTACTGGGTCCTCGACCGTTCCAGCCGCGAGCTGTCCCGCCTGGGCGGTGACGCGCCGCCCTCCAGCTTGATGTTCGCCAAGTTCTCCCCGGACGGGACGCGGGTGGCCTACGTGCGCGACCGCAACGTGTTCGTCGAGGACCTGAGGACCCATGCCATCACGGCCCTCGCGACGAACCCGGCTCCGGGCATGATCCACGGCACGTTCGACTGGGTGTACGAGGAGGAGTTTGGACTGCGCGACGGCTTCCGATGGTCGCCGGACGGCACGCGCATCGCGTTCTGGCAACTCGACACGTCCGGCGTGCGCGAGGTGCCGCTCGTCAACAACACCGACGGCCTCTATCCCAAGGTGCAATGGATCCCGTATCCCAAGACGGGCGACCTCAACCCCGCGTGCCGCGTCGGGGTCTTCGATCTGGCCTCGCGCGACGTCCGATGGCTGACCGTGCCCGGGGACCCTCGCGAGCACTACATCTTCGACCTCCAATGGCCCAAGGGTTCCCCCCAACTCTTCTTGCAGCAGCTCAACCGGAGGCAAGACACGAACCGGATGTTCCTCGGCAACCCCTCCACGGGCGCGGCCACCGAGTTCCTCATGGACCGCGACGATGCCTGGGTGGATTCGGACCATCGGCCCACGTGGCTCAAGGATGGAAAGCGATTCCTCTTCTGGTCCCAACGCGACGGATGGCGACACCTCCACCTCGCCCATGCCGAGGATGGCAAGTCGCGCGTCGTGACGAAGGGCGACTTCGACGTCACCGACCTGGTCCACGTCGATGAGCCGGGGAAGCAGGTTTACTTCATGGCCAGCCCCGGCAACCCCACGCAGCGGCATCTGTATCGGGTGGGGCTCGACGGGCACCACCTCCAGCGCGTCACGCCGAAGGACGCCGGGGGATCCCACGCCTACGTCGTCTCCCCAGACGGCCATTGGGCGTTCCACACGTTCTCCTCGTTCCTCCAGCCGCCGGTCACCGAGCTGGTGTCCCTGCCGGACCACAAGACGGTGCGCGTCCTCCAGGACAACCAGGCGCTCAAGGAAAAGCTTGCCGCGCTCGACATGCCCAAGGCCCGGTTCGTCCGCGTCCGGGCCGCCACCAACGTCGAGATCGACGGCTGGCGCATCGACCCGCCCCGTGCCGAGCCCGGCCGCAAGTTGCCCGTACTGGTCCACGTCTATGGCGAGCCGGCCGGCTCGACCGTCCGCGACGCGTGGGGTGGCAAGAACCTCCTGTGGCACCTCATGCTCGCGCAGCAGGGCTACGTGGTGGTCAGCTTCGACAACCGCGGTACCGCCGCGCCGCGAGGGCGGGAATGGGCCAAGTCCATCCATCACAAGGTGGGCGTGCTGGCCTCCCAAGACCAAGCGGACGCCCTCCGCCACCTCCTGTCCACGAGCCCGGAACTAGACGCCGGGAGGGTGGCCATCTGGGGCTGGAGCGGCGGTGGCTCGATGACCCTCAACGCCTTGTTTCGCCACCCGGGACTGTACCACGCCGGCATCTCCGTCGCCGCCGTCCCGGACATGCGCCAGTACGACACCATCTACCAGGAGCGCTACATGGGCCTGCCCTCAGAACATGCCGACGCCTATCGTGCGGGCTCGCCCGTCCACCTTGCCCATCAACTCCAGGGACGCCTCCTCCTCATCCACGGCACGGGCGACGACAACTGCCATTACCAAGGCTTCGAGGAACTCATCGACACCCTCATCCGGCACAAGAAGCCCTTCCAGATGATGGCCTATCCCAATCGTTCGCATTCCATCAGCGAGGGCGAGGGCACCGCCGTGCACCTGAGGGACACCATGACGCGCTTCCTCCACGAGGCCGTGCCGCCGGGCCCGCGTTGATCCGGCCCACGGCCTTTTCGCGATTGAATCCATCGCGGGGAAGCGTTGCCATGGTCTTCAACGCGGGGGTGCGACAAGCCCTTCGGAACGATGCCACCACGGACGGCGTCGCCGTTCGGCTTGAGTCGCCCTCGACGTTCCGTGTCCAAGTCCCGTCCCATCCATCGCCAACCCCTCCCTGACATGCCCTTGATCGAAAGCTGCATCGCGGTGTGCCTGATCATCGCGTTCCTGAGCATCGTGTGCTCCGCCATCCAAGAGGCCATCGCCAAGGAGACCCGCATGCGCGGGCGCTGCCTGCTCGATGGCCTCCAAAACCTCCTGAGGACGCCTGGCCAAGCGGACGCCCTGTG
Organism: uncultured Verrucomicrobiota bacterium; assembly: GCA_903880005.1. Lineage (GTDB taxonomy): Bacteria > Verrucomicrobiota > Verrucomicrobiia > Limisphaerales > UBA9464 > UBA6176. The sequence goes on along the minus strand of CAIRNV010000002.1, from coordinate 7,475 downwards.
CACCCGGGTCCTGCGGCATCCCTTGGTCGCGTCGCTCGCCATGGACGGCGACGTCTTCAAGAACCCGCCTTCCGCCATCCACGGCACGGTCTTCGCCGACGCGCTGATCCATGAGCTTGCTTCGACCTCCGGAGGGGTGGTGGCGACGCTCCAGGACATTCGGCAGCGCTTGGCGGCCCTCTCCAAAGACGATCCCGCCCGGCCCATCCTCGTGGCGCTCCTTGAGATCACCGAGCGCTCCAAGGGCGACATCCAGGCGTTTCGCGGCCGAATCATCGAGCACTTCGACCATGTCATGGATCGCGTGGGCGGCTGGTACCGGCGTCGCGTGGCCCGCTCCCTTGGGATCATTGCATTCGTCGTTGCGTGCGCGACCAACGCGGACTTGTTCCACATCAGCCGTGCGGTGTGGACGAACGCCAGCCTGCGCGCCGCGTTGAACCAGGCCGCCGAGGGCGTCGTGGCGGAAGACCGGCCAGGGGCCCCCGGGGCCAACCCGGCCGGGACGTCAGGGCCAACCTCGGCGGAACGGTTGAGGGCTGCCCTGGAGGGGGTGCCTCTGCCGCTGGGATGGCAGGGCGAGACATGGAAGTGCGACGGGCCGTTTTTGGCGTCGAAGTTCTTGGGCATCGTCATCACGGCCGCCGCCATGAGCCTGGGCGCACCCTTCTGGTTCGACGTGTTGCGCATGCTGGTCAGCGTCCGGGGCAAAGCGGCGGCGCCGAAGGACGATTCGCTACCTGGAACGTGACCGCGTGGAGGGATCGTGGCCCGGCAGGTGTTTCCAAAAGCCCGGGTTGCAACGGGGTGACCTTGGGGGGAAATCTGCGGCATGGCGGCGCGCAATCCTTGGCGGTTCCTTGGCATGACCGTGGTGTGGCTCATCGGCGGTTTGCCGCGATTCGATGCGGCCGAGCCCAAGGCCGCCCCGGAGATCGTGCTGTGGTCCCCGGCGGCTCCGGGTTCCGAGGGGCGCCAGGAGCCCGAGCGCGTGCGGGTGACCGCAGCCGGCGAGCACGTGGTTTCGGGCGTGCACCGGCCTTCGATCACGCCGTGGTTCCCTGTGAAGGGTGATGGTTCCGCCGTGGTGGTGATTCCCGGCGGCGGGCATCGGGAGTTGTGGATGGACCACGAGGGGCACAACGCGGCGCGGTGGCTGGCGGCCCGTGGGACGGCGGCGTTCGTCCTCAAGTACCGCCTCGCCCGGGAGACGAACTCGCCCTACCGAATCCGGGATCATGCCTTGGCGGATGCGCGGCGCGCCATCCGCGTCGTTCGTGCGCGGGCCGGCGAGTGGGGCATCGACCCGAGGCGGGTGGGCGCGCTGGGATTCTCGGCGGGGGGCGAGCTGGCGTGGCAGGCGAGCGCGGCGGCGGATCCCGGCCTCGCCGACTCGCCGGACCCGATTGAACGCATGGACTCGCGCCCGGACTTCATCGGGCTCGTGTACCCGGGCCGATCGGGCGACATCCAGCCGACCACGAATGCGGCGCCGGCGTTCCTGGCGTGCGCGCAGGACGATCGGCAGGACATCGGCGAGGGGTTGGCGGAGGCTTACCTGCGGTATCGCCGGGCCGGGGTGCCGGCCGAGTTGCATGTGTTTGCCTCGGGCGGGCACGGCTTTGGCGTGCGTGGGAACCCGAGCCGGCCGGCGGGTCGATGGCTGGCGCGGTTCGAGGATTGGATGATCGACATGGGCCATGCTCGCGCCCCGGGCGATGCCTCGCCGCAACGCCCGTGAATCGTGGCCCATGAAAGGTCCCTCCCGGTCGTCGTCGCGGTTCCCGTGGGCATGGCTGCGGCCGTTGCCCCCGTGGTTGGGCATCCTCATGGCCTTCGGGATGGCGTCGGTCCTCTTGGCCCGGGCCGGCGAGGCGCGCGGCACGTGGCGGATGAAGGAACATCGATTGAGGGGATACGAGGTTCTGCCCGGCGATCCGGACGTTGCCCTGGAGCCGGGCACCGCCCATCGGGTGGAGTTCGGGCGGTCGTTGATGCTGCGGGCTGGCTCGATGGAATCGCTGGCTCGCGTGGCCGCCCGGCACGGGCTCTCGCGGGTGCGCGAACTCGATGCAACGGCCGCCGTGTTCGAGGCGGCCTCGGCCCGCGAGGCGCTGGAGGTGGCGGACGTGCTGGCTGCCGATCCCGACGTGTGGGTGGCGTCGGTGTCCCGCCGGCGATTCAACGCGACGGTGCAGTCCGACTGGGCGGCGGCGCCCAATGATCCGTACTTCGGGCGGCAATGGTCCATCGACCCGGGGCAGGGGGCCATGGGGCCGACGCCGGCCTCGTCGGCGATGGCGCTTCGTGCGGCGTGGGGGCGGACGCGGGGCGGGGGCATCGTCGTGTCGCTGTATGACAACGGGGCCGACGCCACCCACCCGGACCTGCGCGAGGGGTACGAGGGCGGGTTGGCCCGGAACTGGTTCACGCTGGCGACGAACGGCGCCCACATGACGCGGTCCCAGTTTCACGGGACGGCAACGGCGGGACTGGTTGCGGCACGGGGCGGCAATGGCGTTGGCATCTCCGGATCGGCCCCGGGCGTGCGTTGGACGGAGCAGGTGATCTTCGACGCGTCGGGCAACCTCCCCGAGACGGAGCAGCTCGCGCGGGCGTTCGGCCACGCGACGGACCGGGCGTGGGTGCAAAACCATTCGTGGGCCAACGCGGACCTCGACTTCCTCTATGCGACGCCGGTCGAGGTCGTGGCGTTGTCCAACGCGCTCCATGTCGCACGCGGCGGCCTTGGGATCCCCATGGTGCGTTCGGCCGGCAACACGCGGTCCAAGAGCTTGTTTGGGTCGCGGGGCGTGGGCGACGCGAACCTCGATGCCTTTGCGAATGCACCCGGGGCCATCGTCGTGGCGGGCCTGCGACGGGACGGGACGGTCGCGAGCTACTCGGCCCCCGGGGCGTGCGTCCTGGTGGCGGCGGCGGGTGGGGAGGTGTCGGAAGGCTCGCAATTGTTCACCCTGGACCCCGTGGGGGACGCGGGTGCGAACACCGTGGCGATGGCCGGGGCCGAGCTGAGCCAATACCTCTACGGTTCGACGATGTGGACGGGGACGTCGTTCGCGACGCCGCACATAACGGGGTTGGTCGCCCTGTGCCTGGACGTGCAGCCGGGGCTCTCGGTGCACGACCTGCAGCGCCTGCTGGCCGTGGCGTCGCGTCCGACGGACCCGTTGGATCCCGACCGGTCCACCAACGCGGCGGGACTGGTGATCAGCCACAACGTGGGACACGGGACGCCGGACCCGGGGCTGTTGTTGCGATGGGCGCTGCTGCCGCGATTCGGCCGTGCGTCCGACGCCCGGGCGGTCGCCCGGGTCGCGCGCTCGCCCAACGTGGCCATTCCCGACGACGGCCTGCGGGTTGAGACCACGGGCACGACGCCGGCGTTGTCCCTGCCCGCGTGTGGTGGCGCGGGCATGCATCCGGACGGCGGCCTGGGTCCGATGCCGTGGGCCGACGGCGGCAACGGCTCGGTGCCTTTCAAGGCGCCCGGGGCGTGCCTCCTGCTCCAGCGGGGCGCGTTGGACTACCCGGACCTGGTGCGGATCGCGGGCCAATCCGAGGCGGCCGCCGTGGTGATCATCAACTCGGACGTCGGCAATGGACGGGCGGTGATGCTGGGCACGGACGCCGCGCGGATCCCGGCCGTCACCGTGGGGCGCAACGATGGCAACGCCCTGCGCGCCGCCCTTGCCGCCCAACCCTCCGGCCGCGTCGCCGTCCGGCTCCAGTCAGCCGAGGTCGCCCTGGATGTCCCCGAGACGTTGTCCGTGGACGTCGTGCGCGTGCGCCTCCGGGCCACCCATCCCCGCATGGGGGACCTTCGCGTCACCCTTCGCTCGCCTCGCGGCACCTGGAGCGTCCTGCAACGATGCGGCACGATGACGTCCGCCCAGATCGACGAATGGTGGTACTCGTCGCGGCGGCATGTCTTCGAGTCTTCGCGAGGGACGTGGACGCTCGCCATCACGGATGAAGCGGCGGCCTCGACCGGCCAGCTCATCGAGGCCGGGTTGGAGGTGACCGGGATCCCCATCGAGGACGCCGACGCCGACGGACTGGACGACGGATGGGAGTTGGGTGCTTTCGGTGGCTTGGCGGAGACGGGGGCCGGCGACCCGGACGCGGACGGCTTGGCCAACGCGGTGGAGGCATGGATGGGCACGTCGCCGACGACGTCCGATCGCCCCTTTGAGGCGCGCGTGCAACGGGACGGGCCCGGGGCCTTGCGCCTCGAATGGCCCTCCGAGCCAGGCCGCCGCTACCGGTTGGAGAAGGCGGACGACGTGGACGGGCCGTGGATGGGGGTGGGGGCGTCGATGTTTGGTGGTTGGTCGGGCGAGTGGCGCCTGCCGATGGCCACGGATCGAGGATGGTTTCGCGTGGCGGAGGAGTGAGCCGTCGGGCGTGGGGGCTTGGATTGCGGTATCGACCCCGGGGCGGCGAGGTGGCCAATTTGTGTCCGTGAGGTTGCAGGAAGGCGAAGAGGTCAAGGCGCGTCGCCCGCGGTGGCGGCGCTGGTGGATGGGGTGCCTGGGCTTGGTGGGCGGCTTGGTGGCGTTGGTGCTCCTGGCCGCCTTGGCGGGCGTGGTGTTGTGGCACACGGGCCGCGTGTCCCTGTGGTTTGCCGAGAACCAGTCGGCCAAGACGGAGGGGGTCGCGCCCACGGATCGTCCCTGGCCGCCGCCGGGCACGCCGGCCGGTGAGGAGCCCGAGGATCGTTGGCCGGGTCCATCGTTGGATGCGTCGCGGGTCGGCGACCGGGCGGCGTTCTTCGTGCGCACGAACGTGTGGCGGGTGGACCTGGCGTTCAGCGAGGACGAGTGGCGCGCCTTGCAGCCCACCGGTCACAAGCCCTCGGTGGATTTCAACGCGCCGGACGGGAAGTTTCCGTTGCGCAACGACGCGGCCCCGAGGAACGGGTTGGCCGGGGTCATGGGGTTGGGGCAGCCGTGGTCGAAGGGGCGGGTGACGGTGGGCGGGGTGTCGTTCGACGACGTGTCGGTGCGGTTGAAGGGCAACGGCACGTTCCTGAACTCGTTCACGGCGCTGAAGAAGCCGTTCAAGGTGGACCTGGGGCGGGGTCATCCCGGGCGGGCCCTTGCGGGGAGCGCGGTGCTCAACCTGAACAACCTGGTGTCGGACTTTTCGTCGATGAGCGACGCCATGGGATACCGGATGTACCGGGAGGCCGGGGTGCCGGCGCCACGGACGGCCTATGCACGGGTGCGACTGGGGATCGGGGAACGGTACCGGCGCCGGCCCTTGGGCCTGTACGTGTTGGTGGAGAACCTCGACGAGGGCTGGATGGCGGAGTGGTTCCGGGGCCGGGATGCGGCGTTGTTCAAGCCGGTGACGTACGAGCTGTTCAAGGACCTCGGGACGAACTGGTCGGCCTATGAGGGGATCTACGACCCCAAGGTGCGGGTCTCGGATGCCCACAAGGCGCGGCTCATGGAGGCGGCGCGGTTCGTGACGGGCTCGACGGACGCGGAGTTTGGGGCCCGGGCGGCGGAGTTCTTCGACCTGGAGGAGGTGGCGCGATTCGTGGCGGTGACGTCGGCGATCGCGAGCTATGACGGGTTCCTGTTCAACGGGCAGAACTTCATGATGTACCTGGACGGCCCGCGCGGGCGGTTTGGCTTGGTGCCGTGGGACCTGGACCAGGCGTGGGGGGAGTTCCCGCTGGTGGGGACGGTGCGCGACCGGGAGCGTGCGAGCATCGAGAGGCCGTGGGTGGCGGACCACCGGTTGCTGGAGCGGTTGTTTGGGGTGGAGTCCTTCCGACGGGTGTACCGGGCGGAGATGGAGCGGATCGTCCGGGAGTTGTTCGTGCCGGCGCGGCTGCGGGCGGAGGTGCGTGAACTGGCGGCCTTGGTGCGTCCGACGGTCTTGGAGGAGAGCGACTACCGGCGGGGCCGGTTCGGGGAGGCGGTGAAGGAGACGTGGGACGCTGATGGGCCGGAGCCGCGCATCGACGACCCGTTTCGGCCGGTGCATTCGATGCATCGATTCATCGTGCGCCGGCATGAGTCCTTGGAGGCGCAGTTGGCGGGGCGTGAGAAGGGCGTGGTCTTTGAGAAGCGGATGCTGTTTGGGAAGTAGCAGGGGCGCCGGGCGATGGGCGACGTTGGCATGACGAAGCCGAAACCAAGGCTTCCGCCGGGACGCCCCGGGTGGCAGCGTCGTCGCGATTTCCCGATGGACTGGCGAGCGTGCATGGCTGGGTGGGTTGCCGGGTTGGCGTCCATGGCGTTGAACGGGGCCGATGCCGCGACGGCGCATTGGTCGTTCCAGCCGGTGCGCGCGCCGGCCATCCCGGTGGTTCGCGACGGCTCGTGGTGCCGGACGAGCGTGGACCGTTTCGTCCTGGCGAGGATGGAGGCGGAGGGCGCCAAGCCGGCGGCGGAGGCGGGTCGGCGGGCGTGGCTGCGGCGCGTGACGCTGGACCTGACGGGCTTGCCCCCCACGGCGGACGAGGCGGACGCCTTCGAGCAGGACATGGCCCCGGAGGCCCATGAACGGGTCGTGGAACGGTTGCTCGCGTCGGAGGCCTACGGCGAGCGGTGGGGACGGCATTGGCTGGACGTGGCGCGGTACGCGGACACGGCGGGCGAGACGGCGGACTACCCGGTGCCGGTGGCGTGGCGCTACCGCGACTATGTGATCCGCGCGTTCAACGCGGACAAGCCTTACGACGCGTTCGTGCGGGAGCAGGTGGCCGGCGACATCCTCGCGCTCCAAGGGGACCCTGCCTTGCACGGGGAACGGGTCGCCGCCACGGGCTTCCTCGCCGTCTCGCGACGGTTTGGGTTCGACTCGGAGAACTACCATCACCTGACGTTGCAGGACGCGATCGACACGATCGGGCAGGGGGTGTTGGGGCTGACGCTGGGTTGCGCGCGCTGCCATGCGCACAAGTACGACCCGGTGCCCTTGTCCGATTACTACGCGCTTTACGGGATCCTGGAGAGCACGCGGTTTGCGTTCCCGGGGTCCGAGCAGAAGCAACGGGTCCGTTCGATGGCGTCGGTGGCGCCGCCGGCCGAGGCGTTGCCCAAGTGGCGCGCGCACGCATGGCGGGTGTCCGAGCTGTCGCGTCGGCTGGAAGCCTTGGGCAAGCCGGGGCCGTCGGCGGTGTTGCGCCCGGTGGAGGGGATGGACGGCGACCTGGAGATGCAGGCGCCGGCGGCGGGGGGCAGCAAGGGCGTGCTCGTGCCGCCGTGGATGTACGAGGGGTTGATCGCGGTGACGACCGACGCGCAGAGCCCGTTCCGCAACGTGCATCCCTCCGGGCGCGTGGGCGCGTCGGTGGTGGCGGGCACCAACGCGTGGTGGATGGAGCAGGCGGTGTCCCCGGCGGTGAAGTCCTTGCTGGCGAGCACGGGCCGTTGGTGGGTGCAGCTCGACTTCAAGGCGGGAACGGATGCGGCGGACGCCGGGGCAGGGGGACATCG
>CAIRNV010000001.1 GCA_903880005.1 uncultured Verrucomicrobiota bacterium | reverse complement strand
CATCGCCTGCATGGCGCACATCCGGAGGAAGATCTTCGAGGCTCGCGAGGATGCGCCGGTGGCATGCGACCAGTTGCTGGCCTTGATCCAGCAGCTCTACCGGGTCGAGCGCAGGGCCAAGGAGGAGAAGCTGGACCGGGAAGGCCTGTTGCGAGCGCGGCGGGAGGCATCCCGGCCGGTGATGGAGAATCTCGGGGAACTGCTGAGGCTGTTCGCCAAACAGAGGCCACCCAAGACGCCGTTTGCGAAGGCGATGTCCTACGCCGAGGGCCAGTGGCCGGCGATGATGCGGTACCTGGAGGTGCCGGAGGCGGAGCTGGACAACAACTCGATCGAGCACGCGCTGCGGAGCGTGGTGATGGGACGACGCAACTGGCTGCACGTGGGGCAGGAGGTCGGGGGCGAGCGGGCGGCGAACCTCCTCACCCTGATGGGGAGCTGTCGTCGCCTGGGCGTGGAACCCTACGGATACCTCTGCGACATCATCCCTCGACTGGGACGGCATCCCCAGAAGGACATCTGGGATCTGACGCCCCGAGGCTGGCGAGACGCCCGGGCCCGGGCCGCCGGGGCTGCGGTCCCGCCGGACTGATCCGGGCGTCAGCCCACCCGGGGAAGCCGTCGGCGGCCGCCCCGGTCCATCCAGCGCAACGAATCGGCTCACCCGTACCCGGCCGAGAGCCGGGCATCAACGGTTCCGCCGGACGGTTACCTTCATTCGGCTGTTGGCGAGCCCCAGGCGCACCATGGCCTCCAGCTTCTCCGCGATCACGGTTTCCGGTGGATAAGCCCGCAGCTTCGGCTTGGTCGTGTTCAGGAGCGTCGGGAACTCCACCTCCACCGGGGGCGGCACGGTGGCGTCGCCGAAGCCGACATCGACCTGCACCGGGATGCGTGCTCCTGCCAATTGCGCGCGAAGGACGACCCGGATGCCTCCCGCCTCCATGGCGGCCCGGATCGGTTCGGCGGTCACTTGCCCGAAGACAAGGCCATCCGGTTCAACCGGCGTGGCAATGACTTCATGGAAGAGCGCGACCAGGTCCTCAAGGGAACCCCGACGAAGACCCAGCAGGTCCAAGTCTCGGGTGGCCCGATGCGGCGAACCCTCCCACACCGTGAACAGCATGGCCCCTTTGAGCAGGAAGCGCTCGCCGTGGGGCGAGGCTGCCAACCGGCAGATGACCCGCTCCACCCCATAGCGTGCGAGGAAGCGGTTGAATTCCCATCCCTTCGACTGTGCCAGCGTGAGCAGACGGTGGCGCACCGACGCAGCGGGATTGGAAGACTTCATGCGAGCGACTCCACGTAGGGGCGAATGGTCTTCTCCATGCGACAAACCCGGGCCATGGCCCAGATCTCATCCATGCTGAATCGGCGTCGAGTCCAGCCGTCGCGCAGTGCCTCGACGGCGATGCCGATACCGATCTTGTTCCGGTATTTGAAGCAGTCGGCGACGGTCTTGGCGGGGGTGGTGATGCGCACCGGCACTCCGTCGATGGTGTGGACGGCGGTCCCGACCAACAGCGACTCGCCCCCAAAGCGCACGACACGGAGCGGTGGGTACCCTTCCGCTGGCGAGCGCGCTTTGCGGTCGATGGCCAGCCAAACCTCGTGGGGGGTCTGGGTGGTTAGCTCGTGAAACACCAGGGCGGAAAGCAGGCAGACGACCCCCCGCGGCACCCGCACGGCAACTTGGGCCAGGCTGTGGTGTTCGGACACGTCGTGTCCGGTGACGGCATAGACCCCGTGACTGAGGCGGGAGATCGTTCCGTCGGCCAGCGGCGCTTCGAGCGCGGCGCGCGGCACCCCGAGGCGGGCCAGATCACGGGTCCGGATGACCGCTTGGCGACGGAGCAGCGGTTGGAGCCTGGAATCGTGGGTGTCAGCCATGATTGAACGATGCAATACGTCGGCACTTGCATGCAAGTGCCTGCTGCATGTATCACATCGAGGCAACCTCATCTTGAGTGCCCGGTTCTCGCCTCACGCGGCGCCGCCCGAGGGTGGAACCAGCAGGATCTCTTCGTGGCTTCGTGGCTACCCATGAAACCGCCGCTTGGCCGCCCGGGCGGGTTTCGCTGGCCCGATCAACCAAGGCCTGCCTTGTCCCTGATCTTCGTGTGATCAAAAAACAGCGTCTCGTTCGGCGTTCCCGTGAGTCAGGAAGCTGGGAATGGCTTACACAAGGACACGAGGACACGAGGAAGGCAGCCGCGTGGGTGCTCAAGCCGCTGTTCATGCCCATCCGTTACGAGGGCGTGTTGGGACGCAGCCAGCCGTGATTCGCAGGGTTGTAGATCGAGAGAGTTCCTCCTGCTGACGCGGCGACTCGGGGTCTCCCGGTGCATGAGGATGATCCGCCCGCTGAGGCGCAGAGACGCAGAGTTCTTGCTCGTACCTCCGCGTCTCCGCAGGCGATTGCCTCCCCCAGCCAATTCCCACGGCGGCCGATCCCATGGGCAGCCACCGGGGAACGTCTCCCGGTGCATGAGGTTGATCCGCCCGCAGAGACGCAGGGACGCGGAGTTCTTGCTCACAACTCCGCGTCTCCGCGTGTCCGCGCGCGATTCTCCTCCAAGCCGATTCCGACAGCGGCCGATGCCATGGGCGGCCACCGAGGAGCGTG